>JBMYRX010000087.1:0-3243 GCA_049602715.1 Paracoccaceae bacterium | reverse complement strand
CGCACGTCCGGGAAAATCTTGCTCATTTTAAAACGCCACAATGGTTCAGTTTTGTCTCTGATCTACCGAAGACTGCAACCGGTAAGGTGCAGAAGTTTCTTTTAAGAGATGGTAAGGCCGGCATTTCAAAACAATAATTAGCCAACTACAGAACAGATCTGGTTAAGTTTCAACGCTAAAATAATAAGAATATTAAATCAATGTTGATAGATAGTAGTTCTAATTAATACTGCCGCTGGCAGGTAGGCAGTAATTACGCTCGATAGAGGTATTCGATGGATTTTCAAAAAGGAATTTATTGATAAGTGAACACTCTATTCGATTTGATTGTTATGAGTCTATTTATGCAAAAGGTCGTGATAAATGTTCCGTAATTTATCCGACGGCGCGAAAGGCGCTTATTGCATGATTATTGGATCTCTGCTTTTAACAAGTCAGGATGCAATTACGAAATGGATGACCTCATCTTATCACGCAGGTGAAATTTTATTTTATAGGGGGATTTTCACATTTTTGCCCATAATATTTTTAGTTCTTTGGGCGGGCGATATTAAATTACTCAAAACAAGAAGTTTCAAGAGTACCCTTTTGCGTGCTATTTTAGGATCAGCCACATCGGTTTTTGTTGTTCTATCATTTGCCTTTTTGCCATTAGCGACAGCTTTAGCGATAATATTTCTTAGTCCCATTTTGCTGACCGCTCTATCTGTACCGTTCTTGGGGGAAAGGGTTGGTTGGCGGCGGTGGTGTGCAGTTTTTGTAGGATTCTGCGGTGTGCTCTTAATTATTCAACCAGGACAGGGAGGGGTATGGATTTATTTTTTAATACCATTATTTACTGCCTTTTTGGCCACAATGAGGGATATAGTTACCAGACGAATGAAAGGGGGAGACACATCCCTGTCAATTTTATTTTATTCGATGCTAGTTGCTGTATTAACGGGAGGTATAAGTCTACCAATCTTTGGTTATAGTTTGCCAAACTGGAGCGACATAGGCTTATTTGCTGCCGCTGGTATCATGGTGAGCTTTTCACATCTGCTAATCATACAGGCTCTTTTATTTGCACCTGGTGCAACGGTTGCTCCATTTAAATATCTTTCGCTAGTTTATGCTGCTGGTATTGGTTATGTAGTTTGGGGGGATATACCTAATTTTGGTAAAATAATAGGAGCGGTCCTAGTCGTAATGGCTGGGTTATTTATTTTGTATAGAGAGATGAATGTGAAAAAAACTATACCTTAATATTCCTCTGGTTTATCTGTTTTGTAGACAATTGTGAGCATAAATAGGCTGGATGATAGTGATCGATAAAACACCATTTGAAAAAATCAATGATGATAAAAAAGTTCGTTTATTTTATCAGCAATTACAGACCGTGGTAGAATTATGCTCTTCAGATCACTCAGAAGATACATTAGACAAGATTGCTGCTTTCTCTAACGAATATCCATGGTCCTCCCATGGCTATGCCTTACTTGGAATAACATACTCAAAACGAAGCTTTTTTGATGCAGCGTTAACAAATCTCCAAAAGGCCCTCTTGCTTTCCCCAATTGACGAAACTGCCTTAACGTGTTTTAGAGCTTTGTTGCAGGATCGCGGCAGACACAAAGATGGTATAACCATCTTAGAACGCTGTATTTCCCTAAATCCGACAGATCCCACTGTTTGGCAGCAGTATTGGCAAAGCGTGAATTCTATTGCTTATGAAGAATATACAGAGGCAACAGCTAAGCGGTTCATAAAAGTCCTGGAAAAGAATAATTTGATCCGGCCTAGTCAGATTGTTACCGCTATCATAAGACTCCTAGAAAAAAAACAAAATTTAATGGAGATATCCAAGATTGAAACACAATCTTCATTCAATTCCGAGCTAAAAAGAGTCATCTCAGTACTACTTGAAACACCGCTGCTTCTTAAAATCATTGAACTGTGTCCAATTCCCAATATAATTTTTGAAATCTTATTGCGGCGTCTCCGGAAAGCATTTTTGCTACATGATAATTTAGAAACGCCAAATAATAACTATCTTACGATACAATGTTCTTTGGCGCTGCATTGTTTCACGAACGAATACATTTATGGAGAGGACAAAGAGGAAACTCAAAAACTAAAACAATTAGAACGATTTATATCTAATGCTGTTTCCGAGGGTAAGTCTATACCTTGGAGGCATATAGCGTGTATAGCAAGTTATAAGCCTTTGAATAAATTCAATTGGAGCCGGGTTTTGAAAGTCCCCGTGCATATGAGCAACTTGTTTTTAAGACAAGTTCACCATATCGACTATGAATTTTCTTTGCGAGGCAGTATCCCGAATATAGATTTAATAACGGAAGTTACTTCTGTTGCTGTAAAGGACCAGTATGAAGACAATCCTTATCCACGATGGGTGAATATTGGAATACTCCAAAAATCGATGACGATATCAGAGATTACAAATCTGGCAGGCGTTCGAATACTGTCAAATGAGTCAGAATCGTTGAACCAATTAGAGGTTTTGGTCGCCGGTTGTGGCACAGGCCAACATTCTATAGAAGCGGCTATTCGTTATGCTAATAGTAATATTACTGCAATTGATTTGAGTTTAAGTAGTCTTAGTTTCGCGTTGAGGCAGACCAAAGAATTAAACATTGAAAATATAAATTATTTGCATGGTGACATCCTTGATTTGACCTCTTGGGAACACAGGTTTGATGTTATCGAAACAACGGGTGTATTGCACCATATGAGTGATCCGATGTTGGGATGGCGAATATTGAAAAGATGTTTAAAGCCCAAAGGACTGATGAGGGTAGGGCTTTACAGTAGCTTGGCTCGCGCAGGTTTATCAGAAGTAAAAGAAAAAATGGGTGAGGTAGAAAGACCAATTACAAATCAAAAAATATATGATTACCGAAATAAAGTTTTAGATGCTGCCGGCGTAGAATTTGAAAAATTAGCAAGGTACCCAGATTTCTTCTCAACCAGCGAACTAAGAGACCTTTTATTTCATGCTCAAGAACATACGTTTACCCTGATAGAAATTAAAGATATGTTGAACGAGCTAGATTTAGTTTTTTGTGGTTTTGAAACAGTAGATGAAAAGACAAAAGAAGCTGTCTCAGCGGGAGGCGGAGGCTCGGAAAGTCTTTTTTCTCTTGATGCATGGCATAATTTTGAGCAATTAAATCCTCTTTATTTCTCGGGCATGTATACTTTTTGGGTTCAGAGGCCTGATTAACGATTAACATCTACACA
>JBMYRX010000086.1:0-3313 GCA_049602715.1 Paracoccaceae bacterium | reverse complement strand
GCCGCCGCATTATTTCCTGCTTCTGGAGCTGCTATACCTCTAACGTCACCCTTTCCAAACTTATTTTTATCTTTTGCCATACTTTTTTCAGCCATATAGGCAAGAAAACTTCCTAATGAAGCGCCCGCACCAGGAAGTAAACCCGCGATAAATCCGATCATGGTGGACCTTAACATTGTCCAACGTGTGTAAACTATATCCTTAATCGGGATTGTAATTTTCTCTAATTTAACACCTATTGCAGTTTCTTTACCGTGGCTTTCAATAAATATAAAAACCTCCGTTACAGCGAACAGACCAACGATTGCCACTAAGAAATCGATACCATCAAATAAATGCAAATTTCCTCCTGTAAACCGTGTTAAGCCTGTGGAATTATCAACACCGATCATGGCTATTCCCAATCCTAAACAAACGGCAACTGCAGCTTTTGCCTGATTTCTTGAACCAATTCCACCTAAAGTACAAAACGCGAGCATATAGAGTGCAAAATATTCAGCTGGCCCAAACATAAAAGCAACCTGTGCGAGCATGGGTGCCAATATCATTAATCCAACTGTTGCCAAAAAAGCCCCTACAAAAGATGCAACACCAGATAGAACAAGTGCATCACCTGCTCTACCCTGTTTTGCTAAAGGATAACCATCGAGTGTAGTCATCATAGCAGGCTCATCCCCTGGAATATTCAAAAGAATAGAAGATATTCTTCCGCCATACATTGCACCATAATAAACACTAGTCATTAAGACTAGCGCTTGGGTCGCATCTAGATTTAAAGAAAATGATAAAGGTATTAGAATTGCTACTCCATTTGACGGACCCAACCCGGGCAAAGCCCCTATCATCGTACCAAGGATGCAACCTACTACTGCCAAAGAAAGCGAGATAGGTGTTAGTGCCACCGAAAAACCAAGAGCAAGATTAGATAGTAAATCCATTTTAGATTAACTCCACAAAAATTTGGGAAAAGCAAATAACCCTAAACCCAATCCATATTTGAATATAACAAATAAGATGATGGATAGAGATATTCCCGTTATAAGAGACTTTATCGCCCTCGGCTTTATTTGATAAGATAAAATACTAGAGGCTAATATTGTCGGCAAAATAAAACCTAAAGGTTTTAACAGATAAGCATAAAGAATAAGTACAACCACTGCCATTCCTAATCTAGTTAACATCGTGAGTCTTGGCCATGCTGGTTCTACATCAGGAGAGTAAATAATGGATATAGCAGCTAAAAAAGCAGCACCAGAGATCAGATATGGAAATAACTTTGGTCCTACTGGGTCAGCAAAAAAAGGTTTTTCTAACTGCGTAGCGCTAGCAAAAAATGCTAACGCTACAACAGCTATTATCAGACCGAAAATTCGGTCTGACATTATTTGATTACTCCCAATTCCTTGGAAAGTGTTTTCACTTCAGCTATAACTTGGGCTAAATAACTTTGAAAGTCATCCCCAACTTTATTAAAGGGTGCGAGCCCATTTGCCATCATAGCATCTTTCCATTCTTGAGAGGCTCCCACTTTACGTAGGGCTTCTGTCCATTTAGCATAAGAAGCATCTGAAGCACCCTTGGGAGTATAAAGGCCACGCCAATTTACAGCAACCACATCAATACCCTGTTCTTTTGCCGTTGGAATATTTTCGAATCCAGGAATACGCTCGTCTGTAAAGGATGCAAGAACTCTAACGTCTCCGGATTTAATAAAACCAACCACACCAGATATATCTCCAGTCATAGCAGAGGTAAAACCACCCACGGTTTGTGTGATAGCGTCCGCATCACCATCTACACCAATATACTTTACCTTAAAGATATCGGTGTAACCTTTTCTTCCAAGCGCCATCAATACTTTAAGATGATCAAAACCACCTGCCGCTGAGCCTCCAGCAAAAGCATGTTTAGATGGGTCAGCAATAACGGCATCTAGCAATTCATTCAAATTTTGAAACGGTGAGTCTTTTGCCACAACAATAACTCCAGGGTCCGCACCAATTGCTCCCAAGAATCGTACCTGGTCAGAAGTCATCCCAGAATACGCATTTTGAGCAAGACGCGTAGCTGTTGCAGAAGAAGCCGCAATGATTAGATCATCATCAGTGTTTCGTTCATTAACGACATGAGTGTATGCTAGCCCACCACCTCCGCCAGCCATATTTGTGACTTGAATCGGGGCATCCACAGCACCTATATCATACATAATTTTTGTTATGCTTCGGCAGGTAAAGTCCCAACCCCCTCCAGGGTTCGCAGGAGCAATACACTCTGCAGCCATTGATTGGCCAACCATGCCTAAACTAAAAATAGTAGCATAGCCTATTTTTGAAAATATTTTCATTAGATCTTCCTCCAAATAAATTAAATCCCATCAGCCTTTGACAAAACGGGTAGAATCAATAGTTTATATCTGTAACCTGACATAAACCTGACACGAGAAATAATAATTTTGAAAATTTTAATTGTTGAAGATACACAAAAGTTAGCAAAATCTCTGTCAGATCATTTTACTTTGACAGGTCATAATTCAGATATTGCACCGACGATAGAAAGCGCTCTCGAATTAATAACCCTTACACATTATGATATCATCTTGCTCGACATTATGCTACCCGATGGCAACGGACAATCCTTCCTGATCGATTTAAGGCGTAAAAACATTACGGTCCCAGTTATTATTATGACTGCACGGTCTGAAGTTTCTGATAGAGTAGATCTGTTAGATATTGGGGCGGATGATTATATCATAAAACCGTTCGACATTATTGAGCTTGAAGCTAGATGTCGGGCTGTTTTGCGCCGCCATGGCGGGCACAGCCAAACTAAGCTTGCGTATAGTGATATAATATTGGATCCATTGACAGCAGAATTACAAACCTCAAATAGCAGTTTCGTATTGCGGAATAGAGAGTTACGACTACTCGAAATCTTTATGAATGCTCCAAATATTATATTTACTAAGGAACAGCTGGCAGATCGGCTTTTCAATATCTCTGAAGCGGTAAATGAAAATACAATCGAAGTTTATATTGGAAGGATCCGTAAAAAGTTAATAGGTTGTAAAGTCCGTATCGAAACAATGCGTAGTATCGGTTACAAGTTGAATACATCGTGAAAATATTTTTTCCAAAGCCACTCTCCCTAAGATGGAGATTATTAATTCCTCTTGTTTTGTGCGCAATTATAGTATCGATACTTCTATTTTTTTCAATGCGACATGCAACCAAACAAGCTGTTCAAGCTACCCAAGATGCACTCCTAAGAACTGCTGTGACTTCAATCTTAGAAGAAACCCGGACTAGCGCTAATA
>JBMYRX010000085.1:0-3647 GCA_049602715.1 Paracoccaceae bacterium | reverse complement strand
ACGTTTATTGTTTTTTTCTTAACAAATCTTTTTCCAAATTTAGAAAAGCTCGCTAAGACACAGGGCAATTTTAGAATGTCTGAGGCAGAAGTTACCTCTTTTTTGGAAGACAGAGGCTATTTGCAACCCCTACCAATTAAATATGGACAGTGGCTTGGTGTACTTCCCGGTTATGTAATAGAAGGAAAAGATGGAACCATAAGGGGCAAATGTATAAAGCCAGGCATGCAGGCCGAAGATGCAGCCACTTTTTGTGGTGTATTACAAGGTGACTGGGGTTACTCCACAGTTTTTAAAGATGATATCGGAAAATTAGTACTAATTAGATTGTCTTTAACAGGAAAATTAATGTTTTGGGTTATGATACTGATGATACCCAGCGCATTAATCATAGGCATACTGGCAGGAATGCGGGAAGGAAGCAGGACTGACAGAACATTATCTACATTCTCTATAACAACGACAGCCACCCCAGAATATGTATCTGGAGTAATTTTTATAGCTGTATTTTCATCAACAGCTTTCGGTTTAAAATGGTTCAAAGGCACCGCCACCAAAGCAATGGAAGATGCTAATTTTGAAAATTTCTTTCTTCCTGTACTGACAATCGCTCTCTATGGCATGGGCTACATTGCACGAATGACCAGAGCCTCAATGGCCGAAGTCATGACCGCTCAGTACATCAGAACGGCCCGTTTAAAAGGTGTCTCGTTCGGCAATATTGTTGTTAAGCATGCGTTAAGGAATGCGTTAATTGCACCTTTCACAGTGATCATGCTGCAATTTCCTTGGCTTTTAAACGGGGTTGTGATCGTAGAAACCCTCTTTAACTACAAAGGGTTCGGCTGGGTATTGGTTCAAGCCGCAGGTAATAATGATGTTGAACTTTTACTTGCCGTATCAGCAGTTTCTGTTGTCGTTGTTTTATTAACGCAATTAATATCGGATATAGGTTATGTTTATCTTAATCCCCGCATCAGTGTGTCTTAAAGGTATAAAGATATGGAAGCATTAACCTGGGCAGAAATTTTATCACGAATGTTTTATCAACTAATTCCGGTGTGGATTGCCCTGATAGCAACGTTTTCGATTTCAATTTATTACAAAAGAAACTTAGGGCTTTATGGTAAATTATTCGATAGTCCAATTGGTATGATTGGCTTTGGGATTGTGTTGTTTTGGGCTTATGTTGGGTTTTTTGCTGGGGCATTTGATATGATCTCAACTCACGATCCTCTTTCACAAGTTTCTGGTATGAAAAATAAGGTTCCAGGAACGCCATTCAGGGGTGCTGAAGAGGGAGATTATGCTTTTTATCTTTTAGGTGGTGATCACCTTGCAAGAGACGTATTTAGTAGAGTTATGGACGGAGCCTCTATCATAATTGTGATCGCACCATTGGCAACATTATTCGCATTTATGGTTGGAATAACCTTGGGTCTACCTGCGGGCTACTATGGAGGAAAACTAGATACCCTTTTATCTTTTGTTGCAAATTTAATCTTAGCTTTCCCTGTGATTTTATTATTTTATTTGCTTGTAACGCCTGAGATAAGAATGACTGGATTACCTCAATACATGGCGATCTTTTTATTTAGTTTCCCAATCCTATTTTTTGCTGTTTTAATAAATACGCGTTTTTATATCGAGCCAAAGAAACGCAACATATTGATGATTATAGTTGTTGGTTTGTTAGGTTATTTATATATTTCGTTAATAAATGAACCGGGGTCCAAGGTTACAATTTTTAACACAATAGATGGATTTGATGTACCCGGAGGGTTACTAACTGTTTTTGTGTCAGTAGTGTTTGTAAATTCTCCGACTGTATTTCGTATTGTTCGAGGTCTCACATTAGACATCAAAACGCGAGACTATGTTTCAGCAGCACAAACTCGAGGTGAAGGCGCTTGGTATATTATGCTTTGGGAAATTTTACCAAATGCTAGAGGGCCTCTCATAGTCGACTTCTGCTTAAGGATTGGATACACTACTATTTTATTGGGAACTCTTGGTTTTTTTGGTCTTGGCCTTGATCCGGAAAGCCCAAACTGGGGTGCAACGATAAACGAAGGCCGAAAACTACTGTCTATATATCCCCACCCTGCCTTACCACCTGCTTTTGCCTTGCTGAGTTTAGTATTAGGTTTGAACTTGTTAGCTGATGGTTTGAGAGAAGAGAGTTTAAAAGATTAATCGCAGTGAATTCAGAGAGTTCTGGTGCATGAAAAGAGAAACTAATGAGTAAATTATCTGACTATGACGGTCCAATACTTGAAATTGATAATTTATCCATTTCATTTTTTACTAGGTTGCGAGAAATTCCAGCAGTCATGGACTTTTCTGTTTCAGTAGAACCTGGCGAAGCCGTTGGCCTAGTAGGAGAGTCTGGATGTGGAAAATCAACCGTTGCCCTTGGCGTTATGCAAGATCTTGGCGTAAATGGAAAAATAGTTGGCGGATCAATAAAGTTCAAAGGTCAAGATTTAGGAAAACTATCGCCTGAAGTGCTTCGTGACATACGTGGTAATGAAATTGCAATGATTTATCAGGAACCCATGGCATCTCTTAATCCAGCTATGAAAATTGCTAATCAGTTAATGGAAGTACCAATGATCCATGAAGGTGTTTCCAAGGAAGAGGCTTACAAACGAGCGCTTGAAGTTGTTACAGATGTTAAACTACCGGACCCTGAGCGAATTCTAAAGTCGTTTCCCCATCAATTATCAGGAGGTCAGCAACAGCGTATAGTTATAGCTATGGCATTGATGTCAAAGCCCTCACTTTTGATTTTAGATGAGCCTACAACAGCCCTGGATGTGACAGTAGAAGCGGCCGTCGTTGATCTGGTAAAAGATTTAGGGAAAAAATATGGTACCTCTATGCTGTTTATATCCCATAATCTGGGTTTAGTATTAGAAACTTGCGATAGAATTTGCGTAATGTACTCGGGTGAAGCTGTCGAAACTGGCTCAATCCAAGACGTATTCAATCAGATGCAACATCCATACACACAGGCATTATTTAGATCAATTCCACTGCCAGGGGCAGACAAAAATGCTAGACCTCTCGTAGCCATCCCGGGTAATTTCCCACTTCCTCACGAACGACCTGACGGATGTAATTTTGGACCTAGGTGTACGTATTTTGAATCTAATCGATGTGACGCTCAAAAAATAGAGATGACAGAAATTGAAAAGACCGATCGTCATTCAACACGCTGTATAAAATTTAAGGAAATAGATTGGATCGCTCCTATTACAAAGTCGGAAACTACGGATGAGATAGAGCTTGGAGACGTTATTCTAAAAATTGATAATCTAAAAAAATATTATGAGGTCGCTGCAAACGCATTGTTTGGCTCTTCTGGCGATAAAAGAGTAGTAAAAGCCAATGAAACTCTTTCTTTTGAAGCTAGAGAAGGCGAAACATTAGCAATTGTGGGAGAGTCAGGATGTGGAAAATCAACATTAGCAAAAGTTTTAATGGGCCTAGAAACTGCTACAGATGGGTCTGTATTATTAGATAATAACTCGATCGGCTCCATTCCAATTGAAAACAGAACTACGGAGGCTGTTGCAGATATTCAAATGGTTTTCCAAAATCCATTTGACACACTGAACCCTTCTATGAACATTGGCAGGCAG
>JBMYRX010000084.1:0-4305 GCA_049602715.1 Paracoccaceae bacterium | reverse complement strand
CATCGATCTTTCTCCTTGTTTAGGGGTTCAACCCCTGTTGACCTAGTCTTCCAAACTCGAGAGACTGTCTTTTAGGATCAGCGATCGATATTAGTAAACTACATGTGGAATAGCCGAAGACTGTCAAAAGGGCAAGCTATTTAACATGAACTACAAAAGCCCAAATGAATACCAAAATGAAGGTACCACCTTTGATACATGTTGATTAAAAAAATATCCATTCAACTAAATAGCTTTTGTGACCCCATATCAGGTATTTTTTCTGGCTCATCACGTAACGAACAGTAATATTCATAAAGGAGCTTTTCACCAAATTGAGGAGTTTTACTCGCGTCGTAAGCATTTGCTTCAGCATCATAATAGAGCATAGATTCTTCGGCGTAATATTTACCAATCTTTAGTAACTCTACCTTGTCTTTTATTTTTTGAGAAAAAAAAGAAACTGGGAATAATAAAACTAAAGCAAAGTCGAAAAAGCGCGGGGATATATGTTTTATTTTCTTTGGCTTATCAAATATCTTAAAAAGCATTTCTGCTTGATCAATAGGAGTCACTGCCGGTCCAGGACCACCTACTGGAAGCGATTTGTTCCAACTTTCTTCAGATCCAATACAATTAACAATATATTTCGCTAAATCTATCTCTGAAATTGGAAGCGAACTGGTTCGTTTACCAGTTCCAAATACTAAAAAAGACTTTCCATTTTTTATGCGATTTACCTGACCTGACAATGATTTGAAAAACGCGGTGGGTAATACTATCGAGTATCTCAATCCAGAAGACATTAGTTTACTGTTAAATCTTAATTTTGCACGTTGAAACGCAAGCTTGGGCTTTTGAATACAAATTGCAGATAAAAGAATAAAATGTTGAAGTTTTATTTTTAGAGCAAAATACAACAGATCGGAATTTAAACTATAATCCACAAAATTTGCATCATGCTCACATCCAGACCTGCTCGCAAGACAGGAAATTATAATATCGATTTTTGGAAGTTGCTTAGTCCAATCTGAATTTTTTCCAATTTCCAATGAAATAACATTGAGATTACTTTGATCCGAATATTCTAACTGATTTTCTTTCCTGACAATTGCGAATACAATGTAGTCTCTATCAAGTAATTCCGCTACAACGGCTTTACCGATATAACCGGTAGCGCCAGCCACCAAAACTTTTTTTTTAGATCCAGAAACCAATGCGTTTATTAAATCTTATTGATAAAAGTACATTACGATACATATCACGACTAGATAAGTGTCGATTATCTTACCTGTAATTTTTAGAAAAGAAACCGTTTCTCACCATGTTAAACGAATTTGTTTTTAATCAGCCTGTGAAATCAGAATGGATCGATTACAATAAACACATGCAAGACGCATATTATGGATTAGCGTTTAGCTACGCAGTCGACCACTTTCAGGACTGCGTTGGGTTTGATGAGAGGTACAGAACCCAATCTGGATGCACTATATACGTCCTAGAAGATCATAAATTTTACTTGAATGAGGTAAAATTAGGTTCCGAATTGGTGATTAGAACCCGTCTTGTGGATGCTGACAAAAAGAAGTTTATCTTGCATTCTGAAATGTCGGTACAGGATACTTTAGTGGCTACCTCAGAGATGCTTCAAGCTCATATTAACACAAACCCAAAACCAAAAGTTACTGAAATGCCGTTAGAAATATATGAAATTTTCAACAAACTTTTGGAGCAGACAAACAAAGTTGTATATCGCAGACGCCGAAAGCTATTTTTGAAGGATTAACTTAAATACTATATCAACCACCAACATAAGTTGCCTCGCCTTTCGGCCTGTACCAAACTTTTTGGTTGTGCAGTCTGCCTAGTAGGTCGCGGAGTTCGTCTATTTGACCTTTCACCTTAACAGGACAATTCTTGGACGAGGGTTCAGAGTTCTCGTTTCCTGCCGTGTTTATAATTGTTGAGGACTGCTTCGTTATGACTGAATTCAGTGCATTTTCGATTAATTCAACGTCTCTAATATCTAGATTGAATGTGGTGTTGGCTTTTGTCATGGCTCGCTCCTCAATTACAGTCGATATGTGTTAAAAAGAGCCTTAACGAATTAAAAGTCAACAAATACAATGGTATACTTTAAATTGCTATATATTTCAGCGCACTAAATGATGATCAAATTGAAGTTACTAAAGCCATAAAACCCGAACATTAACAGAAATTTTGCAAAATGAATCAGTGTCGACCAAAAGTATAAAGAAGATTTGATTTAAGGAATTGTTGTATAAATTCAAATTAGAGAGTTTTAAGTTTTTAAAGTTGATATATAAAAAAACCTAAACTATTGAGAAGGCAGTGAACCAACGGACATTTTTAATGGCGAAGCATTCTTTTAATTCTGTACTTACTATTACGTTATTTATTGTATGCTTATTCCTAGCATGGAAATCTCTATCAACAGTAAATTTTTTCTTCGATAGGCTATATAAGTTCCATGCCATTGATGAACAGATTGAGAAATACGCCCCTCAAAATCGAAACAAAACGAACTTCGAGATAACATCTAGCACAGAGCACCATAGAATTTTTGCAGAAATTGTTTCGAGCATTAATTCGAGAGGTGATGGATTGGCAGAAATTGAATATTTTAGCACGTCCGGAGAAAAGATTGATACATTCCTAACGGAGGATGAACTCACGCACCTAAAAGATGTAAGTCAATTGGTAGTATCGTCAGAACAGTTAGTGCTAATTCTTATATCGTTGTTAGTTATATTTTACGGATTTTGTTTTTATTATAAGGTAAGCCGATCCCGCTACTTTTGGAAACCGGTCGGCACTATCTTATCGTTTTCAACAATGATTTTAACTATAATCTTAGGTGCGGGCATAGTAATGGTGATTGGGCCCAGAACCGTATTCCACATTCTTCACGAATTGCTATTTGCGGGCAAAGGCCAGTGGTTTTTTTATTATCAAGAGTCGCTTATGACAACGCTACTTCCTGAAAGCTTGTTCGGAACGATAGCAGTAATGTTAGTGGCGGCAGCTTTTGTCTACTGGATGATTTTAAACTTCATACTCCAAAAGATCCTGGAGTGATGCGTGTTGAATTACGCGGCTAGCTTTATAACTATTCCCAAATTTGGATACCGCTAAAAGAGACCAGCACTAATTATCAACCTGTCAAACCTGCTTCTGCAAATGTTGCCATACCATTATGACATGCTAAAGCTGATTTTATAACAGCTAATGCGACTGCTGATCCAGTACCCTCGCCCAGACGCATGTCGAGATCAAGTATTGGAACTTTGTCTATATGTTTCAACAACAAGGTATGCCCGAGCTCAGCGCTTTTGTGGGCAACGAGCACATGATCAAAAATTCCTTCATGCGATGAGAGTGGTGCAACTGCTGAACAAGCTATAAATCCGTCAAGCAGAACTGGAATACGATGTTTCCTAGCAGCAACCAGTGCACCACAAATAGCGGCCTGCTCTCGCCCTCCCAAAGAACACAATATTTCAAAAGAGGAACCTAAATTTGCTGCATTTACAGAATGCGCCAGGTCAACGACCTTTCGTTTCAATTCTATTCCCTCTAAATCGGATCCAGTACCAGCACCAACCCAATCTTTTGAGTGTCCACCAAAACTAGCGAGACATAAAGCAGCAGAAATCGTTGAATTTCCAATACCCATTTCACCAACAAGTATAATGTCAGAGTTGATATCAACTGAATTTGCGCCAACATTTATGGCATTAAGGCACTCTTCTTCTGACATAGCAGGCCCTTTTGTAAAGTCGGATGTTTGCTTGCCTTCCGCCAACAATATGACATCCAATTCGGCACCATTTTGTAAGGCCAACTGATTTATGGCGGCACCACCTTTATTAAAATTTTCGACCATTTGCAGAGTAATTTCTTGAGGAAATGGATTTATTCCCTGATCACATGCACCATGATTTCCAGCAAAAACCAGAACCTGCGCTTTATCAGATTTTGGACGCTCGGTCTCTTGCCACGTTGCCATAAAACATGCTAATTCCTCCAATCGCCCTAACGAGCCTTTAGGTTTAGTCAAAATACTTTGACGCTCCAAAGCAAGTTCATGAAAATTTCTATTTGGAATAGTTAGATCATTAAGTTCGGTCTCGAACTTTTTTACGGAATTGAACATTTATTTATATACTTTTTCCCAGATTAAATAACATGGCTACTTGCTCAACGATCTACTCAAATTTTGGAAAAGTAGGGTTCTTCAAATTTGAAAGATGGCGGAGGAGGTGGGATTCGAACCCACGGTGGGCGTTAACCCACGTCGGTTTT
>JBMYRX010000083.1:0-4334 GCA_049602715.1 Paracoccaceae bacterium | reverse complement strand
TCGGACTCGTCAGCGATTTGAGAGTGAAATACAATCTGTAGTAATAGATCACCCAGTTCGTCTTTTAGACTATCATAGTCATTGTTTGTGATTGCTTCTCGTACTTCGTACGCTTCTTCAAGGGTGTAGGGCGCGATTGTTTCGAATGTTTGCTCTAGATCCCACGGACATCCGTCGGTTGGGTCTCGCAGTTTTGACATTATTTCTAATAATCTATCAATTGGCATTGCGAGGTAGCCTTAAGTAAAAGTCGTATAATATATATTATGGGAAATTAACATCACTTTAACTCTATCCTGGCTGCAGGACAGTTATTATGTTTGTCTATCATTGCTGTTAAACTTGTTTTCATTGTTGCATCCCCAAAATTTTTACTAAAACGGATCAACTGATCCGAAGTCCTTAGAAGAACTCGATGCTTTTCACACAATGCCATCAATTCTTTCAGAAATAATTTTCCTTGATCCCGGTCTAATAGATTTTTTTTATGGTCTTTGGCGATTTGCTTCAAAAAATCTTCTTCTATCATTTCACCTCCAAAATTAAATATCAATAATTAAGCCATCGTATGCTGGTTCTACATTACTAGGAAGTTTTCTACTTATTTTTTCATAATCTATGTCACTAGTCATGTGAGTCAAAAAAGCTTTTGTTGGCTTAACTTCTTTAATCCATGCCAACGTTTTGTCTATATCTGAATGGGCCAGGGATTTTGACTCACGTAAACAATCTACGATCCATACATCCAACCCTTTTAATTGATTTAACGTCTCTGACTCCATTTCGGCAACATCTGTTGAATATGCAAAACGCTGATTAAATATAAAGCCTAAGCTATTTCCACTTACTCCATGGTCTTGAAGGTATGGTTCAATTTCGATGTCTCCAATGGTAATTGTATCTCCATCAATACGACTAGCTGCAAGTGGTACACGAAAATATGGTGGGCTTGATTCCGCTTTTTTAAACATATAATCGAACCTATATTCCAACATAGAAAGAGTTTCCTGATCAGCATAAACCTTTATCTGTTTATCCATACGCCAAAACATCGGGCGTAAATCATCAAGGCCATGGGTGTGGTCGGCGTGACCGTGAGTAAATAATACGCCGTCTATTTTTTGAACATTGGCATCTAGCAGTTGTTCTCTGAGATCAGGTGATGTATCGACCAAAACCACAGAACTATCACTTTCCACCAAAATAGAGCATCGTCTCCTTCGATTTTTAGGATTACTAGGATCACATTTTCCCCAATTATTACCGATACTTGGAACTCCTATAGAAGAGCCACAACCAAGAATAGTAATTCTCATGAGAGACACAACTTTGAGTCTTGGTGATGCTGATCTAATTTCGGGAAAATTTTAAAAGAATTTTCTCTAGTAATCTTAGCAAAATTTTCTACCGAAGTCTTTTTAATATCTGCCAACTTTTGGTGAGTATGAGTAATATACGCAGGTTCGTTTCGTTTCCCTCTAAATGGTATTGGAGCTAAATAAGGTGCGTCAGTTTCGATCAATAATCTGTCCAGTGGAATTCTATCTACTATAGCGACAAGTTCACGGGCATTTTTAAAAGTAATAATTCCTGAAATGGATATATATAACCCTAGTTCGATTGCTTTTTGTGCTAGTGCCATACTTCCAGTGAAGCAATGCAAAACGCCATTAAAACTACCCTTTTTCATCTCTCTTTCCAGTATGGATAACATATCATTGTCAGCATTTCGGCTATGGATTATTACTGGTAGTTTGGATTTGCGGGCGGCATCGATATGGGTCAAGAAGCTATCAAGTTGGGCATGTGCATTTGATGAATCGTGAAAATAATCTAATCCAGTTTCCCCAATTCCAACAACTTTGGGATGGTCTGCATGTATTAAAAGATCCCCGATATCTATCGCTCCCTCCTCTCCTACTTCACAGGGATGCACGCCTACAGAACACGAAACACACTCGTATGTATCCGTAATTTTTAACAGATTAGACAATTTATTCATTCGTGTTGAGATCGTAATCATCTGATCAACACCAGCAGATTTTGCTCTCTCTATTATAACATTAAGATCTTCTGAGAAAACCTCAAAGTCCAAATGGCAATGAGTGTCTATTAGGTTCATCTTTGGATTAGCCAAGTACTATTGTTCAGCATCGTTTAGAAACCTGGGAAAAATTGGAGAAGGTTTTTCTATTGATACACCAGCTCTTATTTTCGCTGCAGGTGTTAAAGAAGTAAATACGCGTTGATCAATAGGAACATTCAATTGATTCAACATTTCGTTAGAAGATCTGGGCATTATTGGCTGAAGAATTACCGCCAAGCATCGCAACACCTCAACGAGTGTATTCAGCACAGTCCCCATTCGTTCAATATTTGACTTTTTTAAAGTCCATGGAGCTTGCTCGTCGATATATTTATTAGCGCTTGCTACAGCAGCCCAAATCTTTTCTAATGCAAAATGGAATTCCTGGGAGTCAAAATGAACCCTCAATTTATCTATCAAATCATAAACACTCTCTAATAATGTCTCGTCTACTGTTAGAAGTTGGGTGGCACTTGGGATTTGTGCGTCTGAATTTTTATAAATAAATGTTAAAACTCTTTGAAACAGATTACCCAAATCATTCGATAAATCACTGTTTATGCGAGATATCATCGACTGTCGCGAGAAGTCTCCATCGTTCCCAAAAGGAACTTCCCTTAGCAAAAAATAACGGATTTGGTCCAATCCATAAGTTGTTATTAATTCTAATGGGTCTATCACATTACCTGTAGATTTCGATATTTTTTGACCCTCATTAGTCCACCATCCATGCGCGAACACTCTCTGAGGTGTTTTTAAATCAGCTGCCATCAAGAAAGCTGGCCAGTAAACAGCGTGAAAACGTAAGATATCTTTTCCCACCATATGGAGGTTCGCAGGCCAAAATTGTTGATATTTTGAAGAGTTTATATCCGGAAAATCCGTTGCAGTGATATAATTAGTTAATGCATCTAACCAAACGTACATGATATGGCTCGGGTCGCCTGGAACTTCAATTCCCCACTTGAAACTAGTTCTGGATATAGAAAGATCCCTTAACCCGGATTTTACGAAGCTTACGACTTCATTAAATCTAGATTTTGGTGCAATGAAATTTGGATTCTCATTATAAAATTCAAGAAGTTTATCTTGCCAGTTTGATAAATTAAAAAAATAACTTTCTTCCTCAACCCAACTAACGGGTGCGCCGGTTGGTGCTTTTCCATCAATTAATTCGCTCTCCGTGAAAAAAGCTTCGTCCCGCACGGAATACCATCCGGAATATTTATCACGATAAATATGACCATTATCGAAAAGCTTTTGCCATATTACTTGGGCGGCAACTTTGTGGCGTTGCTCGGTTGTTCTAATAAAATCGTCATTACTTATATCTAACGCGGGGAGTAAGTCTCTAAAATTTTGAGATACTTGATCAGTAAACAATTGTGGCTCGAGTCCATGTTTTTCTGCAGCTATTTCGACCTTCTGCCCATGCTCATCGGTCCCGGTCAGAAAAAGAACGCTATATCCGTCTAGGCGTTTAAATCGAGCCATAACATCGCACGCTAAAGTTGTGTAAGCATGTCCGATATGTGGAACGTCGTTCACATAGTAAATTGGGGTGGTTATATAGTATGATGGTAGACTCATTTTAGATTTCCAAAAGTAATTAACCGCGTTTCTTTCATAATTTATATAGACTATCGATATACAAGTCGTTGATAATTAATCCGCTACGGTTAAAATTACAGAGTAAATAATTTGTTTTCTATCCAAGTTTAAGTTTGTGCCGTTGTCCAAAATATCTTGTGCTTTTATCAAGCGGTTGCATAATTCGTCCATCCCCAGCCGATCGATAAGTGATTTTATGCAGGCTATATCATTCATATTGTTTTGATTGGTGAGACTTTTTTGTTTTGCAATATCTCTTAAACATTTTGAAATCCAAAAAATGAAAAAATCCAAAATGCTGTATATTGAATCTTTATCTTGCTTTCTACCAATCCTTAACCATTTGTCTGTTGTTTTTTCTAAAATATTACGATCAATTAAAGCTTTAACACCAAGTAAATGGGAAATTTCAGTGATAGTATCTGAGCCGACACCATTTAGTATTTGTAACGCTCTCGAAACGCTCCCCTCGGATAGGTAGCAAGCCTTATCTATAAAATCTTCATCTTTATTAAAATCAAATTGACTTAAAATTATTTTCATATCTTCAGTCCCGAGGGGATTGAGTAATACTTTTCTACAACGAGACTTGATGGTTGGTAATACTCTTCCGAGGTTATGAGCGATGATAAGGAAT
>JBMYRX010000082.1:0-4414 GCA_049602715.1 Paracoccaceae bacterium | reverse complement strand
AATATTTTTGATTTTGATGAAGGGGTGGGGGGTCGATTTTCTGTTTGGTCGCCGTCAGGTTTGCCATTAATGCTGGCAATAGGAGTTAATAATTTTCAAAAATTTTTAGACGGAGCTTTCATTGTTGATGAGCATTTTAGGTCCGAAGATTCTATCAGAAATGTTCCTATAATGATGAGCCTGGTTAGAGTGTGGAACAGGAACTTTCTTAATTATGCCTCGCATGGAATTATACCATATGAATACGGGTTAAGAAATTTCCCGCGTTATGTTCAGCAATTGGAGATGGAAAGTAATGGTAAAGGGGTGGACTTGGATGGTAATACTCTAGTGATGCCTGCTAGTCCATTAATTTGGGGAGAAGTTGGAACTGATGCTCAACATAGTTTTTTCCAATTTATACATCAAGGTAGAGATATCGTACCTGTCGATATTCTTGTTTCAGAGTTACCAGCAAAACTTGATGCAAGCAGCAAGCATGTTGAGGGCCACAAAATTTTAGTAGCTAACGCTTTAGGTCAAGCTGAAGCTTTGGCTTTTGGAAAAGAAAATTTGACTGAACCACACAGAAGGTTTCATGGAAACCGACCTTCGTCATTAATTTCTTGGAAAAAATCAAATCCCTATAATATGGGCAGCTTAATTGCTCTATATGAAAATATTACAATTTCGTCTGGGTTAATATGGGGAATAAATAGCTTTGATCAATGGGGTGTCGAGCTTGGAAAAGAAATTACAAAAGGGTTTCTAGATGGGAACGGATCCGGTAAGGTACGACCACAACTAGAGAGGTTTTTAAGATGACACTTATTACCCTTAGATTTATTTCTAGTTTGGGTTTGTCAAAAATTTATTGGTTTTAATATGAATGTTTTAAATAATGAGAAACTGCCTGTTCCTTTAATAGTGTTAATATCTATTCTCGGTATAATAGAAACTGCCAGTTTAGTTTCTGAATTTGGTTTGCTTTCTACTTTAAAATTAAGACAACTGTTTTTAATGTTAGGGGCCTTTTGGCCACCGTTAATTAGCAATGACCTAATAGGTATCTATAGCAATCAAAAGTATATTATGTTTATCACATATGCGTTTATACATGGTAACTTTCTACATTTCTTAGTGAATGCGGTGGTTTTATTATCATTAGGAAAAATGATTTCTTACAAGTTAGGAAATTTAATTACGGTTTTATTGTTTTTTATTTCGTCAATCAGTGGTGGATTAGTATTCTACTTTCTTTCCAAATCAGCCTCGCCAATGATTGGTGCTAGTGGAGCCGTTTTTGGTTTTATCGGGGTTTGGCAGTATTATGACTTATCTTCTCGATTAAGTAGAAAGGAACCTCTACAACACTTTTTCTTTACTATTGGTGCTTTAATAATCGGTAACATTCTTATTGCTTTTGTACTTAATGGCGGTTTAGCTTGGGAGGCTCATTTAGGGGGGTTTTTAATGGGATTTATTTTTGTACCTTTTTTGAGTTTGTTTAGAGGAACTGAACTAAACATTTAAGTTAAAAAATATAAAGGATGTTAAATTAAAGTTGATGCGCTTTAGGCATTAGGGGGTGTATGTCAGATGCATAATTGTTTTAGTTACGATATTATTGAGTGGGGGAAGCCTTTTGAGCTGCGGGAAAGAGAAATTAGAGACCCAATTGGAAACCAGGTATTAATAAAAGTTTTGGCGTCAGGTTTATGCCATTCTGATTTACATATTCAAAAAGGCTCTTTCGATTTAGGGGAAAAAGGTACCTTCTCAATGAAAGAACGTGGAGCACAATTGCCTGTTACCATTGGTCATGAAATAGCTGGAAAAGTTGTACGAGTGGGGCCAGAAGTGAGTAATGTTAGTATTGGCCAATCTGTTATAGTTTTCCCTTGGATAGGATGTGGGAACTGTTTGGCTTGTGATGAAGAAAGGGAAAGTGATTGTACTTCAATGAATATAATTGGGCTCAATCAAAATGGTGGATTTGCGAGTCATGTGTTAATTCAAGATGAAAAATTTGTTTTTGATATAACGGATTTAGATCCTGCGAAGGTTGCTCCATTTGCCTGTTCAGGTTTAACTGTGTTTAATGGTTTGACTAAGATAGGACCATTACGTCAAGACGAGTGGTTGGTTATTTTAGGAACTGGCGGTCTTGGTCTTAATGCGATTTCGATTGCAAAAGGGATGGGTTACAAGAACGTTGCAGCAGTCGATATAGATAATAAAAAGTTAGAGGCTGCTTCAGAAATGGGAGCTGACAAGATACTAAATTCTAAGTTAAATGAACCTATTAATTCATTAATAGAATTATGCGACGGAAAAGTATTTGGGGTACTTGATACATTTGGAAGTAAAGATACAGTTGAATTGGCAATTAATTCGTTAACAAAGTCAGGCCGTTACGTAACTGTTGGTCTTTATGGTGGTGATTTTACTATGCCCCAAGTGTGGTTGCCACAAAAAGCAATGACTGTACGAGGTAGTCACGTGGGAAACACACCCCAGTTAAAGGCTTTGATAGAGATGTATAGAGCAGGAAAAATAAAAGAAATTCCTATTAATAAACGTCCATTAGCAGAAATAAATAATGCGATGAAGGACCTTGAACATGGAAATGTAACAGGACGGATTATTTTAATACCATAACATTACTGTATTATTATAGCATATTTTTAAGGAGAATAAAATGAAATCTTACGAGCTTTACATCGATGGTTGCTGGACGAAATCTTGTTCAAATAATTTTTTTCAAACTGAAAATCCCTATACAGGTGAGGTTTGGGCAAAGATCTCTAGAGGAAATTCGGATGATATAGATAAAGCGGTAAGAGCAGCAAGGTCTGCTTTTGAAGGCATATGGAGTGAAGTTAAGGCTACTGAAAGAGGTAAACTACTTACAAAACTTGCCAGCTTGGTTGAACGAGATGCGAAGAAATTAGGTGAAATTGAGGTTAGGGATAACGGAAAATTAATAGCCGAGATGGGTGGTCAGACTAAGTATCTAGCAGAATGGTACAGATATTACGGTGGATTAGCAGATAAAATAGAAGGGTCTGTTATTCCGTCGGATAAACCAGGTATATTCAACTTCACCAAGTATGAGCCATTAGGTGTAGTTGGTATGATTACTCCTTGGAACTCTCCATTATTATTATTAGCTTGGAAATTAGCGCCAGCATTGGCTGCAGGCAATACAGCCGTTATCAAACCGTCAGAGTTTACCTCCGCTTCTACCTTAGAATTTATGAAATTAATTGAAGAGGCGGGTTTCCCAAAAGGTGTAGTGAACACAGTCACGGGTTTTGGGATCGAAGTAGGCGCTCCCTTAGTTGATCATCCTGAAGTGGATAAAATAGCATTTACCGGTTCAGATATTTCAGGTCAAAAAATATATGAAGCTGCTGCTAGGAAAATTATGCCAGTCACATTGGAGCTTGGTGGAAAATCGCCCAATATCGTTTTTGAAGATGCAGACTTTGAAGCTTCAGTTATGGGAGCAATATCAGGAATTTTTGCCGCAACAGGTCAAACGTGCATAGCGGGTTCTAGATTGCTTGTCCAAAAATCAATTCATGACAAATTTGTCAATAGACTAGTGGAAGTCGCAAAAGATGCGAATATTGGAGATCCAATGTCGTTAGAAACTCACGTAGGTCCCGTAACTACGCGGCCTCAATATGAAAAAATTATGGAATATATTAATATCGCAATTAGTGAGAAAGCCACATGTGTCTTAGGTGGGAAGGCTTATAAAGGCCCTGGAGCGAGGGGAAATCAATTTGTTGAGCCTACTATTTTTACGGGAGTAAATAATCAGATGCGTATTGCTCAAGAGGAAGTCTTTGGGCCGATCCTCTCTGTTATACCGTTTAATGATGAGGAAGAGGCTATTAAAATTGGAAATGATATTGATTTTGGATTGGCTGCAGGGGTTTGGACAAATGATATCGGACGCGCATTAAGAATGTCAGAGAAGTTACGTGCAGGGACTATTTGGATAAATACATATAGAGCTGTGAGTTTCACTTCGCCCTTCGGTGGATATAAGCGAAGTGGAGAGGGAAGGGAAAGTGGTAAAGAGGCAATTAAAGAATTCTTACAAGTTAAATCAGTTTGGATTGCGCAGGAAACAACAACAGCTAATCCATTTATAATGAGATGAGTGGAGGAAGTTAATTTTATGGCGAAAAAAGTGTGCCTTATAACCGGCGCCGCTCGGGGCATTGGTTTAGCTACTGTAAATTTATTCTTAGATAATAGTTTCTTAGTGGTTATGGTTGATAGGGATAGTGATGAATTAAAAAAGATATCTGGGTCTTTAGAGGGAGTTTTCCCTATTGTTTGTGACGTTTCCCAAGAAGACGACGTTAGAAATTTATTTAATATTGTTGAAAAAAAGTTTGGGCGCTTAGATGCATTA
>JBMYRX010000081.1:0-4473 GCA_049602715.1 Paracoccaceae bacterium | reverse complement strand
TAATAAATCTCTAAACTTATAATTCCCAGAGGGTTTATTGATTGTTAAACCCATTGCGCCATTCGCTGAATGCGAACACATAAATATAACCGCAGAAGAAAATCTTGGGTCTCCCATATCAGGCATAGCTATCAATAATTTTCCAGTTAAGTCCATAACTTTTCGCTTACAACTTCATATATATTCAACGTTACAGTACTTTAACAAATTTGTAAATTTTCTTAATCTCTTAAAATGATTTCTTACGAGAGAAAATATGCAATAAAACAGCTATCAACCAGCTCCAAAGGAGTAATAGCGAAACGCTTATAATAAATATTGAAAAAGCGTGAAGAATACCCGAAGACTCATTTACGAATGGTATAAATCTTTGATATAACTCTGGTAAATCGCCATTGTATAGATACGCGCCTAGATTTGTAGAAAAGGATATTAGCACCATTAAACTTAGTGTGATAATAGTAAACCGTAATCTTAAGCTCTTTTCTCTTGAGGATAACACTCTCTTGAAAGCAACAACTTGTTTTCTAATATCAGATTGAACAGCGATTAAGCTAGGTATGAGTAAAAGAACTAGAAGTAGTCCAAAGCCTAAGCCGTAGGTTAGAGTTATAACAGTCGGCCTCAAAAATTGTGCGTGTCGCGATGTTTCATATAATAACGGCGCCAGTCCAAGTATCGTTGTCAAAGACGTTAAAATTACGGGTCGTAGCCTATCACAAGTTCCATCTATAATTGCAGGAATTAGCCCACGATCCTCTGCATATTCGTCAATTGTGGTAACAAGAACAATACTATCATTGATGATAATACCCGTCATACCTATCAAACCAATTATTGAAAACATGGACATAGGGACACCCCACACATCATGACCATAAATTGTCCCAACTAAACCAAACGGAATAATTAGCATAATAACTATAGGTCGAGTCCAGCTTGAGAAAACCCAACATAACGTAATGAAAATGCCGACTAATGATATAATAGTCGCAAACTGTGCATCTGCTAGAAAGTCACTCTCCTGTTTTGCAAGCCCAGAAAACTCGGATGAAACTCCAAAATCTTGTTCTATTTTTGGGAGTACTTCTATAAGCAATTGCTTTTCAATTTCCTCGATGGCATCAACGTTATCTTCGGCGATCTCTCCAGTCACTGAAATTAGTTGAATTCCGTTTTCTCTTTTCACACTCGAAAAACCAATTTTTGAAATTACTGTGACTATATCAGATAGTGGAACATACTCCCCACCTTGAGCTCTAAGAAACGTACGTTCGATAAAGTCAGAAGTGAGTTCATTAGGCGGTATGATTACTTTAATTTTAGCTGAACGAACACCATCGGGGTAGGTTACAGCTTCAATACCATTTAGGCGATCTCTTAAAACTTGACCTAAGTCCCCTATGGAAAACCCTAAAGCTAGCCCCTGTGGCGTCAAATCCAAAATAAGTTCCTCTTTGTCATAGGAAAGACTATCTTCTACGCCAGACACTTCGGGATACTTTAGAAGTGCAGCTTTTAAACTTTCTGCAGATTTCTTTAATACTTCAGAGTCTGCTCCATAAAACCTGATGTCCAAAGAGTCTGACCCAGGTCCAGAAGCCCAATTTCTGAAACTTATAACCTCCAGCATTGGATGTCGCCGAACAGCATCCTGAAGATCTGCTATAAATTTATAGGAACTATAAGGTCTAAGGTCTGCATCAATCAACTCAATTGAGAGTGCACCAAGTAAATCAATATCTTTAGCTTCTTGTCCTGAAATAACTCTTCGAGAATTACCACCTACTTGATAAAGAACATACTCTAGAGGATTTGTTCCAAATTCTTTTTCATATTTTGATGCCACTTCATTAGTTGCTCTCTGCATTTCCTCAGCCATTTCCAAAGTGTCAGATCTTTTTGCGCTCGCAAGCATCGCAAAGTTACCTGATATTGATCCCTGTTCTGGTGAATTAAAGAAACGCCATTTAACCTCTCCACTAACTAATAAGACCGCCTGAGCACATAAAATAACCAAAGCCCCAGCTAGAACTGGATACCGAAACCTAATGATTAATGTCATTAATTTACGAAAAAACTTATCTCTTAAAAATTCAAAGCCTTTATTAATTGTTCGACTTGGAAAGTCATACCACCTCTGCTTAGAAGCAGACGTTAACGCGTGTGCCATGTGATGAGGTAGGATCAAAAAGCACTCAACAAAAGAGACAAGTAAAACGACTACGACCGTATATGGAATATCAGCAATTAAGCTACCAAACCTTCCTCCAATAGCGACTAATCCAAAAAAAGCTATTATTGTGGTAACCGTTGCTGAAAAAACCGGCGCAGCCATTCTCTTTGCAGCATTTTCTGCAGCTATAGTCGGTTCCTCACCTAGGTTTTTGAATCTAAAATCTGCATGCTCTCCCACTACGATGGCATCGTCAACAACTATGCCTAAAGTAATTATCAATGCAAACAAAGAAATCATATTAAAGGTTAAACCAGCTGCATACATCAGTGCTACTGCCCCAGCCATTGCCACTGGAACACCAGCCGCTACCCAGATTGCTGTCCTGGCATTAAGAAACAAAAATAGTAAAAGAACCACAAGTCCAAGACCTAAAAGACCATTTTCCAGTAATATACTAATTCGACCAGTAATGGCTTCCGCCCTTGCTCGAATAAGCTCAATGGTTACTCCGGCTGGTAAAATACTTTGTAGTTCGGCGGCAACATCTTCCACGATCTCCTGAATCTCTATAGCATCACCCTGAGCTGAACGTTCTATTGTAACAGAGATCGCTGGATCTTTATTGACAAAGTATGCTCTATTCCTGTTTTTCTCCCCCACAGAAACACTAGCAACATCTCCTATTAATAATTTTGAACCATCTGGATAAGATCTTAAAGCTATACTTCTAATTTGTTCAGCAGTCCTCTTTGCTACCCCTGTTCTAATTCTTGAATTAGATCCATTAACATCACCTGCCGGATCAGTAGAAGCTTCACCTTTAATAGCTTTAGCAATTTCGACCATTGAAAGATCATTTTTTATCAAATTAATAGATGATATTTCAACTAATGTTTCAGGTGCAGCAAATCCACTAACAGTTGTCTTCGTTACTCCCGCGGCGAACAGTCTTACGACCATTTCATCAGCAAATTGACCTATTTGTTCAAGAGATACTGGCCCACTTATAATCGCGTCTGCTACTCGATCTCGCCAACCTCCACGTCTTACGGTTGGATCCTCAGCATCGTCAGGTAGATCTGAAACAGAGTCGACAGCTTCCTGTATATCATCGGTAGCCCTCGACATATCCCATCCAGAGTCAAAAGTTAATTTGATGCTAGTACTTCCCTCCTTAGATTGCGATGACGTACTATCAACACCTTCTATGGACATAAGTACAGGCTCTAAAAACTGAACAATTGAACGATCAATATCTTCTGCGCCAGCTCCAGGCCATTTTACATTAACGGACACAGTTTCAAATACGACATCGGGGAAAAACTGGTTTCTCATCTTAGGTGCCGTTATCAAACCTGCAGCTAATAATACTACCAGTAACAAATTTGCGAGAGTGGGATGCCGAGTAAAATAGGAAATAATACCACCAGATGTAAATTTTATTTTACTACGCATATTTATCTTTACCAATTCTATTTTTCTAATCGTTCAACCATATCAGCTCGAACTTTTTTCTCACTAAGCGCTTTCAAAATTTTCTTCTTTACATTTTTTGGAATGTACGCATTAGCGGTTACGGCAGCTATTAAACGAGCTCGTCGTTCTTCATCAAGTTCTATCATCTCTGGACCAGAGAATACTTCTTCTCCAGCCGCTTTAGCTCTTATGGGTTTAATTTTTATTCCCTTACCCAGTAGCTGAGTTGCCTTTGACACTATTTCTTTTCCATCCAAAGCATCCGATCTAATGACTATATTCTCACCCTGACGCCTCAGTAACTCGACTTTCATTTCCTCAAGACGGTCTTCGGCATTTACTAATAGAATCGTATCATTTCCCCTGACTGCCGAGGCCGGCATTACAAAAACATCTTTTAATACTGGCTCTTTAACCGAAACAGAAACAAAATCACCGGGTCTTAAACCTAACGGTTTATTAAGTTTGGCAAACAATAATCGTCCCGAAGTACCATCTACAACGGAAGCACTTTCTCTCGTCAGAGTTCCACTGACCTTCAGATCCGTTCCCATAATATCTAAGGCCACTTCCACCGGACGACCAATTGAGAGTTTATTTTCTTCTGAAAGAAAATTATATTGGGCAGTTGAGAGTCTGAACGAAACTTCTAAATCATTTGGATCAATAAGTTTAGCTAACCTTTCATTATTATTAACTAAACCTCCAGAAGTAACATTCACCTCCGCTAATCTACCGTCAAACTCTGCATGTAATTCTGTATCTGATAATAATCTCTCGGCATCGGCTAGATTTAACTTCATACGGTTAACAACATT
>JBMYRX010000080.1:0-4498 GCA_049602715.1 Paracoccaceae bacterium | reverse complement strand
GCTCAGCGTCGAGAACATCTAATGTTGTTCTTGCCCCAACTTTTGCCTCCTCACGGACACCAAAAAACGCTATCTCGGCAGCTTTAATTTGACGCTCACTAGACAATAGCTGAGAGTGTGCTACCGCTGACTCAGACCAATTTTGTGCAATATTTTGTTTAACCATTAGGGTTTTCTGATTCAAATTAGCATTGGATGCGTGAACTAAAGCATAAGATTTCCTTAATTTTGAATTTCGTTGACCACCTTTGTACAGGGGCATTTTTATTGAAAGACTTACACTTCCGTTTAAGTCTGATGAAGTATTATCACTTAATGTAGTTCCCACGGAAACAGTGGGCCCAAACGAAGATTGTTCCGCTGCCAAGTTGTTTTTATTTGACGCTACTTGATACCGTGCTTGAAGTATACTTGGATGTTTTATTAAGCCATATGAGATAGCTTCATCTAGCGTCTGTGGGATTGCTGGCAAAGTGTCATCTTTTTCTAAACTACCTGGTTGCCGACCAACTGCTAAGACAAAAAGCTCTCTTGATATTGCTAAATTACCTTCGGCTTCAGCTAACGCACTTTCTGCTTGAGACAGCCTAGCTTCTGCTTGAGCCACTTCCGTTCTGGTTACCTCTCCAACCTCAAATCTATCAATCACTGCTAATAATTCTTGCTCAATTAGTTCAACATTTCCAACTCTCAAAGCCAAAATTTCAATATCTCGAATTACTGATAACCTTGAGTTTATCGCTTCGAGAAAAATGGTTTGTTCCAACGCAAGAAACCCCTGATGCGC
The DNA here is from genome assembly GCA_049602715.1 of Paracoccaceae bacterium. GTDB lineage: Bacteria > Pseudomonadota > Alphaproteobacteria > Rhodobacterales > Rhodobacteraceae. The sequence goes on along the minus strand of JBMYRX010000080.1, from coordinate 3,711 downwards.
TGCAGAAACTAAATCCTTTTTTGAGTGCACTTTGGCTTTGTTGGACCCAGAGTCAAATAATAGAAAATCTGCCGAAATACTCAGAGAATTTGTTAAAGTCGAGGTGGTAACATTTCGACTAAAATCTGATTTTTTAGAACTCAAAGTCGATGAGATTTGAGGACGTGAAGCACTCAACGCGACTCCGACATCCTCATTATTAGTCATAAGAAGAGAAAGATTTTGTTTCAATAAATTCGAGTTTTTATACGCGTCTGAAAGAGTTTTTAAGATACTTTCACTCATTGATAATGTTGGAATAAAAATAAATACTAAGACAAGAAACTTTTTCATTTAATCTTTCTTTCTAGGGTTAATCTATACTACTTCAAATTTCACAAAGAAAAAACCTGAGTCATCTCAAATTCTTTTATCAATGGAACATCACAATCAAAATAAGTTCTCCAGGAAATAGATCCTTTGACTTTTACTCCAATTTTTGCTTGGGTTAAACTATCTTCAGTGAAAAAAGCGGCAACGCGACCGCCTTCTTTGACTTGATCCAATATAACCTCTGGGATTTCGTGCACCCCACCGGGAAACACTACTACATCATACGGTCCGTGCTTAGGTGCTCCTAGTCCCAGCTTCCCATGCATTATAATAATGTTATTAATACCAGCCGAAATTATGGCTTGATCAGAGGAATCAACGTTATCTTTATTATTCTCAACACCAACCACAAGCTCGGATAGTTTTCCAATTACTGCAGTCACATAGCCACAACCACTTCCAATAACTAAAACAGACTCTTGTCTATTAATTGCTAAGCTTTGTAATAGTTTTGCAAGAATACGAGGTTCAATTATGAAGTTATTAGAGCCAAGATTTAGATTACCTTCCACATAACTCAGTTTTTTCAAGTGATCTGGTAAAAAGAGTTCTCTAGGGACTTCAGCAATCGCTTCAATTACATCAACCCTAGAAACTCCTGATGGTCTAACTTGGGTATCAACCATCGTTTTCCTTAATGCTTCATACGTATTCATCATATACCCATAGCTAATAATTTGAAATTTAATCATACATAATTCCCGCAAGACAACAACCTTAAATTCCTCAATATCATCCGCAGTTAAGCCTAAGGGAACCGTCGTCTAGATAATGTATCTCTATAGGGCTTGATTGTATTTCGCTCTTGGTATAGTTCCTTTTTTGCCTTAGGCGAGTTGGCGGAGAGGTTACGCACCGGATTGCAAATCCGAGTAGACCGGTTCGATTCCGGTACTCGCCTCCAAGGTCTTTCAAAACCTCTGTTTATAAAGAGCGCGATAGGCGGTTGGTTCAAATTCCGTTAGGTCAATACATATACGATAGCTATTACTTTGCGTGTATATTTCCTTTTCATTACCACTTCTAGATTATATAAGTTGAGGTATAAGGCTTACCAATTACTCATAGTCAAAAACCAAGGTTAGACTCTAAAGGAACTCAATTTAAACTTCGAAAGTAATAAAGTTATGCAAATCGAACCAGTACTAGATCAAATTGATAAAGACCTCCCCAATGCTCTTAGCCGGCTGTTAGATTTATTAAAAATAGAGTCAATTTCTACCGATCCTGCTTACATCAAAGAATGTATCAAAGCTGCCGACTGGTTAGCCAATGATCTAAGATCAATAGGTTTCAAAGCAGACACCCGAGAAACTAATGGCCACCCTATGGTTTTAGCACATAGTGAAGGTCCAGGAAAACGTATATTATTTTATGGACACTATGATGTTCAGCCCGTAGACCCATTGAATTTATGGGATTCCCCGCCATTTTCTCCTATAATTGAAAATACGTCAAAGGGCAGAGTAATTCGCGGTCGTGGTGCCTCTGACGACAAAGGCCAATTAATGACCTTTGTAGAAGCCTGTCGCGCATGGAAAACAGTACACGGGTCCTTACCTGTAAAACTTTCAATCTTTTTTGAAGGAGAAGAAGAAAGTGGGTCACCCTCCCTTATACCATTTATGAAAGCTAATGCTGAAGAGTTGAAATCCGATATTACCCTTATTTGCGATACGGGTCTGTACGATCCAAAAACTCCAGGCATTGTTACAAGCCTCCGGGGAACTGCTAGTATTGAATTGGAAATAGCTGGACCCAGTAGAGATCTCCATTCTGGGAAATATGGTGGTATATCTGTTAATCCTGTAAATATTCTAACAAGAATACTAGCTGGTATCCATGATGAATCAGGGAAAATAACTTTACCAGATTTTTATAAAGGGGTGCCCGAAACAACAAAAAAAAGAAAAGACCAGTGGAAAAAACTAAACTTTAATCATATCGATTTTCTACGGGAGGTAGGTTTATCAAAACCAGCTGGGGAAACTAGCCAAACACCTTTAGAAATGATTTGGGCTCGCCCGACTTGTGAGATAAACGGTATCACCGGCGGTTATCAAGGTGATGGATTTAAAACTATAATTCCATCTAAAGCATCGGCAAAAATTAGCTTTCGATTAGTGGGAGAACAAAACCCGGAAAAGATACTGGTTAGCTTTAAAAGTTATGTAGAAAGTTGTCTGCCTATCGATTGTACAGTCCGCTATTTAGCAGAGAAAGGCTCGAAAGCTACACAAATGTCTTTGGATCATCCAGCATTTGAAAAAGCAAGGATCGCACTCTCAAAAGAATGGCAAAATCCAGCAGCATTTATTGGTAGTGGTGGATCGATACCAATCGCCGGATATTTTAAAGAAATTTTAGCTATGGACTCTTTGCTAATTGGATTTGGAAATTATGATGATCAAATTCACTCACCTAATGAGAAATATGATTTAGAAAGTTTTCACAAAGGTATTAGAAGTTGGGCTAGGATTTTAAACGAGCTCTCAAACTAAACGGAAAATAAATGAGCATTTTTGCGGTAATTTAAGCACGGTTTATTTCGTGACTAATCCACGAAACATATTAATTGTAAGAGTAATCTCTGTCATTTTTTAAGAACCCATTATCCTAATTCGGCGTGCCTTCATAGCGTTGTCAGCTTTTCGTGTCCCATCATGAAAAGATCCAAATAACTTATCCCACGGAACTTCTAAGCCTCCATAATTACATTCAAAATAACGATGGTGCATCTGATGGTGGAAAGTGCCAAGGCGTAATCTATTTTGGTCTTTGACAACTATACCTTCAAACCCGGCGTGGGTAGTTGCAGCGGTTAACGTAAAATATTGCATGTGGTAGAGGATATGAACTGGATTCGCCGGTATCACCCAATGTATTAGAACTGATCCTAAAAAAATTAAATGCTCTATAGGGTGCATTGACAGTCCAGACCAAGGGCCAACATTTATATTCCGATGATGAACTGAATGTACTAACTTATATAACGGTGGCCAGTGCAATGCTCTATGTGTCCAATAAAAATAAAAACTTTCCCAGACGGGTATCATTATAAAAAGGCCGACAAACCAGAAAGGGCTGTCCCTCCAAGTCAAAGTTGGCACCCACCCATTAGCCATAGCCCAAAACATTATAATTTCATAAAAAGTCCATACAGTAACTCCACTTACCAGCGTCCAAAACATGTTATCTCGGATTTGCCCCCCCAAACTGAATTGACGCCCCTTTGCCATTAAGGGCCTTGGATCGTATTTCAGTTTTTTCTCTTGTTTCTTAAACGTATAGAGATACAAGTGCAGACCGCCCGCTATTGTTGTCATCAAAATAATATTG
>JBMYRX010000079.1:0-4582 GCA_049602715.1 Paracoccaceae bacterium | reverse complement strand
TTGGAGTAGCAGTAAAACCTCAACTAATAATAGCCGGCAAAGCTCATCCTACCGGCGTACAAAAAACGTAATTATCAAACCTGAAATTATTGATATAAAAATTAGAACTTTTGTTTAAGTACTCGAACTAGTAAGATTTAGGTTCAAATCAAAAAAAACCGCGTCCAAACGCGGTCTTTTAAGTTCAATTCATAGTTTTGATTTAATTTCTGTTTCCCATAAATTGTAATAGGAACATGAACATATTCAAGAAATTTATATACAGGCTTAACGCTCCCATTATGGCAGACTTTGCTAACCATTCAGCATTTCCCATACGAGACATCTGAATATAATCATTCTTTATTCGTTGGGTGTCATATGCTGTTAACCCAGCAAAAATTAACACACCAAGAGAGGAAACAGCAAACTGAATAGCTGGGGAAGCCATGAAAATATTAATTATGGACGCTACTATCAATCCGATAACACCCATCATTAAAAATGAACCCCATGCCGAAATATCTTTTTTCGTGGTATAACCCCATATACTTAGGCCAGAGAAAGCTATCGCTGTGACTAAAAAGGTTTGCGCAATGGACATACCGGTATAAACAGCGAAAATATAACTTATAGATAACCCCATTAACGCCGAAAACAACCAAAATACTAATTGGGCTGTTGCTGCTGATAACCTATTTATACTGGCGCTAAGGCCAAAAACTACTGCTAAGGGAGCGAACATAACCACCCATTTTAAGGGTGATCCGAATATCATTGAAAGCATTGCATTGTTATTTCCAACGATATATGCAACTCCACCGGTTATAAGCATTGCAATAGCCATTAAACTATAAGTTCTACTCATATGTTTTTTAAGGCCTTCATCAATTGCTAGAGGTTTTGCTCCGGCTCCTGCTGTGCGAATTGTATCAAATTCCGCCATATATTTTCTCCATCTAATTAAACTAATTTGTGTCAGACACTGACTTTATAATTTCTATATGATAAGTTATAACAATAATTTCAAGAAAAAGAAATTTAAAATTTGTAAATTTTTTAATTTATAATAACTACTTTACCTGTTGATTTCCTGGTTCTAAGTTTTTCCAGACCATCTCCTGCATTTTTTAAATTAAATGAATAACTAATATGAGGTAAAATCTTCTTGTCTGAATGCCATTGGAATAATTGATTCAAGCTATCTGCAATAATTGTTGGTTTGAATCGCTGATAACCGCCCCAGTAAAAGCCTATTATATTGATGTTTTTTACTAATAAGTGATTTGCAGGTATTTGTGGAATGTCCCCACTCGCAAAACCAATAGTTAAAATTCTAGCCTCAGGATTGCTAGCTCTTAAAGCAGCTTTGAATTGTTCACCTCCTATTGGATCATAAACAACATCAGCTCCACCCAGATCTTTGACAATACCACGAATATCATCTTTCTCAGTATCAATTAGGTGATCGGCTCCAGCTTCCTTTACTACTGCCAATTTTTCTTGGCCACGGGCAGCTCCTATAACATTTGCCCCAAGTAGTTTACCTATTTCGACGGCTGTTAGTCCTACGCCGCCTCCCGCACCTAATACTAAAAGATTTTCTTTGGGTTGTAGTCTTGCCCGATAATCTAATGCTACATGGCTTGTTGAGTAAGCTACTTGAAATGCTGAGGCTACTTCAAAAGACATTGTCTTGGGTATGACCACGCACAATTTGGCTGAGAACGTACCAAATTCTGCTAACCCGCCATTTCCACCAAAAACTGCAATTCGCGAACCAATAACCGGTGACGTCACACCTGGACCAAGTTCAACTACCTCACCAGAGACCTCCATTCCCAAGGTAAATGGTACTGGTGGTAGCTCTTGATAGGTACCTTTTAACATCAGAAGATCTGCGAAATTTAATCCACACGAGAAAATTTTAATTAAAACTTGCCCTGGTCCAGGCTTAGGTTTGGGAATCTCTACTAAAGCTGGAGGGTCACCAAACTTTATAACTTGTAAAGCTTTCATAATAGAATTTGATCCTTTTTAATTAGTTCTCTATTTAGGCTGATATATTTTAAAAGACAAAAGTACAATTTAAAGTATGTAGAATATAGAATGGGTATTTTAATAAAAAATAATTATGAATAAAAAAGACAAAGATCAATTCATAAAGCTTTCTCATGCCTTAGCTGATGTCGCGAAAGTTCATACATTAAAATATTTTCGAATGGATTCGTTGTCTATCCATTCAAAAGAGGAACTCACTTTTGATCCAGTTACTATTGCGGATCGTCAAGCTGAAAAAGCTATGCGAGAGTTGATAGAATTAGAGCGGCCAGAAGATGGTATTTTAGGGGAGGAATATCCGTCAAAAACTGGATCAACTGGTTATACTTGGGTTCTAGATCCAATTGACGGGACGCGTGGTTATATTTCTGGGGCTCCAACCTGGGGCACCCTGATAGCTCTAAACCGTAATGGTTTATCTATCCATGGAGTTATTGATCAGCCTTACATTGGAGAGAGATTTTCCGGCGGGCTAGATGAGGCGATATTTAGAGGCCCCCTAGATAAAAAAAACCTTAGTGTATCAAATGTTGAGGAATTCAGAGATGCTGTATTATTTTCAACATATCCGGAAATAGGTACAAGTGAGGAACTTAGAGGCTTTAAACAAGTTGCTGAAAAATGCAAGTTGACCCGTTATGGTCTAGATTGTTATGCTTACGGTCTTCTGGCGATGGGATATATTGATATCGTTATTGAAGCAGGCTTGAAGCCTTATGATGTACAAGCACCCATAGCGGTGATAAAAGCTGCGGGAGGCAACGTTACTAATTGGACTGGAGGTCCAGCTGAATTGGGTGGAAGAGTCCTAGCTACAGGCAGCCTTGAGCTTCATGAAAAAGCCTTGAATATTTTAAAACTAATTAGTTGAGAAAGTGTAAACTTTAAAAGGTAAAGTTTTGTTAGTTTTGAATTAAAGCAGCCTCCCACTCTTGTAAAAAATTAGTTTTTTTCAGTTTATCTAAGAATACCAGTAACCCTGAGTCCAGTCTTATGAGTTTTTTGTTGGCTAGCTTGGAAATTGCAGCATTATTAAGCGCCGGTAGCTTTGCTTTTTGATCCAACAATTTTTGGCCTTCGATACTATAAAGAAATTGCAGAAATTCTATTCCAAGTCCTTTATTTTTTGAGGTCGTTGGGATTATAGCTGTCCTAAGAAGAATTTGAGTATAGTCTTCAAGAGTCACAATCTTAACGTTACTGTTAACTGGTAAAGTGGCGTTAGCATAGCTACCAAGTACATTATATGCTATTGCTAGGTCTCCGTTATCCACAGCGTTGATCATTTGAGAAGTGCAACAGTACAGCTTTGCTTTTAATCTACCCATTACTTCGGCTAATCTCCAGAACGTATCTGTTTGTCGCGCATCTTGAGTGGAAAACAAATACCCCGCACCGGAAACTCGTGGATCGTATGTGCCTATGCGTTCCCTGAAGAGGTTGGGGTTGTTTCTGATTAATGAAAGGAGATCACGTCTAGTTTTGGGAGGTTTTAAATCTTTAAAGTCTTTCTTTGATATTAAAAGAACGACTGGTTCAAGTGCAAAACCAAAAACATTTGTTCTCCAGCGGGCCCAGATTGGAACTTTCGTTTTTATAGATCCGTCTACTGTTTCAGTAAAACCATCATTTGCTAGTTTCATCTGTAGATCCATAGCAGATGAAATAACCACATCAAATTCCTGCTTATCAATGGCAATAGCGGTATAAATATCAGTAGTCGAAGCAGTTATATAATTGATTGACAGTTTTGGGTTTTTTTCTATGAAACCCATTATAACTGGTTTAAAACGTTCGCTATCCGTTGAGGATAAGATCTTTACAGTCGTCGATGGATGTCCGGAACCAAATGTTTCTTCAAATTCGATTTCGAGTGCGTGCACAACTTCAGGTTTAAGGATAAGAATTAATAGACTGGAAAATATAAGATTGCGCACGCTCCTCCTCCTTTATTGTTTTTTAACTCTAGTTTCCCATCAAAGGCGCTACAAATTTCAGTAATAATAGCCAATCCTAATCCGGATCCTACAATATCATCCACGTTGCTTCCTCTTTTAAAGCGTTTGTGAAAACCCGCCATCTTAATTCCCTGTATACCTCTTCCTGAGTCGATGACTTTTATTATACCCAAGCTTCCAAGTTTTGTGAGTTCAACTCTAACTTCCTGTTCAGCACTTGAATATTTGATGGCATTATCAATTAGATTTCGCAGAGCAACTTCGAGTAGAATTCTATCAGCTAAAATTAATAATGGTGTTGATGATTCAATTTTTATATTGATTATTATGTCTTTGAGTTCGGCTGCGGGACGAATGCCAGATACCACATGACCTATTACTGTTTCCAGATCAACTTTTTCATCATTAGCTTGTTCTGATCTATATAGGACTAGCGCATGATCAAGCAACTGTCCTGCGGATCGGATACTCTTATCAACAGATTCTATGATATTATGAAGATGTTCCCTATTATTAGTATCTGTTGACTTTCTAAGTGCTAGCTGAGTTTCAGACTTCACTAATGACAAGGGTGTTCTAATGTG
>JBMYRX010000078.1:0-4738 GCA_049602715.1 Paracoccaceae bacterium | reverse complement strand
AGCCGCACCCATTCCGGCCGCTTCAGTTGCTGAAAATAGCCCAATATAAATACCACCAATTACAAAAATAAAAAGCCCTAAAGTACTCCAAACATCTTTAAGTGCAAGCAAGCGATCTCGCCACCCTGTTGGTTCACCTGCAGGACCTAGTGAGGCATCTCTGGTTACCACATATTTTACCGCAAGCGTATAAAAAATTATCCCGATGACTCCAGGGATGAAGCCAGCCATAAATAGTTTTCCAATCGATTGCTCCGTAAGTAGGCCATATATTACTAAAATAACACTTGGTGGTATCAAGATGCCAAGAGTGCCGCCAGCAGCTATTGAGGCTGTTGCGAGCGAGTCTGCATATTTATATCTTCGCATTTCTGGCATAGCAACTTTTGACATAGTTGCTGCTGTTGCAATCGATGAACCTGAAATCGCAGAAAACATGCCACATGCCACAACAGTAGACATTGCCAGACCACCCTTTTTATTTCCCAAAAATGCATAAGCTGCACGATATAATTGTTTTGCCATCCCGCCTTTTTCAACGAGCAAACCCATCAAAATAAAAAGAGGTAGCACTGAAAGTGAATAAGATTGACCTAAATCCATTACCAGTCTTCCCAAGTTGGCTATGGCGGCTCTATAACCTGATAGTTCCCCAAACCCTACTACACCGACTAAACCCATTGAAAGCGCTAGAGGGAATCTTAAAAAAGCTAAAATTAGAATTGCGATAAACCCTATAAAAGATGTTGTAAGAGCATCCATTATTTTCCCTCATCATTAATTTCTGGACTAGATCCAGGTTTTAAAAGTACTAAAATTAATCTCAAAAATATTAAAAAAGAAGTGAAGAACAAAGATATCGCAATGAAAGTTTCAACAATGAATCTAGGAGCAAATTTACTATCACCAAAGGTTATAAAGGATGGTTTTAGTATATACTCATAAGTATCACCATCTTCAAAAGACCTGTTAGCGTAAAACATAGTTTTATCTGCTATGATCCAAAGGCAGTATGCTGAGATTGAAAGAAAAATAATACTTAGTACCCAACCCACATAGCCGCGTTGAAATATTGGGAATAAATCAACAACAATGTGATCATGTCTAAAAAACATTGCGGGTAACGATAAAAAAATTACACCCGCCATACTCACTTGTACTAACTCTGTACCAGCGTAAAGGGGGGCATTAAAAAAATACCTTCCTATCACGTCTACGCAGGTAACAGCTACTATCCAAAAAAGGACTATAGCTGCCATGCTTGAAATAAAACGGCTAACTACGAGAGCTAGCCGTTCTATAATATTTAGAACTAAAACCATAATTTTATTAATTCATTAGTTCTTAGTTTCCAGATTCTACTGCTACTTGGGCTTTAAAGTAAGCTAATGCCGCATCGGCATCGACACCCTTTGAAGATACCTGCGTAAGAACATCTGTTATGACGCCAGAAGTAGCTTCTTTATAATAAGCACGCTCTTCGTCGCTGGCTATGGTTAATTCGTGGCCATAACTAGCCGCTGCTGCGGCCCCTGCTTTGTCAGCATCATCCCAGAACCACCCTACAGTTCTTGCTAAATCTACCCCTCTCATTCCATCAACACAATTACGTTGAGTGTCGTCCAAATCAGCATAGGTGTCATCATTTAAAATTATAGCAAAGGCAGTAGTATACATCCCATCAGGGTTATGAAGAGAGTATTTTGCTAGTTCAGCGATTTTAAAGGCATGCATAGTTTCAAATGGGAAGAAGACTCCGTCTGCTACTCCGCCTGAAATCAGTTCATACACTTTAGGAGCTGGTGCTCCAACGCCTGCAACACCTAATGATTTGCCAATACCATTGGCAACTCCACCGCCAATTCGCATTTTTACACCTTCAAGTTCTTTATAGGATGTAACTTTTTTTACGGTATTTGCCATCCCGGGACCGTGTGTATAATTTGCTAAAACCTGCACACCTTTAGCTTCACCGGATTGCGCAAAGAATTTTTCATGAGTCTTTTGGAATGCAACAGATTTTTGTCTCGCATTTCCTGGTATGCCAGGAAGTTCTGCAATCATAGTATTTACAAATTTTCCAGGAGTGTATCCGTAAACAATCCATGAGATATCGGCTACTCCGTCTCTAACAGTATCGTACATTGCTGGGGGAGGAGCCATACCGTACTCCACCTTAAGACTAAGTGACCCTCCGGTGCAATTATTTAGTTGACTACTCATCCAGGGAAACACATTTTCGTTCATTGTATGGAAAGGTGCAGCCCAAGAAGCTACGGTTAACACCTTGTCAGCAGCTAGTGACATCGATCCTAACAGTGCTGTTGAGAGTGCCGCCCCCAAACCTATTGTTAATTTTTTCATTATTTCCTCCATTATATTTTATAAGTACCTATAAGTTAAAATAAGCTGATATGTAAGCTTTCTTTTACAAAATTGTATTCGTACAGGGTACCACACTGTCCGTTTTTTAATTGAAATGTCAACACATTCTATTGTAGTTTATAAAAGCACATTTATTATTCCATAAATTATGTCTTTGGATCATAGGAATTTAAAAAAAACTGTGTTGGTGTTGCTATAAAAATATTATGTTGGTACCGAAGTATCGAATCAGTTTAGGTAAAAATTTGTTTAGCTCAAATAACTAAGGAACTTTTTTAATGGCCATTAATGCACTAGGGTACTTAGGAATTAGATCTGATAGGGCTGACGACTGGATCGACTTTGCTGGTAAAATGCTAGGTATGCAAAAAGTTGATCATGCTGGGAAAAACATGGCATTTCGAATGGATGATTTAAAACAGCGACTTGTTATATCCGATGAACCTGGTGATACTTTAGCGTTTATAGGCTGGGAAGTTGATTGCTCCGACGATCTTGATGAATTTGGTTCAAGATTGGAAAATGCTGGTTACAGTGTTAAATTTGGTACGCAGGAACTAGCGGCGCGAAGGTTTGTAGAAAAGTTAATAGTATTTAATGACCCTGATGGAAATAGAATTGAGTTAGTCTTCAACCCGATGAGAAGTGATACCCCATTCATTCCTGGCAGACCAATATCTGGGTTCAATACTGGTCCACAAGGTATGGGGCACGCTGTTTTACATGTAGATAATATTGATAAATTAGTACCATTTTATCAAGAAATTCTGGATTTTAAACTCAGTGACTACGGATTAACTCCATATCCATTATATTTTTTTCACGTGAATGGTCGGCATCATAGTTTTGCTATGGTTGGATCAGGGAGTAAGGGTTTTCACCATTTTATGGTTGAATATAAAAACCTTGACGATGTTGGGCAAGGATATGATTTAGCTCAACTCCAGGAGAATAAAATAGCTTATACATTAGGTAGACATACAAATGACTATATGACGAGTTTTTATGCCAATACACCATCTGGGTTTTTTGTAGAAAGCGGTTGGGGTGGGAGAGTAATAGATCCAGTTACATGGCAATCAGAAGAGACAGATATAGGGCCGAGCTTCTGGGGTCATGAAAGACTATATTTACCAGATGAAGCTCGAATAAAAATGAGAGATATGAGGCTTAAAGCTGCCTCTGATGGCAAAAGAGCGCCGTTAGTAATCGACTGCCCTTGGCTTTATCAAGAATTAAAGCAAAAATAAATGTTCAGCTGTTTTAATAAAGTTACTACCTTATGAACGCGAATAGTTTTGATACTGACGTCATTATTGTAGGTTGTGGACCAACGGGAGCAACCTTAGGCAATTTATTAGCAGTCTGTGGTATAAGTGTAATTATCCTCGATAGGGAGGATGACATATACCCCCTGCCAAGAGCAGTTCATTTTGACGATGAAGTTATGAGAGTATTCCAAACAATTGGAATTAGTGAAAAACTTAATAAGATCGTAAACGTAAACTCTGGTATGAGGTTTGTGGATAACAAGGATAATATATTGCTAGATTGGCCGCGGCCAAAAGAAATCGGAATACATGGTTGGTATCCAAGTTATCGATTTCACCAACCAGACTTGGAAACCCTATTACGTGAACGTCTTAACGAACAAAAAAATATAGCCGTTAAGTTCGGAGTAGAAGTTTTATCTGCTAAATCGCATAATGATTCATGTGAATTGTCATATCTAAAAAAACGTTCTGGCAAATTAGAGTTCTTAAAGTCCAAATTCATAATTGGATGCGATGGAGCAAAATCTATTATACGCGCCGCCATAGGAGGTGAGGTGAACGACCATGGTTTTCAAGAGAAATGGTTGGTCGTGGATGCTATTTTAAAAAAGGAGTTACCAGAATTAGGCGAATTTACCATGCAGTATTGTGATACAAAACGACCAATTACGTATTGCCATCAACCAAAAAATCGTCGGCGTTGGGAGATAAGGTTGCTTGAGAGTGAAACTGAAGAGGAGTTTGAACAGAAAGATCGAATTTGGCCCCTTCTTAAAAAATGGATAACCCCTGAGGTGGCAGATTTAGAACGCACAGCGATTTATACCTTTAAATCTATGGTTGCAAGCTCATGGAAAAAGGGTCGGTTATTTATTGCTGGGGATGCTGCGCATCTTATGCCGCCTTTTATGGGCCAAGGAATGTGTGCAGGAATAAGAGATGCTGCCAATTTAGCTTGGAAAATTGCTGCGGTAATAAAAAAGCAATCTGATAAAGATTTGTTGGATAGTTACGAAAGTGAAAGAGCCCCTCATGTAAATAGTTATATTCAGACAGCAATAAGGTTAGGTAGTCTTATA
>JBMYRX010000077.1:0-5224 GCA_049602715.1 Paracoccaceae bacterium | reverse complement strand
CCTTGTGAAAAAAGCGCCTCAATTGCTCGTCCCTTAAATTGATGCGTATCAACACTTTCACTGAAGTTTAGGATGATAGCTGACTTTCGCATCATTTCTGAGTATTTCTCCCAAGATAAATGGGAAATCCGATTATCAGTCTTTAGCACTGCGGTTGGCTGGTTCTGACTCAAATAATCAATGAAGGGTTTGCGAGTGTCCCGATAATCGGAAATTTGTCCACCAAAAAAAATATCAATTTCCTTATCCTCTGGATAAAAATGTTGACCGTACACATATGGTGGGAATAAAAATAAAAAATTATCAAAGTTTACAGTCCCACTTGCCGCTATTATCTCATCTGTCATTTTGGGGTTATCTATTATAACATTAAGGTCGAAGGGATCTTCAATCGGAAAATTTTTCCAAAAGTTTTTACTGGCCGTATCCCACCAAACAGCACAAAACTTTGTTTCTGAGAAAACTCTCTTAACCTCTTTGATAAATTCCCTACTAGGTTGGTTTTTGTTCCTTCGACGAAAACTATAAGACGAAAAAATAATTAAGTTAGGTTTAATTTTAGCGATGTGATTAATGAAGTCTATTCGTGCCCGGAACAAACTTCGTCTATCATCCCAAATAAAAGTCTGAACTGAATATCCAACGTGTTCCAAGGTATCATCAAGTTGAATTTTCTCTAGAGAGGGGTCGATACCATTACCATAAGCCCCATTTCGACAAACTAGGGCAACACCTTTGGAACTATCCTTACACCAAGATTTATTATTTTGGCTTATATTAATTTTTTTTTTTAAGGAAGAAAGTTGTATCCAACCTACCAAATCAGACGTAGAAATCAAAACGATGTTAGAGAAACTCTTTAGAGTAAAAGTTATCTTACCTAAAATTTTATAACTAGTTTTTATCAAAAAACTTAATGGTGCCGCCCTAAAGAGCTGTATTAAGTGTTTAACTTTCATCAATAGAATTCGAAGAGTATGCTTGACCTGGTTCAAATCTTGCTTTTTTTCGGCCAAGTCCAGTATAGAAATAGTCAACTGTTTCGAGAGCTATTTTTGGAATTATCCTCACATCTAAAGATGCTCTAAGGTGCTGATTTAACGGCATAGTACTGTGGAACTTCCTGGAATCAAAGAGCAAAACTTCTCCCAACGGCATATTTTGTGCAATAGCACTTTCATAAAGTTTACCTGATAAACTCTTTGAATCTTTATTCATCTTTAAAATATCATAGCCATAATTATCAAATAAACTGTGACTTTCTTCAAATGCTGACAAAACAAAACCATGTCCTTCAATTGGAGACGGTTCTGATAATGGAAGCCATACATTGAATTCGTAAGGCGGATGCCCAAATTGTATATCTGAATGGAATAGGGGATAAAATTTCTTGGCCGTTTCGTGAGGCGTTTGCAATCTAATTGTAGGTTGAACTTGATAGTAGAAATCTATCCCAACCGACGGACGAATATCCTCTTTTAGAAGTTTAAAATAACACTCCGTTATTTCTTTTGGGGTATCGTATAATAGCTCTGTTATTTTATTTACCCCAAATATTGGATCATAGACCTTTTGTTCTTCGGTTAGGAAATTCTCCATATCTGGAATATTTATATCATTGGGCAAGCTAAGTAGGTTTATTAAATGATTCTTGAGTAATAACCCCATATTAATAGCGTTTGGGCTGTTAATTAAAATAGACTCAGCCTGAAATCTTTCGGTAAAAAGCGTCGAACTATTATAGTCTTTATTAAGTATAGTTGGGCTTATTGACATCTTTTACTCCCACTTTTTTACATTTATTCTTAAATATTTAATTGGCTTTGAGGGCACAATTCTTAATTTAATATGACAGGATATCTATTGGATATCCACAATTAAAATAAACTCAAAGATGTTAATTTATCGTATGTGGATATTAAATCAATTCAAGTGCTTTTGTCTACTTTACAGCATAAAAATTCTTTGAACTATTCCCATATATTCACATGGGATGAATGTCTTTAGCAGTCGGATGGATCGGAGGCGCATCCACATTCCCATCCACCACTTCGATACACACCATTCAGATATCCACCAACTCGGCTGGTGATACCTCTACCCTTGCGTGACGAGGCGACTGCGTCAGTTGCCGGGTTCCCGCGCAACCAGATTGATGTCCAAACCGCTTTCGTCCCGCGTATCGGTAGTTGCAACCGACCGCAACGAAAGGGCGGTAGGAATACGCCGAGATCCACTCTGATGAACGACCGGTTTGGTAAAATTTTATGTGCCACCGAATTTAAGGCTCTGCAAGGTCGAAGGCTTTTTGCGTAAACACTGGCTGCATCAACAAAAAGCCGCTTCGTCCGCATAACGGTCCTTGGTGCTTAGCCCAAGAAATGTCTGCTTCCTCAAATTATATGTAACAAACAAAACACCGCGCCAACGAATCTACTAACCCAACACTAAAAGTCCGAGGTCGGAAACGCACGCCCCTAGATAGGGGTTCCCGGTCCTTGATCCAGTGCCTCAATACTTTCAGTTGGACCAAGTAAACCACTCTCGGATCATACAAATTTTGACAAATGAACATGATAAAGTATATTCTAAAAGCACCATAAATCGGGTGTGATTAATAAATTTAGTCTATTTAATTGAGGTTTTTTGGTAGCGGAGGAGGGACTTGAACCCCCGACACGCGGATTATGATTCCGCTGCTCTAACCACCTGAGCTACTCCGCCTCAATACAAATATCCACTATTGCCTCCTCTAACACACGTCAAGTCAAATTTTATTCAAAGGATTGCCATATCAAAATTCAAGTGTTTTAGTTAAATTAGATTAATAAAGGTAAAGAAATATGGACGTAAAATTCATACTTAGAGACATAGTGGGTAAAGAAAATATTCTTTTAGGTAAAGATTGCACTTCGTATAAACGCGATTGGACAGGAAAATATATATCGACCCCACTGGCAGTTGTTAAACCAAGTTCAACACTTGAAGTAAGCAAGGTCTTGAAAGTTTGCTACGAGAATGGGGTGGCTATAGTCCCCATTTCAGGAAATACTGGGTTATCTGGTGGAACCAGTGCAAACAATTCCATCATGTTATCCTTAGAGCGCCTGAATAAAATTCATAAAATCAAAATTCACTCTCGGACGGCCATAGTTGATGCTGGAGTTAAATTATCTGATTTGCATAGCGCTGTCGAAGAGCTTGATCTAATATTTCCACTAACGTTTGGGGCAAAAGGATCGGCTATGATAGGAGGGGTGCTGTCAACAAACGCGGGTGGCTCAAATGTGTTAAAATATGGAAATACTCGAACATTATGTATGGGCCTTGAAGTTGTACTGCCAGACGGACGAATATTGGACTTAATGAGTGAATTACATAAAGATAATACTGGTTATGACCTGAAAGACTTAGTTATAGGAGCCGAAGGCACATTAGGCATTATAACAGCGGCTGTTTTAAAATTAAGTCCCAAACCAGTTGCTTACACAACGGCAATGATTGCTACTAGCTCATTAAATAATGCCCTAAAAGTATTAAATATATTACAGGAGAGTACAGGCGGAGCCGTGGAAGCTTTTGAATATATGCCTAAGAACTATATTGAAACACATCTTAAGAAAGTTCCTAATTCGCGACCACCTTTTGATAAACTTTATGATCTGAATATAATGCTAGAAATAGGATCAACTATAGCTGGTGATAGTATATCGCCAGTCACTGGGAAAAGTGTGTTAACGGAAAGTATCGAAGAAATTTTATCACAACTTTTAATATCTGGTGAACTTTTAGATGCTGTGATTGCGCAGTCAGAATCACAACGGATTGAGATGTGGGAACGTAGGGAAGCGTCCGCAGAGATTACCATAACGAACGAACCACTAATAATAACAGATGTAGCTGTTCCATTAGAAAAAATATCAATTTTTATTGAGAAAATGGATGTAATTATCCAACAAATAGACCCAGGTTCACGAGAATTAACAGTAGCTCATTTAGGTGATGGCAACATCCACTACGCTATTTACCCTACTAAATTTGATGAGATATTGTTTGATAAATTAACTAACCGTCTTGAGGAGGTCACACAAGAACTAGGGGGTAGTTTCTCTGCAGAACATGGAATAGGCTTATCGAAAAAGAAAAGTATGGCGCGTAGAAAAGATCCTGTGGCTTTGGAAGTTATGCGTTCAATTAAAATAGCTCTAGATCCAAAAAATCTTATGAATCCAGGTAAGGTTCTCCCAGATCCTTAGTTTAAAGGAACCTTTATAACCAAGAGAAAAAATCAGAAGGTGCTTTTGATCGGAGCCGCTCAGCCAATTCAATGCCTAGCTCCTCAGCATCTTCTTCTAAACAGATACCGGACTCAGTCAGCTTTTGACTTCCATCAGGTTTTATAATTTCTGCTTTAAAATAAATATTACCATTTTTGAGCATAGCACAACCTGCAATTGGCGTCTGGCAAGACCCATCAAGAGCTTTTAAATACGCGCGTTCACAGCTCAAAACTCTCTCTGTTTTATAGTCATTAATTCTTTCTAATAAATGAGCAGCAGATAAATCGGACACGCGTCTCTCTATCCCTATTACTCCTTGAGCAACAGCTGGAAGCATATCACCAATTTCAATGGGAAAAATTGGTACATCAGAAATCCGAAGACGATTCAAACCCGCCATCGCAAGTAAGGTCCCAAAGGCAATACCAGACCTTAGTTTTTTCAATCGGGTTTGAACATTTCCACGAAAATCAATAACCTGCAAATCATTTCGAAAATTCAATACTTGAGCTTGTCTTCGTACGCTAGATGTACCTAAAATTGCGTTCTTAGGTAGATCATCTATCGAAGAATATTCAAATGATAAAAAAGCATCCCTTATATCTTCTCTAGGAAGATATGTATCAATTTGAAGGCCACACGGCTGTAAGACGGGCATATCTTTCATAGAATGCACAGCAATATCAATAGTTCCCAAAAGAAGTTCATGTTCAATTTCTTTGGTAAATAATCCCTTCCCGCCTATCTCTTTTAATGGACGGTCAGTTATTAAATCACCACTAGTTGTTATTTTTACAATTTCAAATGCATTAAGCGGTAACCCAAATTCTGATGCAAGACAGTTTCTAACTTCTTCTGCTTGAGCCACAGCCAGTAGGGACCCCCGGGTCCCTATTTTCAAAGGCTTTTTAGGAGAAGGAATGTTATATTCTTTACTAAAAATT
>JBMYRX010000076.1:0-5787 GCA_049602715.1 Paracoccaceae bacterium | reverse complement strand
GCGATTCCAGCGCTATCATAGCCCCGATACTCTAAGCGTTTTAAGACCTCTAAAAGGTATGGAGAGACTTCTTTATTACCAAGAATTCCAACGATACCACACATTTAAGGATCTTTTCTTTTCTTTTTAGATTTCAAAAGTTTCATAAGTTTATTTGCATATCCAGTTTTATTCTCTTGCTTTGTCCGTCCAATGGCTAGATCGCCTTGAGGGATATCTTTAGTCACAATTGTACCCGTTGCTGTCATAGATTGATTTCCAACAGCCACTGGAGCAACTAGTAAGGTATTTGATCCCAGAAATACTTCATCACCAATTTTTGTACGGTGTTTATTTACGCCATCATAGTTGCATGTAATCGTTCCCGCTCCGATATTTGAATTCTCTCCAATTGAAGTGTCTCCAATATAAGATAGGTGATTCACTTTTGAACCTTGGCTAACTATAGAATTCTTAACTTCAACAAAATTGCCAATTCTGACATTTTCACTTAGCTCAGTTCCAGGTCTTAACCGTGCAAATGGGCCCACCTGTGAACCTTGAGAAATATGGCAACCCTCAAGATGGCAGAATGGCAATATTTTAACTCCACTCTCTATTGTTACCCCAAGACCGAAGACTACATTTGGTCCTATATAAACATCCCTTCCTATTTCTGTATCGAAAGAAAAATAAATGGTTTCCGGTTGAATTAGAGTAACACCATTTTTTACTACTAATTCTCGTGTTTTTTCTTGGAAAACTTTTTCTGCATGAGAGAGCTCTAAACGGGTATTAATGCCTAATGTTTCAGACTCTTCACACATTACCGTTTTTATGGAGTAGTTTTGTGAACGAGCCAATTCCACAATATCGGTTAAATAATATTCTTCATTCGCATTTTTATTTGTAATCTTATTGAGTAAATCAAAAAGTAACTCATTATCTACGCATATTACACCAGAGTTACATAGTTTAATTTTTAACTCGTCAATGCTTGCATCCTTAGCCTCTACGATGCGAGTTAAATTTCCGTTGTCTACTATTAATCGACCATAGCTATTTGGGTTTTCACTATTGAATGATAGGACAACCATATCTGCATTTTTTTCTTTCATAGCCAATATTTCGGCATAAGTGTCTGAAGTGATGAAAGGAACATCGCCATATACTATGAGTGTATTCCCTTTGAAATCCTTTAGATCAGATTTTGCACAACTGACTGCGTGACCAGTTCCTTTTTGTATTTTTTGCGTCGCAAAAGTAACTTCTGGTTCGAACTGAGAAATTTTATTTTCAACTTCCGTAGCACCGTGTCCAGTAACAATAACAACCTTTTGTGGTAGTAAGTTTTTTATTGTGCGAAGAACATGCATTATAACAGGGACGCCTGCAACTTCATGTAGAACCTTTGGAAGGTCGGAGTCCATTCGCTTACCCATACCAGCAGCTAATACTATTATCGCAGTTTTCATTATTACACTCTTTTTTATAGTTAACCCTTTTCATAGTTGTCTTTAGCCAGGTTGCAAGTATTGTTGTGTAACTTCTAATTTCAGCATATTACAGCCCATCTAAAAGACAGAATGGAAAAATAAATGAAAACGGTTATTTTTGATTTAGATGGTACACTGGCGGATACTAGTAAAGATTTATTAAACGCTGCTAATAAATGTTTTGAGGGACTTGGTCATAAGTCGTTTCTAAATCTTATTGATCATGCGCACATAGCTTTAAGAGGTGGAAGGGCCCTACTCAAGAAAGGGTACGATTTAGAAAAAATATCTTATACAGAGGATGATATTACCAAACAATATCCACTATTTTTGGATATTTACGAAAAAAACCTTAGCGTTCACACATTTTTTTATCCAGGAGTTAAAAAGTCATTAAAATTATTGAAAGAAGCTGGATTCAAATTAGGTATATGTACGAATAAACCAGCATATTTAGCAGAAAAGTTAATGTCTGATTTGAATTTTAGAACTGAATTCTGTTCACTAGTCGGTTCGGACTCAATACCGTTTAAAAAACCGCACCCTGAACATTATTTTGAATCTGTTAGAAGATGTGGAGGAGATATAGAAAAGTCTCTTTTGGTTGGTGACACAATTACTGATTATGATACAGCTCGTGCTGCTGGCGTACCAATTATACTAGTTGATTTTGGTCCAGGACGGCATACTATCGAAGATTTAAAACCTGATGCATTTCTATCTGATTATCATCACCTATTTGATATTTGTAACGATTTGATAAGTTAAATTTCACTCATTATTAATTTTTTTAAATTACTAATTGGTTCATTATGAAGATTATTTATGCACTCTAGGATTTTTTCAGACCGCTCTTCTCCTAAAATTGGATAACAAATAGATTTATATTTCTCTGTGATTTCATCCTCTGATGGGGGGTTTTCATGATCCCATTTAGGAGTCTCCCAGTCGCTCAAATAAACCTGACCTGATTGAAGCACTATTTTTACTTGCGCAATACGCTTGTCTGGAAAGGCGGTATTGGCATTATGATCTTCTGACATTTTTGTTAGTTGGGATAGTCGTATTATCTCTTTATTATTCAATTGCCTATCACCTAAATCAAACGGTGAGATATGACCTTTCGCTAGGGCTATAGCCAAAGGAAAAGAGGTTGAATACTGGGCTTCTTCAGTAGTCTTAGGTTTGTTGGTTGCCAACCTAACCGATTCATGGAAAGTTTTGATCTCTATTTCTTTAATATCTTCGGACTTAATGTTATGTCTGCTACGAAGCTTTAATGCTGCCTCGATTGGGGCATGTGCCCATCTACAAACCGGGTATGGCTTAAAGTATTGTTCCATAATTCGCCATCTACTTCCTAAGTCACCCCACCAGTTTGTGTTAGGCTTATCTGTCAAAGTTATTGCTGGTGCACCAGTGAAGCCATCTTTAGCCAAAAGTACGGCTGAGACACCTGCCATACTTCCCCAACCCGAACCGTCTTTTACCATTGTTGGGTAATCAATGTCTCGCATCATTTGACTGCGAGGGCCATGATATTCCGCTATACCTAATGCATGTTCAGACTGTATGTGATTGAGGTTCAATAGTCTTGAACCAATTCCTGCTACTGCAACACCCATCCATGCACCAGAAGTATGATAGTCACTAACTGTCTGATGAAGAATACCGCCAAGACGGGAGCCAAACTCATAACCTAAAATCATCGCCTCTAGAAAAGCTGTTCCTGAAGAATTGTCGGATATTAGTGGCATTATTCCTGGTAGTAAGGCACATCCGATATGCCCTTTTGCGGGGTTAAACCCATCGTGCCCGTCTAATGCATCAATCGTGGTTCCACCGGCCAATGCAGAGCCAACAGGACTCGCCGTTTTACTGCTAAAAAGGATTAGGGACGATCCTCCAAACTGTTGCGCCGCATGATTACATATGATTTTAGACATTTTTGTTTTAGCGCCACCGGCTGCTATCCCTATCAGGTCTAAAATACAAAGCTTTGCCCTTGAAATTACTTCTTCCGGAGTATTTTTTAAATTGTATTTATGCAGGTAATCTAATGTATTTTTTTTTTGTAATTTTGACATATCCGAGGAAACCCTAATTTATTTATATCTCTTTATATTCTTTTTTGTTATTTGAGTGTATCAGTTTACGACATATGAGGCACTAAATGGATGAAATTTTTAATGGCAGCTTTACTCAGCAAGAGCCCATCTCAGAGATCGCTATTGAAGCTGCAATAAAAACCTTACGCTCTGGAAGGTTGCACAGATATAATACTGTCGAGGGTGAAATTGATGAAACATCTTTGTTAGAAGTCGAATTCGCCAAATTAGTGGGAACAAAATTTGCCTTAGCAGTCACTTCAGGCGGTTACGCGATGGGATGTGCTCTGAGGGCTATTGGAGTTAAAAAAGATGATCTCGTGTTGTCTAATGCCTTTACATTAGCGCCAGTTCCTGGTGCCATTGATGGGGTTGGAGCTAAACCAGTTTTTGTGGAGACTACAGAAAATTTAAAGATAGACCTAGATGATTTGGAACGGAAAATTAATATTTCAGGCGCTAAGTTTTTATTACTATCTCATATGAGAGGGCATATATGTGATATGGATAGTCTGATGAGAAAATGTAATAAATATAAAGTAAAAGTTATTGAGGATTGTGCTCATACGATGGGTGCATTTTGGGGTAAGACGCCCTCGGGCCGACATGGAGCTGTTGGGTGTTACTCATGTCAAACATATAAACATATTAATTCTGGTGAGGGTGGATTTCTGGTAACTGACGATGATGAGATTATTGCTCGAGCAATTATTTTATCTGGGTCTTATATGCTTTACGAGAAACATAGATCTTCTCCGGATGCCGCTATCTTTGAAAAAATAAAACTTGAAACACCAAATATATCGGGCCGAATGGACAACCTCAGAGCTGCGATACTTCGCCCTCAGCTAAATGAATTAGATGATAAAGTTAAAAGGTGGAATAAGCGTTACCGAATAATAGAAGAGGGGATTAGAAATATAGCAAGTATAAAAGTTGTTGAAAGGCAAGACCAAGAGAAATTTGTCGGCTCGTCAATACAGTTTCTAATGCCTTCATTAAGTGAGGATGACATTGAAAGGTTCGTAGATGGCTGCGTTGAAAGGGGTGTGGAATTGAAATGGTTTGGTGCGACGTCACCAAAGGCATTTACTTCAAAATACGATAGTTGGAAATACATTGATCCACAAATCTTAGAGCAAACTGATAGCGTCCTATCGGGTCTTTTAGATATGCGATTACCTTTAACTTTTACGTTAGATGATTGTAAAATTGTTGCTAGAATTATCGCTAGTGAGGCTGTAAAACTTACGAAGTCGAAACGAGTTTAGTAAAAAGCTAGACTTTTTTTATAAATTTGTATAGGTGAACAAATGTTCAATTAATGGTAAAGATATTATGTTTAACGACTCAATGAAGTTTGATCTAGGTGAAGACGTTAATGCGTTGAGGGATATAGTTCATAAATGGGCGCAAGATAGGTTGTCACCAATAGCGGTAGATATAGATAGAAACAATAAATTTCCATCCGAGTTGTGGAAAGAGATGGGACAGCTTGGGTTTTTGGGTGTTACTGTTGATCCAGAGTATGGTGGTGCTGGAATGTCCTATTTAGCTCATGTTATCGTTATTGAAGAAATTGCCCGAGCTTCTGCCTCAGTATCTTTGAGTTACGGTGCGCACTCAAATTTATGTGTGAACCAGATTAACCTTAATGGTACTGACGAACAGAAGAAAAAGTTTTTACCAAAGTTAATTTCGGGAGATCATGTTGGAGCACTAGCGATGAGTGAGTCTGGGTCAGGTTCTGATGTTGTATCAATGACGCTCAAAGCAGAAAAAAGAAATGATTACTATCGGTTAACCGGTTCGAAGTACTGGATTACTAATGGTCCTGATGCGTCGACTCTGATTGTTTATGCTAAAACATCTCCGGAAGCAGGGTCAAAGGGTATTACGGCATTCATAATAGAGAAGGATATGGTTGGTTTTAGCACTAGTGCTCACTTCGATAAATTAGGAATGAGAGGTTCTAATACAGCTGAATTAATTTTTGATGACGTTAGGGTCCCCTTTGAGAATGTTTTGGGCCAAGAAAATAGAGGAGTAGAGGTTTTAATGTCAGGTTTAGACTTTGAGCGTGTAGTCCTCGCTGGTATTGGTACGGGAATTATGGCGGCATGTATGGACGAAGTTATGCCTTATGTTTCAAATCGAAAGCAGTTTGGAAAGCCAATTGGAAACTTTCAATTAATGCAAGGTAA
>JBMYRX010000075.1:0-6170 GCA_049602715.1 Paracoccaceae bacterium | reverse complement strand
AAATGGTGGTATGGTAATGATTTGATAAGTTATTATTACTTGCTATTAACGTTTGCCTTAGCTGTCTGATGTGCTATAGGCTTCTGGTGGAAAAAATTAGCTTTCAATTTTTTTACGAAAGCGTTAGACGGCTCCCAAAGCCAACAAATAGATTGTACCAAAATAAAGTGAGGAAGAAATATGAGCGACATAGCAGACCGAGTTAAAAAAATCGTCGTTGAACACCTTAGCGTTGACGAAGATAAAGTTGTAGAAAACGCATCTTTTATAGATGATCTTGGGGCGGATAGTCTCGATACGGTTGAATTAGTTATGGCTTTTGAAGAAGAGTTTGGTATTGAAATTCCTGATGACGCAGCAGAAACAATCCAAACTTTTGGTGATGCTGTTAAATTTATATCTGAGGGATCATAGTTAAGAACGCAAAATCTATCATTATATTTGTACTAACAATTGATTACTTTTATTAAGATTCTATCATAATAAAATCATAATAAAATCATAATAAAATCATAATAAAATCATAATATAAAAGTATTTAACAATTGTATTTTTGACTATAATTTAACTTCTTAGTATTTTACTATATAATTAGGCTTTTACCTAAATCAGTAACGCTGTATGATTAGTACACATGTTTTTAGTCAAAATAAGAGAGGCAGAAATATGAGAAGAGTAGTTGTTACGGGGTTGGGTATGGTGACGCCTTTGGGTTGTGGCGTAGAGCATACATGGAAAGCGTTACTGGATGGAAAATCAGGCGCAGGATTGATAAATAGATTTGACGCAAGTAATCTGGCAACTAAATACGCTTGTGAGGTGCCTCGAAATACTGGACAAGAAGGGGCATTTGTCCCGGACGATTGGATGTCTCCAAAAGATCAACGAAAAGTAGACGATTTCATTTTATATGGAATTTCCGCGGCAACTCAAGCAATTGTAGACTCTGGTTGGGCACCCATCGAAAAAGAGAAACTTGAAAGAACAGGAGTAATGATAGGATCTGGGATAGGAGGTTTATCATCGATTGCTGAAACAGCAGTTCTCCTGAAGGATCGAGGGCCAAGGCGGGTTTCACCTTTTTTTATTCCAGGCGCACTTGTTAATCTTATTTCTGGTCAAGTTTCTATCAAATACGGTTTTAAGGGCCCTAACCATTCAGTTGTAACCGCTTGCTCTACTGGAGCACACGCTATCGGGGACGCTGCTAGATTGATAATTTTTGGTGATGCTGATGTTATGGTTGCTGGAGGGGCAGAAAGTCCTATTTGTGAGATTGGAATTGCCGGTTTTAATGCTTGCAAAGCTTTAAGTACTTCAAGAGAAGAAGATCCCAAGCTTGCTAGTCGCCCTTGGGATAAAGATCGTGATGGTTTTGTTATGGGCGAGGGAGCTGGCGTAGTGGTTTTAGAAGAGTATGAACACGCCAGAGCACGGGGAGCAAGAATTTATGCTGAGGTTTTAGGTTATGGGCTTTCTGGTGATGCGCATCATATAACTGCCCCACCAAATGATCATGAGGGGGCCGAGCGTGCAATGCGTTCAGCTATCAGGCATGCAAAAATTAATTCTTCTGAAATAGATTATATTAATGCTCACGGTACTTCTACTATGGCAGATACCATTGAGTTAGCTGCCGTTGAAAGATTGCTCGGGTCTTCCGCACAGGGAAAACTTATGTCCTCTACTAAGTCGGCAACAGGCCATTTACTGGGAGCCGCAGGAGCGATTGAAGCAATTTTTTCAATTCTGGCTATCAAAGATCAAGTGGTTCCACCCACTATAAATCTTGACAATCTAGATGGGGTAACAGAAATTAATCTATGCGCAAATGTACCAGTCGAAAGTAAAGTAGAGATTGTAATGTCGAATTCTTTCGGATTTGGAGGAACAAATGCCTGCCTTGTATTGGGTAAACTAATATAACATATGCACAAATCACTAGCGTCAAATGCCTTTACACTTTCAATTTTTTTAATTCTATTTTTGTCTATTTTTATAGGCTGGACACAATCAAAATTAAAAAGCGAAGGTTATTTTATGAAACCTATTTGCGTTAAAATTCAATCAGGTGAAAATATTAATTCTGTTTCAACTAGATTAGCTAAACTAGAATTAATAACAAGTCCTGTTATTTTCAGAATTGGCGCCAGTTATACAAAAAAATCTAGACTTCTGAAGGCGGGGTCTTTTTTGATTCCTGCAAAGTCCTCTATGCTAGAAATAATAAAGCTCATTACAGATGGCGGTAAAAATACTTGTGGTAAAGAGGTTCTATATAAAATTGGTGTAACATCCGAGAAGATAGTTGTTAGAAATTTCAATCCAAATACAGGTAAATATCTTGAAACTTTAAATTTTAATTTAAAGGATGACGTTATACCAAAGAGTTATATCGATTTAACCGACGAGCAAGGTGTCCGATATCGTATTATAATTGCAGAGGGCGTTAGTAGTTGGCGGATAATCGAGGCTATAAAAAACGCTGACTTTTTGACAGGCTCAGTTACAAAAATATCCAGAGAGGGTTCGTTAGCTCCAAACAGTTACGAAGTTGGTTTTGGCTCTACTCGAGAGTCCGTAATAGAACGTATGGAAAATAAACAGAATGATATTTTGTCTAAAGCATGGGAATCTAGAGATTTGACAAGTCCACTTAAGACACCCGAGGAAGCCTTAATCTTAGCTTCCATAATAGAGAAAGAGACTGGTTTGCCCGAAGAAAGAGGATTAGTTGCTAGTGTTTTTACTAATAGAATAAAAAATAAGATGAGATTACAGACTGACCCAGCGGTAATCTATGGACTAACTAAGGGACGAAAAGTTTTGGGAAGGGGGTTAAAGCGATCAGAATTGATACTAGACACGCCCTATAACACTTATATTAATACTGGATTACCGCCTACACCGATAACAAATCCTGGAAAATTGGCTATACTAGCAGCTTTAAACCCTGATAAAACAGATTATTTGTTTTTTGTCGCTGATGGTTCTGGAGGCCACGCTTTTGCTAAAGATTTGAAAACACATAATAAGAATGTAAATACATGGCGTGATCTAAATAAATAAAAATGATAAGACTAATAATGTTTCTACTTTAATTCGTCTCAATTATGGAACTTTTTTAGAATTATGCTTAAATAAAAACAACATTATTAAATTGAAGGTTTTATATAGTGCAAGAAAAGTTGTGGATAAAAATTCGAAACGATGCATCCAGGGTAATCCTAAGAGAACCTCAACTAAGTTGTGCTATTGATAGAATAATTTTAAATCATGATTCTCTAGAAGCTTCGATCGCCTATCATCTTTCTCAGAAAATATCTTCTGATGTAATTACTGCTGAGATTATCGAAGATGTGTGTTTAGAGGCCTTCAAAGCAAATCAAAAAAGAATTGTAAAAAGCATTGAGTTAGATTTATTAGCTATACTAGATCGCGACCCTGCCTGTAATAGTGCCATACAGCCGATACTATTTTTTAAAGGTTTTTTAGCATTACAAGCTTATCGAGTTAGTAATTGGCTTTGGAACAAAAACAGAGTTTTCATGGCGCAATTTATTCAATCTCGATTAAGTGAAGAGTTTAGTGTCGATATCCATCCTAATGCAAAAGTAGGAGATGGTATTATGATCGACCATGCTCATTCGATAGTAATTGGTGAGACATCAGTTGTTGGTAATAACGTATCCATTCTTCATTCTGTTACACTTGGTGGAACGGGTAAAGAGGAGAAAAAGAGACATCCAACGATTGAAGATGGTGTACTCATAGGCGCTGGTGCAAAAATACTTGGAGGTATCAAGATTGGTTACTGCTCAAAAATTGCGTCTGGTTCAGTAGTTTTAAAGTCAATTCCTCCAAAAAAAACGGCTGCAGGTGTTCCAGCAAGAGTTGTTGGAGACACTGGTTGCTTTGAACCATCTATAACGATGGATCAATTAATAAAAGAAAATTAGAACGCTTCGATTTTCTGATTTAAGTTCAATAAAATCTGCAACTAGGCTAGCATTATTTCAGGCTTTTCGAGATTGTCTTTAATCTTATTTAACAATTTCGCACCTAGGGCTCCATCTATAACTCTGTGATCGACACTGAGTGTTACCTTCATGGTTGTTACAAATTCTAGTTTGTTTTTAGCCTCATTAAATTTTGGTATTTTTATACCCTGACCAACAGCTAATATAGCAGATTGAGGTGGATTTATGATTGCATCAAAATTATCAATTCCAAACATACCAAGATTTGATATCGAGAAGCTCCCACCATTATATTCACTAGGTGTCAATTTTTTATTTTTTGCTTTTGTTATCAAATTTTTCATTTCACTAGATATTAGTGAAATAGTTTTCGTTTCAGCATTAAATAATATAGGTGTCATTAAGCCTCCATCGATTGATACTGCTACAGAAATATTAGAAGCTGAATACTTTTTAATATGAGTCCCCGCCCAAATGACATTTGCTTGGGGTACTTGTTGTAAAGAAGTTGCACACGCTTTGATGATAAAGTCATTTATAGTTAAATTAACCTTCTGATCTTTTAGACCCTCATTAATAGATGAACGGACTTTTAATAGGTTATCAATTGCTATATCAGCCCTGAGGTAAAAATGGGGAACAGAAGATTTGGATTCTGTCAGTCTACTTGCAATTATTTTTCTTAGGTTATCTATTGGCATTTCCTCAAAACTTGTATCTTGAGGAGTGTCCAAAAATGATTTTTTAAAGAACTCTTTTCCGTCGTTATTAGAGGTTGTTTTTGTAATAGCCCTTTCTATATCATTCTTTATAATCCTACCTTTGGGACCAGATCCTACTATGTCGTTTAGGTCGATACTGTTTTTAGACGCTAATCTCTTTGCGATTGGAGTTGCTATCACCCGAGTGTTTTTAGTTTCTAAAGACTTTGATGTGGTTTTATCAACTGAACTAGTATTTTGGCTGATATCTTTGCTGCTAATATTATCTAAAACATCTTGTTCAAATATTTTGTCACTTTTTAAGTCATTATCTTCTCTAATAGTTTTTTCGGATGCTTCAAAAGTAATCTTGTTAGTTGTATCCGATGATTGATCAGAATTTTCAACTATTATCGCTATTGGTGTATTAATTTTTATATTTTCTGAGCCCTCTTTGTAAATAATTTCTTTTATTGTTCCTTCATCTGAGGCTTCTAATTCCATAGTAGCTTTGTCAGTTTCAATTTCGGCTAATAAATCTCCAGAATTTACTTCGTCACCTACTGTAACGAACCATTTACTGAGTGTTCCTTCTTCCATAGTTGGCGAGAGGGCAGGCATTAAGATTTCGATATCCATATTTAACCTCCTAGCGGTAGATCACTCTTTTTACAGACTGTATAACTTCGTCAGTATTTACTAAAGCTAATTTCTCTAAATTTGCGGCGTAAGGCATTGGCACATCTTTCCCAGTACAATTGATTACCGGAGCGTCAAGATAGTCAAAAGCTTCTTGCATAATAACTGAACTTATGTAGTTGCCGATGGAACAGACTGGAAAACCTTCTTCGACTGTTACACAGCGATTTGTTTTTTTTACACTATCTATAATTGTAGCAGTATCCATTGGCCTGAGAGTACGTAAGTCAATTACTTCAGCACTTATATCATCTTTAGCTAGTTCTTGAGCGGCGTCTAATGCATGTTTAACCCCTATGCCAAAGCTAACAATAGTGACGTCTTCCCCTTTTAGTCTTATCCTCGCTTTACCAATTGGGGTTATATGATCCTTAGATAAGGGAATTTCAAAACTCTCACCATAGAGGATTTCATTTTCTAAAAAAATTATAGGGTTAGGATCTCTTATTGCAGCTTTTAATAGACCTTTTGCATCATCTGATGAGTAAGGAGATATAACTTTCAATCCGGGTACATGAGAATACCAAGCGCTATAATCTTGGGAGTGTTGAGCTCCAACCCTTGATGCAGCACCATTTGGGCCTCTGAAAACAATTGGACAACCCATTTGACCCCCAGACATGTAAAGAGTTTTAGCAGCAGAGTTAATTATTTGATCCATTGCCTGCATAGCAAAGTTAAATGTCATGAATTCAATAATGGGGACCAAACCACCAAACGCGGCACCGATACCAATGCCCGCAAAGCCATGCTCAGTGATCGGGGTATCGATTACTCTTTTTGATGAAAA
>JBMYRX010000074.1:0-6223 GCA_049602715.1 Paracoccaceae bacterium | reverse complement strand
AGTAAGAAATTCGTAAAACTAGTAAGGTACACTCACCAAATCAACTCTCATTTTTTCACTTTGTAAGCCATTCTCTACCCTTAAGCATCAAACTCCAATAAACAGTCGGTAATATAGATTTCTTTAATATCCATGCTAGACGTCGAGGTTTTGTCGAATCCCAATTAAAAGTTGGCATAACCTTACCTCCATATCCAAATTCCGCTAAAATTATTTTTCCTTTCTCAACTGTTAGCGGACAAGATCCATAGCCGTTATATTCTATCTTAGGCACAGTTTCATTAAGAGTTGATAAAACATTTTGAGCAACAATCGGTGCTTGTTTTCGTGCCGCAGCAACTGTTTTTGCATTAGATGTCGAACAGACATCACCAAGACTATAAATATTTTTATACTTTGTATGTTGTAAGCTTGCGGGGTCTACATCCACCCATCCCGCATCATTACACAATGGGCTTTCTTTTATAAAATCCGGCGCGCATTGTGGGGGACATACATGAATCATATCAAAACTACGTTCAACAATTTCTGGTTCAGCACCTTCTTTGGCTACTGTAAACCAAGCTTTTTGAGATTTCCCATCTATTTTTACTAAGTTATGGCCGAAATCAAGATCAATGGAATATTTTTTTATATACTCCATTAATGCAGGAACATAAGCCGCGCATCCAAATAGAACTGGCCCAGCATTACAAAAAGCTACCTTAATATCTTTAAGAATATTTTTTTTCATCCACTCATCACAGGAGAGATACATTGCTTTCTGAGGAGCACCGGCACATTTGATTGGCATCGGTGGTTGGGTAAAGATAGCATTTTTACCAGACATACTCTTAACTAACTCCCATGTGTAAGGAGCTAAATCATATCTATAATTAGAAGTTACCCCATTTGAACCAAGAGATTCCTCTAGGCCCTCGATAGCGCCCCAATCGAGCTTTAACCCAGGCGCGACTATTAAAACCTTATAGCTTAATTCTTTTCCAGACCTCAAAGTAAGCGATGAATTATCAGGATCAAATGCTATTACTTCGTCTTTTATTCTATTAATCCCCGCTGGCCAAACAGAGTCCATAGCACGTTCTGTATCCTCTTTATCGAACACGCCTGCTCCAACCATTGTCCAGCCGGGTTGATAATAATGTTTTTCCGCTGGCTCAATGACAGTTATATCTAATTTAGAGTCTCGTTTTCTCAAGCTTGCTGCAGATGCTAAACCGCCAGCGCCGCCCCCAACTATTAATACATCATGAATTTTGGTCATTTTAGCCCCCTTAAGCCAACTTAAATAATAGTTAGAGTGTTACATTAATCATTCTCTTTACAAACGAATATTAAGTTACTCATAGGCAACCTTTTTTTAATTCATAAAAGTTCGCGAGTGCTAAATATCTTTATAAAATATCTACATGATGTTTGATATGATCCTCAATGAAGCTCTGGATAAAGAAGTAACTATGGTCGTACCCTGGCTGAATTCGAACATCGAACGATTGTCCTCGAAATTCCATTGCCGCTTTCATAGAGTCTAATTTAAGCAGTTCATGGAAATTATCATCTGCTCCTTGATCAATTAAAACTTTATTTTTGTAGCCTCTATTCCGCATTAGTATTGAACTGTCATAACTCTCCCATTTACTCTCACTCGAACCCAGATAAGACGAGAATTGCTTTATTCCCCACTCAGATTTTGTCGGATTACAAATCGGTGAGAAGGCTGAAACTGATTTGTAAAGATCGGGTAAATGTATTGCCATAGTTAAAGCCCCATGACCACCCATAGAGTGCCCCATGATAGCCTGTCTGTCAGTATCGATAGGAAATTTCTGTACAACTAATTCCTGAAGTTCTGATGTAATATAAGTCCACATATTATAATTCTTAGACCAGGGCGTCGCAACCGCATCAACGTAAAAACCTGCACCCTGCCCTAAGTCGTAAGCTTCATCATCTGGTATATTTTGACCTCTTGGAGAAGTATCAGGAAAAATAATCGCGACACCATGTTTAGCGGCCCAAACTTGCACACCAGCTTTAGTCATCGCATTTTCATGAGTGCATGTAAGCCCAGAGAGAAACCAAATAGCTGGAACATTACTGAATTTAGCCTGGGGCGGTAAATACAACCCAAAAACCATTTCGCAATCGCATGAAGTTGAGGTATGTGAGTAAACTCCTTGTACTCCTTCAAAACAAATATTTTTAGAAATTTCTTGCACTTTAAAGTTACCCTTTTCAAATATTAAAGTTTATTTATCGGAATTTTCAAAAACTGTGTACCATCATCTTCAGCAGGCGGTAAGTTGCCAGCCCGCATATTGGTCTGGATAGATGGTATTATTAACTTTGGCATCGAGAGCTGAGAGTCTCTTTTGGTTCTAAAATCGACAAACTCTTTTTTAGATTTTCCACCTCCTACGTGTACGTTAGTTTCTTTTTGCTCTTTCACTGTAGTTTCCCATGCAAAATTTTCTCGGCCAGGCGCTTTGTAGTCATGACATAAAAATAGTCTAGTTTCATCCGGCAACGATAGAATTTTTTGAATTGAATTGTACAAATCAACTGCAGAACCACCAGGAAAATCGGCTCTGGCAGTTCCAAAATCTGGCATAAAAAGTGTATCTCCAATAAAAGCTGAGTCACCAACAATATAAGTCACGCAAGCAGGTGTATGCCCTGGGGTGTGGATAACCTTTACTTCTAAGTTTCCAATTTTAAATTTATCATTATCAGAAAATAGTCTGTCAAATTGACTTCCATCCATTTGAAATTCGGTTCCAGCATTGAAAATTTTTCCAAAGACTTCTTGAACAGTTCCAATATTTGAACCGATCGCTATTTTTCCACCAAGCTGTTGCGCCAAATAGGGTGCAGCGGACAAATGATCGGCGTGCACATGTGTTTCAATTATCCACTCTAAATTAAGTCCTTTTGTTTGAATATCTCTGATTAATATATCTGCATGTTTAGTTGTCACGCGCCCAGCAGCCAAATCAAAGTCCAATATTGAGTCTATAACTGCGCATGAATTGGACGAAGGATCTTTTAAAATATAACATGCCGCATTAGTACTTTCATCAAAGTAACTAAATACCTCTGGTTTTTTTTGTTTAGCCATTTAAAATTCTACTACTGCCCTAATCGATTTACCCTCATGCATTAAATCAAATCCTTTATTTATATCCTCTAGTGGCATTGTATGCGTAATCATAGGATCAATCTCTATTTTTCCGTCCATATACCAATCAACGATTTTAGGAACGTCAGTTCGACCTCTTGCTCCTCCAAATGCTGTTCCACGCCACACTCTACCTGTAACTAATTGAAACGGCCTTGTGGAAATCTCTGCCCCAGCAGGGGCCACACCTATAATCACGCTCTCGCCCCAGCCTTTATGCGCACTTTCAAGTGCAGTCCGCATAACCCCTACATTGCCTGTAGCGTCAAATGTATAGTCTCCACCACCATTTGTAAGATCAACAAGATGCGTTACTAAATCTTCCTTAATCTTTGATGGGTTCACAAAGTCTGTCATACCGAACTTAGTAGCCATCTCAGACTTACTATCGTTCAGATCAACCCCTACAATTTGATCAGCACCAGCAAGCCTTAAACCCTGTACAACATTCAAACCAATGCCGCCAAGTCCAAAAACGATCGCCTTAGAACCAATCTCTACCTTTGCTGTATTAATTACAGCCCCTATTCCGGTAGTTACACCACATCCAATATAGCAAATTTTGTCGAAAGGAGCATCTTTCCTAACTTTTGCCAACGCAACCTCAGGGAGTACTGTATAATTTGAAAATGTAGAACAACCCATGTAATGAAGAATGGGAGTCCCATTAAGCATTGAGAACCTACTAGTTCCATCAGGCATTACACCTTGTCCCTGGGTACTCCGTACAGCTTGACACAAATTAGTTTTAGGGTTCAAGCAATATTCACATTCTCTACATTCAGCTGTATACAATGGGATGACGTGATCACCCGCTTTTAGAGACTTAACTCCAGCGCCAACTTCCACAACTACCCCAGCACCCTCATGACCTAGAATCGCTGGAAATAGACCCTCTGGGTCATCACCAGATAGAGTAAATTCATCGGTATGGCATATTCCGGTCGCCTTGATCTCTACCAAAACCTCACCCTGCTTGGGTCCTTCAAGATTAACTTCCATAACTTCAAGTGGTTTTCCTGCTTCTAAAGCTACAGCTGCACGAGTTCTCATTTTAATCTCCCAAATAAAATAATATTAAAAAAAAAACTAATCATCACTAACATAAAATGGCAAGCAAATCTTGGGGCTCTAAATAAAAAAATAACTTATATAAAGGAAATAGTTATTTAATATAAGCATAGATAAAATATTATTTATCTGTGCAGCCATTAATATTCGTTTGTATTTCTGAAGTTTCAGGTTGAAGGTATCAATATATTTTCAGAAAGGAAAAATAATGTCAAATGAAAGTAGCGCGTGCTGTGCCGGACCAGGATATGCATCCCCACAGGATGCAATAAAAGCACCCAGAGAAAAAATTGTGTATACTATTTGCATCTATACCGGTACAGGAATTGAAAAACCAGATTACCTTGCAACTATTGATGTCGATGAAACAAGTTCAACATATGGAGAAGTGATACATCGTACTGAACTTGGAACAGCTGGAGATGAATTACATCATATGGGTTGGAATGCCTGTTCTTCATGCAATAACGATGGCGATATGGAGCGTAAATATTTAATCATCCCAGGTGTTAGGACGTCTAATTTCTATATTGTCGATACAGCAACTGATCCACGTGCTCCTGCTCTATATAAAACGATAGATGGAGAGGAAATTAAAGCTAAGACAAACCTATCTGGACCTCATACAGTTCACTGTTTAGGAGCTGATATCATAGTATCGATGCTCGGGGATGCTGATGGAAATGCACCTGGTGGTTATCTTCACCTGAATAAAGATTTTGAAATAATGGGGCGCTGGGAAACAGATACAACAGGTATGAATTTTAGCTATGACTTCTGGTATCAGCCTCGTCATAATATGATGGTGTCTACTGAATGGGCTGCTCCAAACACCTTTATGCCTGGGTTCGATCTAGAGGATGTAGCTAAAGGTAATTATGGGCGTCATATTCACTTCTGGGATTTTAAGAATAGAAAAATTGAAAAGTCTGTAGATTTGGGTGAAGAAGGAATGATACCTCTCGAGGCACGCTTCCATCACAATCCAGATTCAACCCATGGCTTTGTAGGGGCGACATTGAGTTCAAATATCTTTCACTGGTACAAAGATGACGCCGGTGAACTCCAAATTGAAAAAGTTATCGACGTGGAGTCAATTGATAACGGTATATTACCAGTACCGATGCCCGGGCTAATTACAGATATCCTAATATCAATGGATGACAAGTATTTATACTTCTCAAATTGGCTTCACGGTGATTTGAGGCAATACGATATTTCAGATCCATCAAATCCAAAATTAACCGGACAAGTTTGGTTAGGCGGGATGTTAGGAAAAGCAGATACTGTAAACGGACGAACGGTTGATGGTGCGCCTCAAATGATCCAGCTATCCTTAGATGGTAAGCGCTTATTTGTAACCACTTCTTTATTTTCAACTTGGGACAATCAATTCTATCCAAGCATGAAAGAAAATGGCGGAATGATGCTGATAGTTGACTGTGACGTAGAAAATGGTGGAATGAAGATACGTGAAGATTTTATGGTAGATTTTGCTAAAGAACCTCACGGTCCCGCTCGAGCACACGAGACAAGATATCCTGGTGGAGACTGTTCTTCCGATATTTGGGTTTAACAGGTTAAGGGACGCGATTGCGTCCCTTAATTTTTCTAATGAATAAAAAACAACATAAGATTACTTTTCGTAACAGAGAGAATTTTACTTTCCATGTATCTCAGGACCAGTCTATTCTGGATATTTCTGAAGAAAATGGATACATTTTACCAGTCGCGTGTAGATACGGAGGTTGCATAACCTGTGCTGCAAAACTGATTTCTGGTAAGGTCAAACAACCTAACGGTACCGCAATAAATAAACGTCAATCACAAGAAGGTTACGTGTTACTTTGCGTTGCACGCCCCCAAGAGGACTGTATTTTAGACGTTGGCGTAGAATCGCATAATAAGCTATACATAAACCCTTTTTCTATCTCTAATGCACAAGATTTGATAGACAAAGGCAAGTCATGATGA
>JBMYRX010000073.1:0-7022 GCA_049602715.1 Paracoccaceae bacterium | reverse complement strand
TAAAAGTTGTGTTTTAAAATTGTCTAAAAATGAACAAATTGTTCAAAATATGCTTCTAAATAATAATAATTCAAATACACTTTATAACAAATTGTTTTATTCTACTCTTGAAGAAATACTAAATAAAGAGCTTAAAAAATTTAATATTGAAATTGATAATATTATCAACTTTATATTAGATAAAATAACAGATGATCTGCATCAAATATTTCCATATATGTATGCTTTGAGGTATGATATAGTTAATCCTGAAAAAACAAATAATTTTAAACTACAACTTACTCGATCTGCTTTTTTATTTTTCGCTACTTTTTGTTTTTTTACTAGCCTAAAATACCTGAAATTATCAGAGATCAATGCTATTTTTCAAATATCGCCAATACTCGTCACGGTACTATCTGTATTCATCCTAAAAGAAAGTGTCGGGCCACGTCGCTGGCTTGGGGTTTTTTTTGGTTTAGCTGGAGCTCTTATAATAATAGGTCCAGGAATAGGAGTTTTTTCGTTTGCAGTTTTTTTACCAGCCTTAGCAGCACTTAGTTATGGTTGCTACGTTATCTCAACAAGGTATTTAAGTACTGATGAATCGCCACTAACCAGTTTTCTATACACAGCACTAATTGGCTGTATTTGTGCGACCTTTTTAGTAATACCAACTTGGTCACCTATTAACCCTGAGGATTTATTAGTATTTTCATTTTTTGGATTGTTAGGTGCTGCTGGACATTTTTTACTAATTTTCGCTTATCGATATTCAGAGGCGTCATTCCTAGCTCCTTTTAATTATGTAGGAATAGTCTATGGAAGCTTATGGGGGTATTTCTTTTTCCAAGAAATACCAGGTTTCCTGACGATTGCTGGTAGTTTAATCATAGTATTTTCTGGCCTTTATATTTGGTTCAGAGAACAAACACACAAATGATCAAGAACTAACCGATTGGATAAATAGTTTTTTCCTAAACACTTTTGGGCTGCTGCTAATACTGGTACATAAAAATTTTTATTTTACCTTGAAATAATCATGGTAAACTTAATTTAGTCATACGGCCACCATCAATTGTCCAAACCTGTCCGGTTACGAAACTGGCAGCGTCTGAAACAAGCCAACATATCAGTTCTGCTACCTCAGATGGCTGACCACTGCGGCCTATAGGATGAATATCACTTAATTTCTCGCGAAACCCGATAGGGTCATCCATTCCTTTAACAAAGTCCTCGTTTAAGGGTGTATCAATCCATCCAGGAGCTACTGCATTGCATCTAACCCCGTCCTTACCATGATCTACGGCAACGGCTCTTGTGAGACCATGAAGACCAGACTTTGAGGCTCCATATGCAGGATGCCGCGGATTATTACCTATCCCTTCTACAGAACCCAGATTAACAATTGATCCCCTAAACTCCCGCAACAAGGGCATTGCTTCCCTAATCAATAAGAAAGGTGCGGTTAAATTAATGGAAAGATGCTGATTCCAATTTTTAAGTGTTGTCTCTTCAACAGTTCCCTCTGTCATAATACCTGCATTATTTATCAAAATATCTAATCTACCAGTAACTTTATTAATGACCGAGATTATTTCTTCAGGTGCTTTTGGATCACTAAGGTCTGATAAAATGTCCTCATAATTGGAAGGAGTACGTTGGGCACCGAATACTCTAACACCCTGATTTGATAATTGTTCGGCTATCGCCGCACCAATACCTGATGAAGCACCTGTAACAAGTGCTACTTTATTTTTAAAGTTTGTCATATTACTGGTTTCCCACCATTAACTTCAACTAGTGATCCACAAATGTAACGAGCTGCATCAGATGCTAAAAACAGCATAACTTCAACTATATCACTTGGTTCCGCTATTCGGCCTAGCGGGACTGACCTATTGAGCTCTTCCAACGCTTTTCTGGAATCTAGTCCCCTAATTTCAAAACCACTCCTAATCATATTAGTGTTTACTTCGTTAGGACAAACAGCGTTAACTCTAATACCATCACTTGCATGATCCAGCCCCAAACTCTGGGTAAGAGAGGCTATACTTGCTTTTGACATAACGTAAAGCGGGTGTTCAGGTCCAGGTCTCAAACCCCAACATGAAGCTGTATTCACAATTGAACTTCCAGGTTTCATCAAGGGAATTACCGCACGGCAAAGCCTGAAGGGTGCCTCAACGTTTACCCCCATTGTAAGGGAGTAATCTTCTTCACTAGTATCAGTAATTTTTCCTCTAGTAATAACACCTGCGTTATTAAATAAAATATCAATGCCGTTAAAGTGCTTTGCCACTCGACTTGGTAGCAGGTCACAAAAGCTAGGGTCCAATAAGTCACCATCAAAATGAGCATCTGCTTTAATGTTGCTCGTATCAAGGTCAGTTACTGCCACTAAAGCACCTTCTTTTCTCAAAGAGGCAGCTAAGACACCCCCAATACCACCGGCTGCCCCAGTAACTAAAACTTTCTTACCCTTAAATCGTTGATGGATAACCATCTTCTCTGACATAATTAAAACTCCTGATTTAGAGAGTCCGCGGCAGGTATTTCTATTTCACGTCTCGTAATATAATCTCTCAAAGCTTCATCAATACCGGGGTCTAACTTTGGCTCCTCATACTCTCTTAGTAGAGCTCTCGCCCTTGTAAGCGCTCGCTCGTTAATTTCAACCGAGCCTTCAGCCTGCCATTGTTCAACAGAATTATTATCAAACATTTCAGGCATAAAAAATGCCTCCTGAAATTTTTCTAAAGTATGAGGGTGCCCAAGGTAATGTCCACCTGGACCAATGTCCCTTATAGCTTGTATACCTTCGTCAAAGTCATCCCACTTTATACCTTCTGACATACGATAACCCATCGCACATTGTTCCGCGTCAACAACAAACTTTGCCATTGAACAATGCATTCCTGCTTCATTCCAGCCAGCCGAATGCCAAATATAATTTGCTCCAGATAATAACACGGACATCATAGTTGTGGCACTTTCATACCCTGCTTGAGCATCAAAAACTTTTGAACCACCAAGTGTATTAGAGCTTCGCCATGGGATATCATAAAACCTTGCCAATTGACCTATCATAAAATTCATTAGGCTTATCTCTGGCGTACCCGCCATAGGTGCTCCAGATTTCATTGAGACCGTTGAAAGATAATGACCATAGATTGCTGGGGTTCCTTTACGAATTACCTGCGTATAGGCTAATGCCGAGAGAGCTTCTGCATTCAATTGAGCAACTGTGGGTGCCACCGACGCTGGGGTATTTGCGCCTCCTAATACAAAAGGCGAGCATAAAATTGGTTGATTCCGTTTCGAAAATGCCCTCATAGCACCCAGCATAGTTTCATCCCAAACCAAAGGGGAGTTCCCATTGCAATTTCCTGTGCAAACCGGGTTATTATCCATGAACTCATCACCAAACAAAATAGAGCACATCTCCATCACATCTTCCGCGTTCTTTGGACTAGTAGTCATACCCATAAACGTCTTATCAGAATACTTCATAGACGAATACGTGATACGCAAATGCCTTTGGCTTATCGGGTGGTCAAAAGGTTCTACAATATGATGCGCTGACGAATGAATAGCGGGTAACATATGGCTAAGCTTATGAAAATCGCCAAGATCAGAAAGGGTGGGGTTTCTTCTAACATCATCAAGATCACGAATATAAGGAGCACCAGTCATTGGAACAAAAATACAATTATTGTTTCCAAATGGTAGATTATTTTTTGGATTACGTGCTTTGTAAGTGAAAGTTGAAGGTATTGTTTTTATAAGGTCTCTGACAAGATTTCGATCTAAATATACTGTTTCACCATCAACTTTTGCTCCAGCTAACTTCCAATCTCGTAAAGCAACCTGATCACGAAAAACGATACCAACATTCTCTAATATATCCATAGACGCGTTATCAATTTTTTCTATCTGACCTTGATCCATAGGTTCAGTTAATGGAAGCCTATGATTTAATGCAGGCAACATCTTAATATTTCTTTTTTGTCTGATAGCTTTTCGAACTCCACGACCTCTCCTAGAAGTTCCAACTGCGTCAACACCCATTTTTCTTTAACTCCGGCTTTTTGTAC
This sequence comes from Paracoccaceae bacterium, assembly GCA_049602715.1. Classification (GTDB taxonomy): domain Bacteria; phylum Pseudomonadota; class Alphaproteobacteria; order Rhodobacterales; family Rhodobacteraceae. Next base: position 2,946 of record JBMYRX010000073.1, on the reverse strand, counting down.
TTTGTCTTAAAAAAGGATAGAAAAACCTTATAGGAGTCTATCTCAAAAACGACAAAAACGTTAAACACTATCTAACTGGTCATTTTTAATTAGACGAACTTTCAAAGCTTCTATGCCCACTCTCCTCATTAATTCCAGATAGTCCTTTATCTTCTGTTTTTGGATTAGTTAAAGGTGAAATCACAGTTCCAGAGAGCGCCAGATCGTCCTCTGCTAAGGACTCTTTCCAACTCAGTGAATCCAAGCTTGAACAATTTTTACATACTGGCATCCAATTAGAGTGTACTTGAGAGCAATTATCACAAACCCATTGAGGTCCTCTAGGAGCCTTTAAAGCATCGTTAAGGAGTCCTCTAACAACTTGATCTTCTTCCCCTTCACCTTTTGCAATCGCCGCTTTATTTGTGAGATAACGGGAAGTCAGTCCACTATCTATTTTTATGCTATCAAGAAACGACTTGGCATTACTAAAATCACCACTAGAAATAGATAACTCTGCTAAAAACATTTTTGTTTCTATGTGACTCATTTGTGTACGAGCTAATGTTTTAAAGCTCTTTATGCGATCTTTATCTTCATAATTTTCTGTAACTTCTAAAAATACACTTGCTAAATCTGGATGAGGCCTGACTTCCCAAGCCTTCTTGATCACACGCAAAGCATTTTTAATTTTACTTTTCGAAATATAACTTTGCGCCGCCATAGTAGCTGCTGGGATTAAGTCAGGCGAAAGTCTATTTGCTTCTATAGCAGCCTCTTGAGCTTCAATAGTCTTACCTTCTGTTAATATACTTTTTGCCTCAGACAGAGCCAAAACAGCATCGCGTCTCCGATGGACATCTCGAGGTAAATTTCCATATTTTAATTTAGCATTAAGCGTCTTCCGAGCACCACTCCAATCCTCTTTTTCAGCTTGTAGGCTTAGTAAGAAATCCTGAGTTTTTTCATGTTTCGGTTTTAACGAGAATGCCTTTTCAGCGAGTTTTAAAGCTAAGTCCGTATCTCCTTCCGATAACTTTTGTCTCATAATCCCTATCACACCAACGAACCGTGTTCGGTCGTCAGCTAATAGTTTCTTATAAAACTCATATGCCTGTTTTTTATCTTTTAAAAATTCAGCAGCCTGGGCAGTAATTATATTAGTTAATTCAGGTCGTTTCAAAAGTTTCTCAGCTCTAGCGGCTTTAGATATTGCCAATCTACCTTCACCAGAAGCCAACGCAATCATTCCATCTGCTAAAGCATCGAACCCCTTTCTCTCTCTATTCTTACTAAAAAACCTGGAAACTGCTGTTTCATCACCCGATAAAAGACTGATTAAAGCGTTAAAAAAACCCAAAACTTTCAATAAAAACCAAAAACCCATTAAAATAGCAATAAAAACTAAAAAAGCCATCGCTGGACTCATTGTGAACTCAAAATTAAACGCGGAGAATCTTATAAAACCACTACTATTAGAAAGCTCACTCGTTCCCAACGCTATTGCTGAAACTAATAGAAAGAAACCTATTATTTTGATTAATGAAAAAAACATTAATTAATCTCTTCGTTTTGGATCAGACTATCAAGCTCATTCATTGTATTATTTATCAATATCCAGTCCTCAAGCTTTTTTATCCACTCTGCCATAATAATCATTCCACTCTCAGGTATCGTGGATAACAAGCTCAATGCATCATTAAAGTTATCTTCTTTTATAAATGCCTCTACCCTTGAAAGTATTGCATCTGGATCATTACCCTGCCGAGGGACTAATGACCTCGCGCCAAACTTTCCTTGCAAAAATATAAAAAACTTTTTCTTTGCATTAGTTTCATCAGTATTCTTATGGATTACCGATAGAGTATCTCGTGCAAGCTGGGGAAACATACTTTTCAATTCGACGATGGGAATAATTCCTATCGTTGAAATACGTCTAAACTCTTCGGACAAATCGATTCTCTCCGGTAACTTGTAAATCTGTTTATCAAAAGGCCTTCCACTCTTAATTTGCTTCTTAACAGCCATTATACTCTCTTTTAAGGTTGTAAGTTCTTCAGTTATTTTAATATTTTTATTTTGCTCTTCAGATAACTCCATCCTTTTTTTAATATCGATAGATAATAACTGAAGTCGCTTTTCTAACTCTTGAAGTTCGTTGGTCTTTTTTATAATCGAAATTTCATCAACACTTGGAAAAGTATTTTGTTCAACCATTGAAGATGCTATTTTAGATATCTGATTAGACAAGGAATCAAACAAATCCTCATTCATCAGCTTATTTTGAGTAACGACATTATCAGTGTTTTTGAATTTACTACTTAAATTTAGTAACTTTTTATTAAGTTTTTCGTTCTCTAATTTTTGTAATTTAAGATCCTCTTGAAGCAACTTTACCATATTATAGAGTTCTATTCTTTCGCTACTTTGAGTCTTTTTATTGTCAATTCGGTTCATCGAGTAATGATATAAATATATAAATCCCAATCCTGTTATAATTGATAAAGCTACTACTAAAGAAATTCTTTTAAATAATTTTCTTCGATTTGTTTTTGTCTCAATTGTCTGAATAATATCTGTATCGATAGGTTCAATTATCACTTTATCATCTGAATCAATTTTCTTTTTTTTATCAACCAAAACTTACTTAAGCCTCACCATATTATTTTATAAGCAATACTTTAATTAAACATCCGTTTATTTTTAACTGTCTTACTATCAGTTTTTTATATGAATTCCTCTATCAGGGCTATCAAATTCTCTATATCGGGGTATGGGCTTATTAGAACTTTATCATATTCATAATTTACTAAGCTATTTGCAATTTGTTTACTGAAACACAAAGCGATTCTAGGAGATGTCATCTTTTTTGTAAATTGCTTTGAAAGAATCTGACCACTCCTTTCAGAAAAAATGGGTACCAAAATTGGTTTTTTCTGAGACAAAATATTGATAGCACTTGGTGTT
>JBMYRX010000072.1:0-7142 GCA_049602715.1 Paracoccaceae bacterium | reverse complement strand
ATATATATCTATAGTATATCTGAAATTTATATAATATTAAAAAAAAAGGAAATACAACTATCGTTCTCTAAACAATAAAAAAATTTTCAATGAACTAACCCGGGAGTAAAAAAAAGATGATTATTAATCGTATATTTAAAGCCGGAATAGCAGCGGGAGTCGGTATCATGATGCTCGCCTCAGCAGCTTTTTCGCAAAATGTTGCAACTGTAAATGCAACTCAAATTTTTGGAACAATCGATCCAGCGAAAATCAACGATTACACTGAGTATATGGCAGGCGTAAATATGTATGACGCTCTTACAACTCTAGATTCTTCAGGTAATATTCTACCATTGTTGGCAGATAGTTGGGATGTGTCTGATGACACTTTAACGTATACATTCCACCTTAAATCAGGAGTAAAATTTCAAGATGGATCACCGGTTGAAGCAAAAGATGTTGCCTATTCAATCTCGCGATTGATGTCAATTAATGAGGGGCCTGCCTATCTTTTTGAAGGTGTATTAGATGAAAATTCTGTCACTGCTATTGATGCCTCAACAGTTCAATTTAAGCTTAATAAGGTTTACACTCCATTCTTAACCAATACACCGATAATGTTTGTAGTGAATAGCGATGTTGCTGAAGCTAATAAGACTGCGGCCGATCCTTGGGCTCAAGATTTTCTAGCCAATAATTCTGCAGGCGCTGGAGCTTACACGCTCAGTGATTGGGCACGTGGTGCTAGTATGACTATTAAAAAGTTTGATGATTACCACCTAGGATGGAATGATCAATCGATAGATGAAGTTCGTTTCGTTATAACGAACGAGGAAGCAACTGTTAAGGCTCTGGCTGCATCAGGTGTTTTATCTATGTCCGCCAACTCTCAGGCTCAAGAAACATTTGACTCTATTGGTGCAATGGACGGATATCGGGTTCTTAAGTACCCAACAGCGTCTAACTTTTACTTTAAGTTAAATCATCAAGTCGCGCCGACAGATGATGTAAATATTCGTAAAGCTATAGCTTTGGCAACAGATTATGAAACAATCCGTGGTGCGCTTCTACCAGGTGAACCCTTAGCGGGTCCAATGCCAGCTGTTTTCGCTGATGCGTATCTTGATTCTCTAAAATTTCCAACTTTTGATATGAACGCGGCTCGCGAACATGTAGCAGCTAGTAAATATGCTGGTGGAGGAGCAATTCCAGTTGAAATTATGTATGTAGCCGGTTTAGCTTTTGAAGAAGAAATTGCCCTACTAATGAAGTCAAATCTTGATCAAATAGGGTTTAATACGATCTTAAAGCCAGAACCTTGGAACCGTATGACAGAGTTGGCAAGCAAACCTGAGACAACACCCGCTATTAATGAGGTGTTCTTTAGTGCTCAATATCCGTCTCCTGATAGTTTCTTCTTCTCTCAATACCACTCACGCGCCAAAGGCACATGGGCTTCTATGGAATGGATACTGGATGACGAAATTGATTCTTGGATCGATGAAGCTCGTGGTACAGGTGATGTAGCGGCCCAAAACGCTATTTATAAAAAAATACAACGCAAGCTGACAGATACTCAGTCAGACGTTTATCTTTTAACTCGTACTAGCCAACAAGCATTTTCTAACTGCTTACAAGGATTTGAATGGGTTCCAATGATGAGCTTTGAGTACAATTTTTATAATATGAAATGGGTATGTGATTAAAAAACTCATAAATATTAAATTTATCAGAAGGAAATTTGCACCCCACTAGGGGTGCAAGTTATATTATTAGATCCTATTGGATGATTAAGAATACGCAAATGTACCCAGCGATTTTTTTCAATGAGGTTATAAGTTGCCGACTTATTTAAAATATCTTACCTCCAAAGTAATATTTTATGCTTTAATTATTTATTTTAATTATCCCCGAAAAAAAATTAGTTTTTGCTAAAAAGGAAACTTAGATCGAGCATTTAACATAGCCGAACTATAGTTTCTAGAAATATAGGAATAGGGTAGATATCTTGATTTTCAGTGGTCACCCATAGATCGTCGGTTGTTAAGGAGAAAAATAAATGAAAACTGTTAGTTATGTGAAAGGGACTCCAACACAACTGCACGTGCTGGACTTTGGTTTATTCCAGGTACACGCTAATGGTCGTATCATTGGTATATGTGGCTTCTTGATTCATACAAGCGCCGGCGAAAAAATTTTAGTAGATACCGGGTTTCACCGTAAATATATTACTGATCCACATGGTTCTTCTGTAGAAGATGGAATGGATAAGTTTGGTAATATATTAAAGCTTGAGCCGGTGAACTTTCCAAAAGAGCAATTATCTTTGAGTGGTGTTAATATTTTAGATATCGATTTATTGGTAATCACACACACGCATATTGACCATGTTGGCGGTATAGCTGATTTTCCACATTGTCCAATTCTTATATCAAGTGCCGAACGCGAACTTGAACGTCCATTGTACTGGGCGGGTGTCCAGCCGTTGGAATGGCCAGATCGTAATTATTTACTCCTCGATGAGGATACAGAAATTGGTCCAGGATTTAAGATTTTACAGACACCAGGTCATGCACCTGGGCAAATTTCTATTGAGCTTCAATTACCTAAAACAGGGCATACTTTGCTAGCTAGCGACGCAATTTCAAGACCTTCTGAAATCAATGACGGGTTTGAGGGTTCTTGGAATGAAGATCGAGCTAAAGAGAATTTTATTCGGTTAATGGATCGAGCTAAAGGACTTGATGCATTTGTTATATTTGGGCATTCCCCGGATCAATGGCCTAAGTTACGAAAGACACCCAAGTATTACGCCTAATGAACATCCCGCCCTTGGTTTAAAACTATTATATTTCCGCTTGAAATATCACCTGCGGGTGACGCTAAAAAACGTACCCACTCAGCAATTTCAGCAGGTTCCATAAGATGACCGTGGGGCATTTCTTCGATAGCTTTTGCTAGAACGTCTGCACTTAGAATATCGCAAAGGGGTGTATTTGTCATCGCAGGTGCAATAGAGTTTACTGAGATTTTATCAACAGCGTAAGTACTAGCAAGATGTTTGGTTAGGCTGTCCATCGCCGCCTTACTTGCGCGATAATGTGGAGGATCAAAAGTTTTAAAATTATATGCGCCATTTGATGATATGTTTATTATTTTTCTTACGCCAGTTCGACCGTTCATAAGTTTTATAGCTGCCTGAGAACAATGAAAAGCTGAGTCAAAATTTAACTTCATTTGAAGTTCAAATTCGGTTACTGAAATATCAGGAAAGTTGGACATTAAACAGGTACCTACATTATTAACTAAAATATCCATGCCACCTTCTGCAGTCTCGATCTGTTTAAATGATGATAGAATTTTTTCAGTTTTGGTTAAATCAACCTCGATACCAACAAATTCATTACTAAGTCTGGATTCAATCTCTTTCAAACCTTCTTTCGAAATATCTAAGCCATAACACTTTACACCATCTCGTATTAGGGAAGCTACAATCTCGCGTCCGATACCACCTGCTGCACCAGTTATAACTGCAATCTTTTTACTCATAATACGAGAGTCCTTTTACACTATATTTTTTTGATAGCTTAAAGCTTTATGTAATAATTCTGTGGCGTCAGTGTCATTAATACCTATTTCATTAAGGTTTTTAACCGTGTTTTGTAGATACTCAAGGCTACTACCTAGAATCCCAACTCCGGTTGCTGCATAAATTATTTGGTCGTTTCTTTCTATGTTGGGATGCATCATTTCCGAACTATGATCAGCAATAAAAGTCAAAGCTTTGGATTCTGTTTCGTCAATTTGAAGTGTTATAAAACGCGCGTGGTATCCAGGCGCAATCATCTCACGACGGAACAGAATTTCGGTTTCAGTTTCTACTTTTTCTGCAGATATCCTGAAAGTAAAACCCTCACAGCCTTTACCCTCGTCAAGTGCAGCCATGAGACCAGGTGCTTCAGCAGTGCCGCGACCGCCATGAGTATCAACCAGAATAAACCGACGAGCGTGATTTGGCGCAAATGCTCGTCTTATTTCAGTAAACTCTAACGCAGGATCCCATATCAACGAACCATAAGCAAAAATTAGGAGATCCCCAGAATGATTGTTTAAGGCGTCTCTCCGTAACGCCTCACGAGTTTTATCATCATAGAATTCTAATGTTTGAGGAAGGCCAGATTCGTTTAACATTTTTTTCACTTGATTGACTGTTATTGTTCGAAAAAATGACTCTTTGCATGGTTTAATTAAGTTTTTCAAATTTGGATGATGTAGAAATGGATCGGTCATTATTGCTTTTTACTTCCTTTTTTTACCCATCGGCATAGTAGAAATTCTGGTCATTTCAGGCGAATTAAATAGATCTGTATTTTCTAAATAGTCCAACAACATTTCTGTTGCATCGCCGCCCCAGAAGACCTCATTATTTACGACAAAGCTGGGAACCCCGAAAACACCTTCATTTATTGCGAGTTCAGTGTTTTCCCTTAATTTTTGTTTAACTGCCTGATCATTAATTACGGTATCTGGATCAGTTATACCCACGGCTTTTGCAATAGCTTGAATTCCGACTGCACTATCAGGTTGAATTCCTTGACCATAAATCACATTAAAAATTTCTTTAACCTGATGAAGCTGACTACCAGCAGCTACACACAGGCGTAGAGCTGGAAGTGGGTTATATGGATGACTTGGAGGCATAATAAAAGGAAGATCAAGACGATCTGCGTTCCATTTGAAAAACCTATAGACAAAACGCCGTTTAGGTGGAATTTCTGCAGGCCCAAGTTGACCCCAATGCTTGAGTAATGATCCAAATAGTACTGGCTTTAAATTAATATCTAAGTTTTGAGGTAATTCAGTAAAACGTGCTAGCTGTAGATAGGCGAATGGTGATATAAAATCAAAATACCAAGTGGTTTTAGTCATAACTGTTCATTCTATTATCTATATGCTAGTTCTATTTTTTGTTTACCAACTGGCGCCATAATCATTTTTTAAAGGACGGAGTGCTAATGATAGATCTTTATACATCTCCTACACCAAATGGCTGGAAAGTTGCAATGGTGCTAGAAGAATTAGAATTGGCTTATAACGTAAGATATGTCGATCTTTCTAAGGGTGATCAGCACAAACCAAAATTTTTGAAAATGAACCCTAATGGTCGGATACCGGTCATTACCGATAACGAGGCTGGCGGCTTAACTCTGTTCGACTCCAATGCTATCCTATTTTACTTAGCTGAGAAAACTGGTAAATTGTTACCGGTTAACGGCTCAGAACGCCATGAGGTTATGCAATGGTTGATGTTTCAAGCTAGTGGGATTGGGCCCATGCAGGGTCAGGCAGTAGCTTTTGAGCGGTATTTTCCTGAGGATGTTCCACCTGCTAGGAAGCGTTATCATAATGAGACTCGGCGTCTGTATGAAGTATTGAATAATCACTTAACTGATCGAAAATGGTTGTCTAAAGAATTTTCGATTGCAGATATCTCCAATTGGTCTTGGATTAGAAGTCATAGATGGGCTCGTGTCCCAACTGAAGGTTTAGAAGATCTTGAGCGGTGGATGGATCAAATGCGAGAGCGACCAGCGTGCGATCGTGGTTTAAATATTCCTCCATCACCGGGACGGGCTGATGCAGTTAAGGCATTAGGTAGTGCAATGACAACATCATGACGGATGACACCCCTCAAATTAATATTAATGGTATGGCTCATGTAATTTTGACGGTTAGCCAGTTCCAAAAAGCTCGTGAATTTTACAGCAGTCTTTTGCCTAAGTTTGGTATGTCCTTGGTGCATGATGGACCTGACTTTTGTTATCATGTTGGTGCTAGGACTGCTATCGGTGTTCGTAAATGTGACCCTGAATTTTCCGAAGAACGGTTTCAGCAGTATAGGGTCGGATTGCATCACTTGTGCCTGAGAGCTCGATCGCGTGAAGATGTTGAACAAACAGCAATTCTAGTGTCTTCTCTTGGTGGCGTAATCGTTCGTGGTCCTGAGGAACGAGAATGGGCACCAGGATATTATTACGTATTATTTGAGGATCCAGACGGAATACGGCTGGAAGTCAATTTTATCCCGGGTAAGGGTCTCTTAAAAGATGGTGAGAATTTTGGTAGTGAGGATGACTATGTACGAGTTGATGGAGAGGACAAAGCTTCTAATTCATAAATTTTTACCGGAAGCTCAATTTTATTGCCAAGCTATAACCTACCTGAAATATTTGAATTAAGATCTTTTATCATTTTATCTCTCATTACAAATTTTTGAGGCTTTCCAGTTATTGTCATTGGTAATTCGTCAACAAATTTGATGTGTTTTGGTATTTTATAATGTGCAATTTTATCTACACAAAACTGGATTATTTCATCTTGGTCAACACGACATCCGGCGACTGGCACTACCCACGCACAAACTACTTCTCCCATTTTTTTATCCGGTATTCCAAATACTTGAACATCTAAAATTTTTGGATGTGAAAATAAAAATTCTTCGATTTCGCGTGGATATATATTTTCACCACCACGTATGATCATATCTTTAAGGCGACCTGTTATCGTACAGAAACCCTCTTGATCGAATATTGCTAAATCTCCGGTGTGCATCCAGCCATCATCGATGGATTGATCGGTTTTGTCACTGTCGTTCCAATACCCTTTCATAACAGAATACCCTTTAGTACAGAGTTCACCTTGCTCTCCCACAGGAACTATCTTACCAAGTCCATCAATTATTTTCACTTCAAGATGTGGGTGGACACGGCCTACGGTTTCGCAACGTTTATTAGTGGGGTCATCAACAAAACTCTGAAAAGAAACGGGCGAAGTTTCAGTCATTCCATAGCAGATTGTAACTTCCGTCATATTCATCTTATTATTTACTTTTTTCATCACTTCTACTGGACAAAGCGCTCCCGCCATAATCCCTGTCCGTAGCGAAGAAAGATCTCTTGGCGTTTTGTCTAACTCTTGAAGCATTGCGACAAACATCGTTGGAACGCCGTAAAGTCCAGTACATTTTTCACTAACTAATGCATCTAGTGTTTGGATTGGGTCGAATGCTTCACTAGGAAAGACCATAGCGGCGCCTTTACTAACAGCACCGAGGACTCCCATTACCATTCCAAAACAATGGTAGAGAGGCACTGGGATTG
>JBMYRX010000071.1:0-8087 GCA_049602715.1 Paracoccaceae bacterium | reverse complement strand
AGCTATCAACCCTTCCGGCGAACCATGCCCAAAGCGTGTGGGATTCTTTGAAAGCCCGCGCGCTGTAGAATAACTAAAAAATTGGGCAACAAACTCACCGACGCCTGGAATAATGCCCATAATTGTACCATAAATGGCCGAAAGAAACGTAACTATTTTATGTTTTGAAAGCTCCTTAAAACCCAATAGAGCACCTCCTCTAACTCGAGCCTCTGGTGGATCACTATCCTTTCCAGTCAAAAGTATTAGCGCTTGGCTCAAGGCAAAAATTCCGATGATAACAACAATCAAGTTTAAACCGGGGAATAAATATTCAAAATCAAAAGTAAACCGATCTATTTTTCTGGTAGTTTGACGGCCAATCATCGCTATCAAAAAGCCAAAACCAAATAAAAGTGCAGCTATCCCCATCGTCTGACGATGAGCCGCTATCAGTAATACCGAACCTAAAATCGCTGCCATCAAAATATCCCGTTGACCAAATAGAGCTCCGAGATCCCTGAGATACGGACCAAACGCGAATAACGCTATAAGCGCAACTAAAATTGAAAAACAACCTCCAAAAAAAGAAGCAGAGTAGGCTAGAGAAAGTGCTCGTGATGCTTCACCGCGACGCGTCATGGCATACCCATCATAGGTGGTTAACGCATTTACTGGAGTTCCTGGAGTATTTATTAAAATTGCTGGTATTGCTCCGCCATACATTGAGGAACCGTAAACACCAAGTAATAAAACTAAGCTGACTAAATCATCTAAAAATATAGTTGCAGGGAGTAAGATTGCTATAGCAATAGCCGGGCCAATACCCGGGATTGCACCTATAGCTAAACCACCAATGGACCCGATCACAATTGCTAATAATACTGAAGGTTGTAGTAAATTTTCCAAGCCAACTAAAAATGCTTCCAATGCCTTATCCTAACTAAAAATACGTCAACATAAATCCGCGTGTTGCAGATGGAAGAAAATCATAAAGCCAGATACTTATGGGCGTCTTTATCTGTAGAAAAGATCGAAAAATAAAAACAATAATAAGGCTTGATAAGAAGCCAGTTAGCATCCAGCGGCCAGTCCGATATCCCGTGCGCCACGTTAGGAACATACCAAGTAAAAGGGTCGATATTAAATAGCCGAGAATTGGAACTAAAACTGTATAAAGAATAAAATAAGCAACATACTCTAAGGCCGCGATATATTTTTCTAATTCGTATGTCATACTAATAGGCAACAAAAAGCGTTTACGATAGCGATGGATCTTAAAACTTGACTTGGCGTTCCAGATGGCCGCGGGGATCAAAACCACCAAGCATAAAAGTGGGCCTACCCAACTCTGTTTTAATATCCGTCCAAAACGAACCACCCTACCCTCAATTTCAATAAACCCAAACTGGTGAAGCACATAAGTACCCAAGTCATCAGGCAATTTTCTATTTTGCCAACCCGTTTCTGTGAAAAAAGAAACCATAAAAAAAAGTGCCGCAATCAGTATGACTACAGAAAATAGAAAATCGCCACGTTTGCGCTTAAATGCAAAAAGGTTATCTAACTTAACTTTTCCATCTGGCGGACACTCACTTTGGAAAGAGCCTTGAACATTTTCTACGGTAGGATATTGCTCGTCAAAGAGGTACAAGTTCAGATTATTTGAATTATCTTGATTTTTTGAGTGTGCTTTCATTAGTACGATAATACAGATGTCAGGCTTCTTGTTAAGTATAAAAACTTTAAAAACTTAAGATAGTCCAGTTATTCAAAACTAATTCATTACACTTCGCAAACCTTTCATCGCCAGTCGTACAGAATCTGTATAACGCTCAGAAATAATTTTTCTTCCCTCCTCAAATTATCGGGATACTTGTACCACACATACTATTGGTAGATTCAATATACGCGGATCAACGGGAGTCAAACAAACCCAAACTATATATCGAACTGAGTCTCCCCCATTCGATCCATAACAGCTAACATAATTATAGCCGCAAAGACCAAAGATAACTACTAGGGTAAGTTATTAAAATTTAAATCGTGGCATCGAGGCTAATAAACCCTTTGTATAAATATTGTCGGGTGAATTAAATACTTTCTCGGTTGAACCAGCTTCGACCACTTGACCAGATTTCATTACCAAAACCCTATCACACATTTGACGAACAACAGCTAGATCATGGCTAACAAATACTAGTGTTAACCCTAACGCTTTCTGTAAATCCTGGATTAAATTAAGTAGTTCCGCTTGCACCGTCACGTCAAGTGCTGAAGTGGGCTCATCACAAAACATAAATTCTGGCCTAAATGACAAGGCTCGAGCAATCCCAATACGTTGCCGTTCGCCTCCACTAAAGGCGTGGGGCATCTTTTTAACCGCATTGCGAGGAAGACCGACTAACTCCATCAAATCTTCGGCGAGTTCCCATGCTTTAGAACGAGGAATGCTGCCACGAACTTTGACTGCAAATATAATATTTTCTCCCGCACTCATACGGGGGTTGAGGGAAGAATACGGATCCTGAAATATACATTGCATCGAGTCACAAAAAGTAAGGCGTTCGTCCTGACTCTTTAGCCCTAAAAGATTTATATCTTTATAGGTTATTTCACTATCACCATCTGTTTTCTGATCAGGGCTATGCAAACCTAATATCATCCTACCGACCGTCGATTTTCCAGAACCACTTTCACCTACAATACCTAATGTCTCTCCTTTAAATATATCGAAACTTACTGAGTCCACGGCTTTGAAAATCTTTTGTGAGCTGAGCATTGTAGCCGGACTAACAAACGTCTTTGATAGGTTCCTGACCGAGAGGATGGGCGATGTTCGTTCCAGATATGTCTCATCAAGCTTAGGGTTAAGAAATTTCAAAGCTCGATCCCTGCCTTCACTCTTTTGAATAGTTCCAGGGACCATGAACCGTTCAAGCTTTTTATCCACGCTCGGAATTGCAGCCATTAGTTCACGGCTATAAATTTCCTTAGGGGATTTTAGAATATTTTGTGTAACTCCATGCTCCACTAACAAACCATTGCGTAGAACATAAATATAGTCACACATTTCTGCAACTACACCCATATCATGTGTAATAAGAATAACAGCGATATTTTCTGTTTGAACCAGTCTTTTAAATGTATCTAAGACTGCTTTTTGAACGGTTACGTCCAGTGCAGTAGTTGGTTCATCTGCGATAATCAAGTCAGGTTTAGAGCAAATAGCGATTGCAAAAACAATTCTCTGACAAAGTCCTCCTGACAATTGATGCGGATATTTCGACAATCTTTCCTCAGCATCTAGAATTTCTACCTGTTCCAATAGTTCAACCGCAAAGCGCCGAGCCGCTTGACCTGTCTTATTAGTATGCGTGTGAATAGTTTCAATTAATTGCTCACCTATTGTTAAAACTGGATTAAGTGCGGTCATTGGATTTTGGTAAATATAACCAATTTTTTTTCCTCTAATATTCTCAAAGTCTGGTTCGGAAAATAAAGTAAGATCATCATTATCTAATCTTATATTGCCACTTCCAATTACAGCATTTTCATCTAATAATCCAAGTGCTACCTTGCCTATGGTACTTTTCCCTGCACCGCTTTCTCCCACTATACCTACAATCTGACCTCGGTTAATTTCCAAAGAAAGGTCTTTTAACGCGTTAAAATTACTACCGTCCGATAATCGATATTTAACAGTAAGGTTTTCTACTGAAACGAGCATAGTGATATCTCTACTCCTTTACACGTAAGAAAGGGTTAGCATGATCTCGAAGACGGTCCGCAACAACGTTAATACATAAAACCATAGCGACCAAAACTAACCCAGGAAAGATACTTATCCACCATTTTCCAGATAGTAGGTAATCATTACCATTTGCTATTAGTAACCCTAGTGAAGGTTCAGTAATTGGAACCCCTACGCCAAGGAATGATAACGTCGCTTCAGCTCCAATTGCTCCAGATATTGACATAGGCAATACAACCAAGACGGGTGAAATAGAATTTGGTAATAGAAATCTCGTAATTATATGAATCTGGCTTAATCCAGCTATGCGTGCAAAATCCATATACTCCTTTTTCATTTCAGAAAGTGCTACCGCCCTTACTAGACGAGCTTTCGAGGCCCAAGTTCCAATTATAAGAGCATAAATAACTTTATCCACTCCAGAGCCAAATATTGCTAACAGCATAAGTGCTAAAAGAACACCCGGAAAGCTAATCTTTAGATCAACCGCGCGCATAATTACTGTTTCCATCCACCCCCTTTTTACAGCGGCTATTAAACCTAAAAATACTCCGATAATCGAACCAAAAAAAACAGCAGTAAATGCAACAAATAAAGAAATCCTTAGACCATAAATAACACCAGACAGGATATCGCGTCCAAGTGCATCTGTTCCCATAAATGAAATTGTTCCGTCACCCAATTTAGACATTGGAGGCAAAAGGCCATCTAGTATATCTAGCTTTGCTTGATCATAAGGGTTTTGTGGAGCGAATAAAGGGCCAAATATTGCTAATAGGATAAAGAAAATCACTCCTAAAAGACCAACTATGGCAACCGGGTGTCCATGAAATGCTGCACGAAAAGTATTTCTTAATTTAACCATATCAATCCTATTGAGTGTGACGAATTCGCGGATCAAGAACCGCATAGACGATGTCAACAATGAAATTAATGATTACAAACATAAGTGTAATCAAAATAAGATAGGCAACAACTACCGGCCTATCAGCATGATGAATACTATCAATTAACAACTTCCCAATGCCTGGCCAAGAAAAGACACTTTCTGTTACAGTTGAAAATGCTATAAGTCCTCCAAGTTCTAATCCAGTAATCGTAACAATTGGGATAAGGATATTCCTCAACAGATGTCGTCTAATAATCCGTTGACGAGGTAGGCCCTTAGCACGAGCAAAGGTTATATAATCCTGAAACATAACTTCCTGAGTGCCTGACCGAGCTAATCTCGTTTGCATACAAATCTTGTATATGGCTAGATTTACGGCAGGTAATAGCATGTGCCGTAATCCATCCAAATTGAAGAAAGACCATCCAACACCAAAAAGAACAGTCGTATCGCCACGACCCGAAGCAGGAACAATTTTCAGCCAAACCGCAAATACAATTATCAAAAGTAAAGCCTGCCAAAAATTAGGAATTGAATACCCAACAGTTGTAATAAAACTAATCGCTTTGGTTACTTTCTTTTTGCGATTGAGCCCAGAGTATATGCCCATAGGTACACCAACACACAACCCAATCATTATAGCCAGAATAGCAACCTCTAGTGTCGCCGGTAGTCTTTCTAATATCAATGGTAAGACTGGCTGATTATATACAAAGGAGATACCAAAATCACCTTGTAACAATTTGCTAATAAATTGATAATATTGAACTAAAATAGGCTTATCAACACCAAGTTCACGAGCTAATACAATAAGATCTTCCTCGGTAAAATCATCGCTCGCAAGAACTGCTACTGGGTCAGATACAACATACATACAAAAAAATACTAACACCGACATGATCAGCACTAGTACACTGCTTTGCCCGAGACGTTTTAACGTGAAGCTTAGCATTTCTGCCTTCCAAAATTAAGCCTGTGCGAGCAAATAGCTCGCACAGGGTAGTACTTTATCAGATTATTTGTAAGACACCATAGTTGCGTGTGTACGTTCATCTTGGCGACCATTGATTTTCAAATCAGATCTATGGGCCCAAATTGAATGAGTGTAGTATACTGGAATGCCCGGCAAGTCAGCCATTGCAGCCTCCATTGCAGATGCAACATGCTCATTGGACTTATCTGGATTTGTTTCTACTGCCCAAGAAGTGATTGCAGCATCAAATGCCTCACTCGAATAATTAGAGTAATTTGACGAGCCAAGCCCTAAATCCTTGTTGCGGGTTGCAAAGGCAAATGAGATCATTTGGGCCGGACCCTGAGGATGACCCCATCCATAGAAAAAGGCACCCATCTCCCGAGCTTTACGTGCTTTAGCAAAAACCGACCAGGGTTGAGAGTTTAGTTCTACTTTAATACCAATCCTTGACCAATACTGAGTTAACGCTTGCGCTACGCGAACCCCATTAGGGTAACGATCTGATGGTGTACTAAAACTAAGTGTAAACCCATCTTTGTAACCAGCCTCAGAAAGTAATGATTTGGCTTTTTCAGGGTTATATTCCAGCCCGGGCATTTCCGGCGCACCAGCCCGATAACTGGGTGCGAATTGGTTGGCCACTGTAGCATTACCGCCGAACAATCTATCAGTAATGGCCTCTCGATTAATTGCAAGAGACATAGCTTTTCGTACTTTAAGATTGGATAAAGGGGCTGAACCATCGGAAGCTGACACGCCAGGTGCACCTTTTGGATCAACATTGAGAACAACAAACATTGTTCGCCACGCAGGTTTTCCAGTATATACGAATGAACTATTATCTTCTAACGCTTTTATATCTTCCGTTGTTGGGTTTTCAATAACATCATAGTCGCCAGCCAGAAGTCCAGCCAAACGAGCACCTGAGTTACTAACTGACGAAATTTCTACACCTTCCCATATAGATTTCTCACCCCAATAAGCGTCATTTCTTTTCAATACAGCCAAAGTTTTAGAATAACTAACGTGTTTAAAAGGCCCGGTACCAACTGCTGCATTCCCATTCTCAAAATCGTCACGAGTTGGGTAAGATTTTATACCGCAATTACCTTCCGGGTCATAAGTAATTGGACCTGGTGGTAAATCGCCTCCAGATGCACTGAGCATGGATAGAAATTTCATTTTTTGAATCCATAGTGGATAGGGGTTCTTTGTTTCGAAACGAACAGTGTGGCTATCAACCTCGACAACATCTGATATTGGTCCCATCGAACTGGTCAAAAGGTTTCGTTTACCGTCAACTCGGTACATCATTCTACATGCGGAATACACTACATCGCGAGCAGTAAAGTCTTCACCATTGTGAAATTTTATGCCTCTACGCAAATTAACCGTCAAACTAGTTGGGCTATTCCAAACCCAACCTGTTGATAATAATGGTGAGTCATCCGCTGCAACTAATGCCTCAAAGACGTGTTCCTTGTAACCAGCAGTCGATGCTCCTCCATAAGGAAAAGGATCAATTGACCGAGGCGCAGAACTATAGGCCATTCTTAGGTTTTCAGCGAAAAGAGCTGAGCTAAAACCTATAAGACTTGTTAAAACAAGAATAAAAAATTTTGTTTTCATAACATCCTCCTTCATTTAATTAAGTTTTTATTTATTATATTAATTTCTATTATCTAAATATTTTTTGAAGTCTTGTAATACTGCTGAGCAATCCTCTTTCATTTTAGGGAAACGCTTAGACTTGGTACGAGAGGTTTCTTCCATATATAAATCTCGTCTTATCTCGACTTGAAGGATATGCTGCCCAATTTCAGGCCAACCATACCTCAGAGTCATTTCTCCCCCGACATAACGTCTATTGATTCCAACGTCATAGCCGCGTGCAGCAAACAACTCTGCCATTTTTTCTTCTAAGTCAGATGAACAACTCTCACCTCTCCGAGTCCCAATATCTATTTCTGGTCTTTCTTTACCGCCACGAAGTTTTGAGTCAAAGCGAGTCATGGAATGGCAGTCGATGATATACGCACTACCATGCTCTTTGCGGACAGCTTCAACTAATTCGGTCATCGATTGATGATAAGGAATAAAAAATTTCGCTAGACGATTTTTTGCCTCTCTTTTTGTTAATTTTCGATCGTAAATTGGTAATTCTCCAGATTTTGACCAAAATAGTGTAGCTCCCACGTCAGCGGAACCTGGCAACAAACGACCATACCAGTTTTCACCGCCCTCTATCATAGTAACATCAATGTCATGCTGGTGACGATTCACATCAACATAAGTCCTGGGAAAATTTGCCTTTAATGTCGAAGCATCTAATGTATTAACTTTGCCAAACAACTCATCAACATACTTATCTGCCGGAAAGTCAATTTGTTCAAATGTTAATGCCGGGTTATAATTAAAATCATCAGGGTACATATTCCCCGAATGGGGAAAAGAAAGAATTAAAGGCGAATTTGCAAATTTCAACTCAA
>JBMYRX010000070.1:0-8091 GCA_049602715.1 Paracoccaceae bacterium | reverse complement strand
AGTATTGATATTTAGTTTAATGTGGCGGCGCAGGGATAATAGCGCCGCCACTATATCAACCGAAAAGCACTTTGGGAGGAAAAGATGCTCTTATCTAGTTTCCAATTTTGAATAATTTTTCGAAAGTTTTCACACAACAATTAAGTTAGCATTTCCGGTATGCAAAAATTACATACCAATTCAAAAATAATTTTGCTAGTTAGTTTTTAATAAGGATATTAATTATGAGTTTATTAAAAAAACAAGTTTTAGACGCACTAAAATTAATTGAATTGCCAGATGGGTCTAATGTGGTCTTAAGTAACTCAATCCGAGCTTTTGACATTACAGATGGTGTGGCAAAATTTGTAATAGAAATTAAGAGCAATGAAATCGACTTATATAAGCCGATAGTGGAAAAGATGAAAGATGTGGTGGAAAACGTAGAGGGTATTGTTGAGTCCTCAATAGTTTTAACTGCTGCAAAAAATATTCCAGAAACACAAGCTGACCCGTCACCACCAAATTTGAAAGTGGGAAGGCATCCTGATAGTAAAATGGGTTCTCTCAAGCCAAATAACGTAAAGCATATTATCGCGGTTGGTTCCGGTAAGGGTGGTGTGGGAAAATCGACCTTATCTGCTAATCTGGCAGTTTCTTTAGTAAATAAGGGCTTAGCCGTAGGTCTACTAGATGCAGATATTTATGGACCTTCACAGCCAAAAATGCTTGGTGTCTCTGATCGGCCAAAGTCTCCTGATGGTAAAACTATTATACCACTTAAAGCTTTTGGCGTAACCATAATGTCAATTGGTTTGATGATTGACCCCGCAAAGGCTGTGGTTTGGCGTGGACCAATGCTTATGGGGGCTTTGCAGCAAATGCTTTCTCAAGTCGAATGGGGTGATTTAGACGTTTTGATAGTTGATCTCCCACCTGGGACTGGTGATGTTCAGTTAACTCTATGCCAAAAAGCCGATGTATCTGGAGCTCTTATCGTATCAACCCCACAGGACGTGGCGTTGATCGATGCTAGGAAGGCCATTGATATGTTCAAGACTTTGGATACTCCAATTCTTGGGTTGATCGAAAATATGTCGAATTACCGATGCCCCAAGTGCGGGTACGAGGTGGCAATTTTTGGCCATGGTGGAGTAGTAAAAGAGTCAGAAAACTTAGGTTTATCTTTTTTAGGTGAAATCCCTTTAGATTTAGAGATAAGGTTATCGGGTGATAACGGCTGCCCAGTTTCAACGACTAGTAAACCAATATCGGAAGCATTTAATAATTTAGCTGACGGAATTATAAAAAAATTGTCACAAATCGACAAATAAAAAGCTCTTATAAATTTTAGTGAAACGAATCAAAGTAGCCGGATGTGTTAGATTAACAATATTATATGGGCATTTTTTTTATTTTATTATGAGTACTACAAATATCATTTATTTGATGAAATACTACATATAGAGTTTTTTAATTTATAACAACAATATCTAGTATTAAAAAGTAACAAGAGCATAGTAAATACTTAAATTTTTAAGAAAATGGTAGTTTTTCCCATAAAGTGGTATTGATTTCCGTAAAATCCCGTGTATTGTGGTAGTCACGATTATTGAGGTAAAAAAAACGGGGCATTTAAGAACCCCACTAGGCGACTAGGTTAGGTTTCATACAGGTACCCAATATATCGTAAAAGTTTGACCCTGCGTAAGCAGACATCCCCCCAGATGACGCGGGTCAAACTCCTCCATAAGGGGAAAAGGCGGCGGATTGGGCAACGGCAGTAACCCAACCGCCGTTGCCTTTATTAATTTAGTTGAAAGGACCTACTAAATTGACAAACAGATTTAGAGGTGAGGGAATACACAAAGTTGATGGTAAAGGCCGTGTTTCTATACCTGCATCATTTAGGCGAGTTCTAGAAGATTGTGACCCAGATTGGAAAGTGGGTTTGAATGCAAATTTAGTAATTGTCTATGGTGGGGAATCCCAAAAATATTTAGAGATTTATACTCAAGAGTCAATAAACGAAGTTGATGAAAAGATCTCTCGTCTGCCGCGTGGTTCGAAAGAAAGACGAGCTTTAGAGCATATTTTTAATGGCAGAGCCTTACCAACTCAGCCTGATGAATCTGGAAGATTAGTAATTCCTCAAAAATTAAGAGATAAAGTTGGTATAAGTTATGAGGCGCATTTTAAGGCAACTGGAGATACTTTTCAGATATGGGATCCTGAGAGCTCAAATGAAAGAACAGAGACGATTGAGCGATGGCTGGCGGAACAAGGTGAGGATTTTGATCCACTAACTTTATTAAATACGACTGAAAATAGAGTTTCTAAAGAAAATGTGGACTAAGTAATGAAGAAGTTAGCTGAAACATATGATAACAATGTTCAGCATATTCCAGTGTTACTAAAAACTATTTTAGAAAATATTGAGCCAAGTGGAATATGGGTTGATGGTACTTTTGGTGCTGGAGGCTATAGTCGCGCGTTACTGGACCAAGGTGTCGAAGCTGTATTGGCTATTGATAGAGATCCGGTGACGCTAAAAGCATCCGAAGCTTTAAAAGTAGATTTTAGTGATAAATTCACTTTTTTTCTTGGTAAGTTTTCACAATTAGAGAATTTTATTAGCAGATCAATAAAAATTAATGGTATTATCTTTGATCTGGGGGTCTCCTCTATGCAGTTAGATCAAGCTAAAAGAGGTTTTTCGTTTTTACATGATGGACCGTTAGATATGAGAATGGGTGCAGGAGAAATTTCAGCTTCCGATATTATCAATTTTTATGATGAAGAAGCTATTGCTGACATTCTGTTTCAGTATGGTGAGGAACGATTTTCTAGAGTTATTGCTAAAAAAATAGTTAATGCTAGGCCAATCGAATCAACTTTAGAATTATCAACTATTATAAAAAGTTGTTTTAACAACGGTTCTTTTAGTAAAACTCACCCAGCGACAAAATCATTTCAGGCTTTACGTATAGCTGTTAATGATGAACTTTCAGAGTTAGTTAAAGGACTGGAGTTAGCGGAGCGGATGCTAGAACCGGGCGGACAATTAGCAGTAGTCACCTTTCATTCACTGGAAGACCGCATAGTAAAGAGATTTATGCGATCTCGAACGAACCATAAAGAAAATACAAATAGATATCTGCCCAACTATACTAAAATTGCTCCGAGTTTCATACAGAAAAGAGTAAAACCATATTTGGTAAAGGATGAAGAACGAAAGTTAAACAACAGATCTCGTTCAGCAAAGTTACGAATTGCCACTAGGACTGATGCACCAGCCCACCCAGGACAAAAACAAAAGCTGGGATTGCCGAAACTCGCACTAGAAAGTTTAACGTTATGAGAGTCATAATTTATAGTTTTTCTGTGATTTCTGTAATGGTATTAGCATATTGGGCTAATTCTGAGAGTTATAAAACTAAGGCAGTGATAAGTAATAGTAAGGAACTGAAAAGTGAAATAGGAGAATTGAAAGAGAAACTCTATGTATTAAATGCAGAATGGGCTTATCTTAATAGGCCAGACAGATTAGCAGATTTAGTAAAATGGAATTATGAGGAATTAGGGCTAATTCCAATATCTGCAGAGAACTTTCAGTCCTTATCTAAGATTATTTTATCCAACATAGAGGATGGGAAATAAAAACAATGCAAGCTTTGAAAATCGGGAGCGTTTTGTTTTGAAGATGAATAGAGTTCCCTTGAGACCTTTAGCAAAGATATTAGATGCTAGAAGGAAAGGCGTTAATCCCAGCTATATAGAGAAAAATAATATAAATGAACGATATATAACCTCCAGTGATCGTAGTCGAAAACGATCAGACAGGCGACTGTTTTTTGTTGGGATCATGTTTTTGATGGGGTTTATGTTGGTTTGTGCGCGAATGACTGTAATGGCGTCTTCAGAAATAGCTGAACCACTACGAGAGGCCTCATCATCAAAATTGACAAGTCAAAGATCAAATATAATTGACAGGAATGGTAGTATTCTGGCCACAAACCTACCCACAATTGCCCTTTATGCTAATCCAAAAATTATTTTAAGACCTGAGATTGCTGTGGAAAAATTATCTCAGGTATTTCCCGAACTAGACTCAAAGAAATTACTTAAAGAGTTTAAGAGTGGTAAAACTTTCCTGTGGATTAAAGAGACACTCAGTCCGGAGCAGCAACAAGCAGTTCACGAGATTGGTGAACCCGGACTAATGTACGGACCAAGAGAAATGCGGCTTTATCCAAATGGTCGGTTTGCAAGCCATATTTTAGGAGGTACTCGGTTTAACAATCAAAGTGCTAGGAATGCTGATATGGTAGGCAGTGCAGGAATCGAAGCAACTTTTAATGATTTTTTAAGTGATAGGAATAACAATGGAGAACCGCTTCAGCTTAGTTTAGACCTCAGTGTCCAAGCAGCTGTCGAGAGAATCTTGGGTGGTTCTATGGAAATAATGAATGCTAAGGGCGCTTCCGGAGTAGTGCTAGACGTCATCACAGGTGAAATAATTTCAATGGTGTCGCTTCCCGATTTTGATCCGAATGATAGACCAAAATTTGTTAAGAAATCTAAACCATCAGATAGCCCTTTATTTAATAGAGCTGTCCAAGGTCTATATGAGTTAGGATCAACCTTTAAAGTATTTACGGTCGCTAAGGCTTTGGAGCTTGGATTGGTTGGTCCAGAAACTCAGTTAGAATTTCCAAGCAGGATGAAAATCATGGGTGTTTTAGTCAAAGATGACCATTATAAAGGGCCGATACTAACTGTAGCTGATGTCATTTCTCAATCATCAAATGTTGGAACCGCAATTTTGGCCTCTAAGATTGGAAAGGATCACCAAATAAATATGTTGAGAAGCTTAGGTCTTCTAGACGCTACTGAATTAGAATTAATTGAAGCAGGAGGTATAAAGCCATTAAAGCCGAGAAAGTGGACTGATATGTCAACTGTGACAATTTCCTTTGGTTATGGCTTGTCAGTAAGTCCTTTACATTTAGCGGTAGCTTACGCTTCTTTGGTTAATGGTGGATATAAAGTAAAGCCTAGTATCCTTAGGGTTGAAAACCAGGGACTAGGTGAAAGAGTTGTCTCAAAAAAAACCTCTGATAGTCTAAGACAAATTCTAAGGCTTGTTGTCCAAGAAGGTACAGCGAGTCTAGGAATAGTAAGTGGATATGATGTAGGCGGTAAAACTGGGACCGCCGAAAAACAAAAAGAAGGTGAGCCAGGGTATGATAAAGATCGGGTAATCTCAACTTTTGCATCTTTTTTTCCAGTTAACCGGCCGAGATATGTATTAGTGGTTTCGTTTGATGAGCCTTCTTACAAAGGTGGAAAACTGAAAAGAGAGAGGTCAGCTGGTTGGACTGCGGTTCCTGTTTCTTCAGAAATCATCAAAAGAATAGCGCCTTTATTAGATTTACGGCCTAGTTTTGAGGTTGAGAAAATGGTACAGTTCCAATAGGAAAAGTAATTTTGAAAATTAGCTATGCGTATATTTGATGGTACCAAAAGAAAATTAAGTTCATTCGGTATTACCCATTTTGAATCGGTCGATTTAGAGATCACAGGATTATCAACAGATAGTCGTATGATAAAGCCCGGTTTCCTTTTCGCCGCTTTACAGGGGTTTAATTTACATGGAGCGAATTATTGTAGAGAAGCAATTACCAGAGGGTGTATCGTTATTCTTACAGACCCTGAAGGTCAATCTCAAATTAAAAAACTTATAAAAGGTCATAATATTAAACTTATTGTTGTGGCTGACCCTAAACAAATTTTTGCATGTTGTGCAGCTATTTGGTTTAACGCTCAACCCAAAATATTAACTGCGGTTACTGGAACAAACGGTAAAACGAGCGTAGCAAACTTTACCCGCCAAATTTGGGAGTTTTTAGGGTATCGAGCGAGTAATATTGGTACTCTTGGAGTTGAAGGCCCGGTTAGCTATCCTTTGGCTCATACCACACCAGACCCTATTAAACTTCATCGAATTTTATTTGAATTAGCAGAACAAAAAGTGACACATGCTTGTTTGGAGGCGTCCTCTCATGGCCTCGATCAAAAGAGGTTAGACGGCGCAATCTTAACATCCGCCGCTTTTACGAACTTGTCACACGATCATCTTGATTATCATAAAACGTTAGATTCATATTTTACTTCCAAAGTGGGCTTGTTTACACGTATTCTCAAAAATGATGGCAGTGCAGTTCTAAATATTGATAGTGGCTGGGGTAAAAAGCTCAAAGGTATTCTAGAAACCTATGGAATTAGAAAACTTACTGTAGGTAAAGATAGTTCCTGTGATTTGAGAATAATGGGTCAAAAATTTAATAGAGATAGTCAAGACCTAAAGTTTTCTTTCAACGGTACCCATTACCACACAAATTTTGAACTTATCGGCGGCTTTCAGGCATACAATATTTTGATTGCAGCAGGCTTAGTAATATCTTCAGGAGGCAAGCCAGTAGAGGTTTTCGATTCTCTGAATTCAATTAAAACAATCAAAGGTAGGATGCAAAAAGTAGCCTGCTTATCAAACGGTGCCTCGATATATGTTGACTTTGCACATACACCAGCCGCAATTGAAGTGGCTATAAAATCTATTCAGCGTCATATTTTAGGGAGGGTGTCGATTATTCTAGGTGCTGGGGGAGATAGAGATCCTACAAAAAGAAAATTGATGGGAGAGGTGGCCCAAAAATATGCAGATTTAGTTTATGTCACCGATGATAACCCCCGCAATGAAGATCCAAAAAAGATTCGATCTATGATAAAACTCGGAGCTCCAAAAGCTCTGGAAATTCCTGACCGAGCGGAGGCTATTTTGATTGGGATATCAAACTTAGAGGCGGGGGATGTCCTTTTAATCACTGGGAAAGGACACGAAACTGGCCAAATTATAGGAGATTCTATTTTGGCTTTCGATGATGCGGAACAGGCAAATATTGCTGTAGCCGCTCTAGAGGGAACTATCTAAAGTGTTGTGGGCAGGCGAGGAAATAGGGCTCATTACTAATGGCTTGGTGACTAGACCATTTGGAATTACTGGGATTTCGATTGATACACGGACCTTAATGCCAAATGAACTTTTTATAGCATTGACTGAGAGTAGAGATGGTCATGAATTTATTTTAGATGCAATAAAAAAAGGTGCTAGTGGAGCCTTAGTGAGTAAAGTTCCGAAAGAAGTGCCTTCAAATTTTCCCTTGGTTGTTGTTGATAATGTATTCTCTGCATTAACGGCTCTAGGAGCTGCTGGAAGAGCTAGAATTAGTGGAAAAGTAATTGCTGTAACTGGTTCTGTTGGAAAAACATCTACTAAGGAGATGCTAAAAAGTACCCTTTCAGAACAATTTATCGTACACGCTTCTGAGAACAGCTATAATAACCAGTGGGGTGTGCCTCTGACTTTAGCAAGGATGCCAGTACAAACAGAAATTGCAATACTGGAAATAGGAATGAATAACCCAGGGGAAATATTGCCACTCGCGGAATTGGTAAAACCGGATATTGCCATTATCACAAATGTTACTAAAGCGCATCTAGCTTCGTTTGAGTCACTGAAGAAAATTGCGGAAGAAAAGTTATCCATTCTCAAGAGTTTGAGAGTTGATGGTGTGGGTATAATCAATAGGGATATAGAAAGTTTTCAGAAAACTTTGAAGTCAAAGAATTCTAAGTTAGTTACTTTTGGAGAGTCTGAAGATTCTGACTGGAAACTGTCTACAGAAAAAAATGAAGGTTCTAATCCGATTTTTTACGTTGCGTCGGAAGAAAGTAATTTCAGTTTTAAGCTTAAAACAGTAGGGAATCATTTCGCGGTTAATGCTACTGCAGCATTTTGCGCTATTAAAGAAGTTGGTGGTGATCTTCTGAGGGCTACTATATCTTTAAGTGACTGGAAGCCTTTTAGGGGTAGAGGGGAGCGTTCACTTATCTACTTAAGAAACGCTCCTGATGGTCTACCTATTGAACTTGTCGATGAAAGCTATAACGCCAGCCCCGCTTCGGTCAAAGCAGGTTTATTATCTTTAAAAACCGTAAAATTACTAGATACTAATAACGGTAGACGGATTGCAATTTTGGGTGACATGA
>JBMYRX010000069.1:0-8713 GCA_049602715.1 Paracoccaceae bacterium | reverse complement strand
TTCCGTGTTTTGCGACTGGAACACCTGCTCCCGCAACAACAAACGCTGCAGCAGTCGAGATGTTCAAGGTTCCTTTACCGTCTCCACCGGTACCCACAATATCAATTGCGTCGGAGGGGGCAATTACAGGTGTAGCCTTTGCTCGCATTGCCTCAGTTGCTGCTAAGTATTCTTCTAAGCTCTCACCTCTTGCTCTAAGAGCTATCAAAAATCCTGCAGTCTGTGCATTAGAGGATTCACCTCTGAATAGTGAGTCGAACGCATCTTTGGCTTCAGATTGAGACAATGGTTCTAAAATTGCTTTAGGTAAAAGAGATTTAATTATATTACTCATTTTTTTCACCTTCTACTATATCAATAAAATTGTTTAATATTTCATACCCATTTTCTGATGCAATACTTTCTGGGTGAAACTGCAGCCCAAAAATACTTTTTTGTTTATGCTTAACTGCCATGATTGTTCCATCAGGTAGGGACGCTGTTATTGATAAAAAGTTACCTGGAAAGTCATTTTTTGAAACTACTAAAGAGTGATATCTTGTTGCGTTAAAAGGAGAGTTAATACCCGCAAATATATCAGTCTTTTCATGATGAATTTCAGCTATTTTACCATGTGATATTTCAGTATGTTGTATTATTAGACCTCCAAATGCTTGAGCTATAGATTGATGGCCAAGACAAATACCAAGTAAAGGTATATTAGTTTTTGAAATTTGTTTGATTAAATTAACACAGATACCCGCATCGTCAGGTGTGCAAGGACCAGGCCCTATTAATACCCCAGATGGATTTAAATCTAGTACTGCGCTTACGCTTAATGAGTCGTTCCTAATAACCTTTGCCTCATGCCCTAATTCCCCAAGATACTGAACTAGGTTGTAAGTAAAACTGTCATAGTTGTCTATCATCACAATCATTAAGCCACTCCACTGCGGATTTATTAGTTACTTTAAAAGTATATTTCTTGTTTAACTAGCATCATCCCCACTTGTAAACATTTTTGCTTGGCTTGCCGCTGAACTGATAGCTTTAGATTTATTTACACTCTCGTCAAATTCAGCTGCAGCGTCGCTATCAAATACTACTCCTCCACCAGCTTGAATATATAATTTTTTATCTTTTATAATCGCGGTTCTCAGAGCAATACACATATCCATATCGCCATTCGACGAAAAATAACCACATCCGCCGCCGTATATTCCTCGTTTTTCAGGCTCGAGCTCATTTATAATTTCCATCGCACGGACTTTGGGGGCGCCAGAAACGGTTCCAGCCGGTAGGCCAGCTAAAAGCGCCGATAACGCATCTTCACCATCTTTTAGAGTTCCAATTACATTTGACACTATGTGCATTACATGGCTATATTTTTCGATGATAAATTTTTCTGTTGGTTTTACGGTTCCAAATTGTGCAACTTTTCCTACGTCATTCCTACCTAAGTCAAGCAACATTAAATGTTCGGCTAACTCTTTTGGATCAGATAAAAGATCTTGTTCATATTCATAATCTTCTTTTGCTGTTCTACCTCTCGGGCGTGTGCCAGCAATTGGTCTTATGGTAATCTCATTTCCAAAAACCCTAACAAGTATTTCGGGGCTAGCCCCAATAATTTGAAACTCTCCCATGTTAAAATAAAACATAAATGGAGAAGGGTTAGTTCGCCTCAAAGACCGATATAAAGAAAATGGAGGATAGGAAAATTCCTGTGTCCATCGTTGAGATGGTACAACCTGAAAAACATCTCCTGCTTTGATATAGTCTTTTGCCTTATTGACCGCCTCCATGTACTCAGACCTAGTAAAGTTTGAGACTGGTTTTGCATTTCCATCACTTTTTGAAAGCTTCCGGGATTCGGAAAGTATAGAGTTTTCCAGAGTTTTTATCGTTTCTTTTACTGAAGTGCATGCAAGATCATAAACTTCATCAGCGGTCAAAGTGTTTGAATGCCACCCAGGACTAACAACCACTACCTCACCTTTCACTCCGTCCAACACTACTATAACAGACGGCCGCATTAAAATAGAGTCGGGGACATTCAGGGGGTCCGGTAAATCATCCGGTATTTTCTCTACGAGTTTTATCATTTCGTAACCGAGGTACCCAAAAAGCCCAGCACAGGATGAAGGTAACCCATCAGGTATTTCTATTCTGCTTTCATGAAGAAGGTTCCTTAAGGACTCTAGTGGTTTCTCCTTAGTTATTTCGAAACTTTTCTGATTCTTTTTAATCTGTCGGTTTAGATCAGATTTTCCATTCTTACAGCGCCAAATCAAATCTGGAGCCATGCCAATTATCGAGTATCTTCCTCTGACCTCACCCCCAGTCACTGACTCAAGTACGAAGCTATTTGTGGCTGCCTGAGTCAATTTTAGTAACAAAGATACTGGGGTATCAAGATCTGCCGCTAAACGCGAATATATGACTTGGTTTTTATTCTGCGCATATTCTTCTGAGAACTTTTCTAAAGTTGGCAGTAAAAGCATAAATTACCTAGAATTGTTGATGGATAGAGTTTAATGCGGCTCTATCTAATTTAAACCCTGATTTGTTTTGAAGAGCCTCTACAAAATATATAAAGATATCATTCTCAAACTCAATTTTGGTTTGTTTATTAAGCTGTTCTATGAACATTTTTGCTTCATTCGAATCTAAATTCGGTAGGTTAATTTTTGTGACTTCAAAAATAACACCGGTATCACCGCTATCAATATAACCAATAGTATTTTGGTCTGTATTAAACGCTGCATTAGTTAATTGAAACGAACTATCAGGATTAGTTCCTAGTCGATTTAACACTACTATTTTGGGTGTCCTCTTGGCTAGAAAGGTCCAATCAGAATTTGGGGCAGTTTTTTTAATTATATCATCAGCTAGTTCTCTTAAGTGTGCCTTGAGAGTAAACAATTCCCATTCTTTTAAAACCCTATCTCTAATATTAACCAGTTTTGGTAGGTAAGAAGGTAAGATTTCGTCTAAACGCATAGCCGCAATACTTCCATCGTTTAGATCAAAGAGAGTAGGGTAATCATCAGATTTAAGTTTTTCTGCTTCAGAGATTAATACGTTATCTGTTAATTGATTTTCAAAAGTGGGGTGGAAAGAAACAGACTTTATTTCGAACTCTGTTTCTTCTACTAGATCTTCTAAACTGGCGCCACCAACCAACAAGTCTTCGTAAAAGTCTTTCTTATTAATTATCAGTGCTTTTGCCTTGTCGATAAGAACACTGTCTTCCAGTTCTCCTCTTACATCTTCAAATGGCCTTGTAATTGGATCTATTATTTCTACGGTTCGATATAAAGATGGCCCTAAATCAGACTCGATTACTTCGCTAACTTTAAATAGAGGTAATGCAAAAACACGACTTCCCACGTTATCTGAAAGCGCTTCTTTACTGAGTAAGCCAAGATTGACATCATTTTTTGTCAATCCTCTTTCTTCAAAAATAGTATCAAACGAAATATCCTGAGTTTTTAAACGAGTTAAAGTTTGTTTAGCGGTTGCGGAGTCTTGGAACGCTATTCGTTCAATGCGTCGGAACTCAGGACGATTATATATTTTATACTTGGACTCATAATTCTCACTTAGTTCTAGTTCCGATACTTTAACGGTGCCTTTAAGAGATTTAGGTGTAAGAATAGCATATGTTATTTTCTTTCTTTCTGGCACGGTAAAACGCTCTTCGTTCTCCGATAGAAAGTTTTCTAGATCGATATTTGATGGTGACGGTATTTTATTAATAAGATCATTTTTCGTTAGAACAGCTGTTTTCACTATTCTTTCTTCATTAATATAATTGAATAGACTTTCTGCATAGGTAGTTGTTTGAAGACCACCACTAGAAAAACCGTCTTTTAGCATATCGCGGGTTAGGCCTTCTCTAACATCTTGTTCAAAGTCCGAAACATTTTTATTTACTTGAGTTAAAACCATACGGTAGGTATCCTGGTTAAAGTTTCCATCTGCTCCTTGGAATTGACTTATTTTACTCAAGTAACTTGCTAATTCTTTATTCCCAACGGAAAGACCTATCTCAGAGGCTTCTAAATCAAGTGCGGTTGTCGCAATCAATTTTTCCAAAGCTTGAGCGTCAAGTCCTAATTTTATAGCCTCGGAAGGACTTATAGAGTTTCCCGACTGCTGTTCAAAAGCTGAAATTTCTTGTCGAAGTGTTTCAATATATCGACTAGCCGAGATTTCTTTGTCGCCGACACTACCTATAACGTTTAGGGATCGACCAAAGCCGCCGATTCCAAAGCCGCCCAAGCCAATAATCAATAACAATAAAATTATCCAAATAAAAACTTTTGATGTTTTTGAACCTACAGAAGAAGCCATTTTATTTACCTTAACATTTCAACTAATTAACCAAGTAAACCTTTGTTACCGACTGAGCAAGTGTTAGGGTTGAAAAGATTCTAATCTTTTAAATAAAATTTTAATTTCTTTAACTGATATGTTAGCAAAAGCTATTCTTATAAACTTATCACCGTTAGTGTTGTCTTTCTCATAAAATAAGGCGCCTGGGACCACCAAGATAGATAGCTTTTCTAATATGAGCTTAGATAAAATTTTTGAGTCAACATCAAATGGGTGCTCTAGATAAGCAAAATATGCACCGAGGCCTGATAATTTCCAACCTTTTTTTTGCAGAGGTCTAAAGCATTTAATGAGTTCGTTACGTTTTAAATTTACTTTATTGCGTTGATTTGAGACCCAATTTGATAATTTATTTAACCCATATAAAGCTGCTAGTTGGCCTAATTGACTTGGACAAATAGTAGATGAATCAAGAAATTTCTCCATTTCAATTAAACGAGTTTTTGACGTTACAACTGCTCCAACGCGATGGCCGGTTAAGTGAAATACTTTAGAAAAGGAATATAGTAATGTATAGTTATCTTCCCAGGCCTTTTTCATAAATAGACCATGTGGAGGACTTCGGTTTAGACCGAAGTCCTTGTAAGTTTCATCAACAATCAGTTGAATATTATATTTGACGCAGACTTTAAAAAAATCATGAATTAGCGATTTGGGATATACTTTTCCAGTTGGGTTATTAGGCGTGATCAGAACAATTGCCTTAGTTTTTTCAGTTACTAGATCTTCTGCCAATGTAACGCAGGGAGTTAAGTTTTTATTGTTTGGCAATGGGATTGCTTTGATACCAAAAATATCAAGCCACATTTTATGATTAAAATACCAGGGGATTGGTAAAATTATTTCATCACCCTCCTTAGCGAGAGTAGAAATTGTTGCACCGAAGGCTTGGTTGCAGCCTGAGGTAATCGCAATATTATGAAAGTCTATAAGATTTGAGGTATAAAACGACCTTAGATGATCCCTAAAAGCAGTTCTCAAGTCCTTTCTGCCAAGCACCGGGCCATAAAAATGAACCGAATTATCTTTTATAATTACCTCACTTAGATGTTTCCTCATGCTGAGCGGAGGTGGTGTCGATGGAGCAGCCTGAGATACATCAAGAAGTTTTAATCCACTTGGTAACTGTATCTCCTCAAGCCACTCCAAAATCTCTATAATAGGAGGTCTCGCTGTACTTAATATATTTTTGTTATAATCATTCATCTATTGAATAAGCGTAAGTTATTTTTTAGTTAGTTGCCGTGAAACGGCTCGACGTACTGTAGTGCCATGTCCCAAGGAAAAAAGATCCAGGTATCTTGACTTACTTCAGTAATAAATGTGTCAACGAG
Source organism: Paracoccaceae bacterium (assembly GCA_049602715.1). GTDB lineage: Bacteria > Pseudomonadota > Alphaproteobacteria > Rhodobacterales > Rhodobacteraceae. Next base: position 2,999 of record JBMYRX010000069.1, on the reverse strand, counting down.
TGGTCTGCCTTTCGCCTTAGCGTAAACGGTTGCATAGTGCGCTTTTGGGTAGGATTTTCGGACGACATCAAGTGTTTTTCCACTGTCTACAAGGTCATCGATAATTATAATCCCTTCTCCATCTTTCATAAGAGTGTTAGATGGTTCTTTAAGTATTTGAGCGTCAGATTGAGACTGATGATCATAAGACTTAATTGAGATTGTTTCCACTATTCTTATATCTAACTCTCTAGCGACTATCATTGCAGGAGCCATTCCACCACGAGTTATAGCTACAATTCCTTTCCAGTGTCCTTTTGAAGGGCCTTTCCCGTCTAAACGCCAAGCCAAGGCTCTCGAGTCTCGATGAATTTGATCCCAACTTATGTGAAACCCTTTTTCGTATGGTAATCTGTCTGTCATATTTTCTCTATATCTGGTGCATCTACCGCTTTCATACCTACAACATGATATCCTGCATCAACGTGGAGAATTTCCCCTGTTACGGCTGATCCAAGATCTGATAAGAGGTATAATGCTGAATTCCCAACTTCTTCTTGAGTTACTGTTCGCCTCAAGGGAGAGTTGTATTCATTCCATTTCATTATATATCTAAAGTCGCCTATTCCAGAAGATGCTAGAGTTTTAATAGTACCTGCAGAAATAGCATTTACCCTAATCTTATTTTTCCCCAGATCTTCTGCTAAATATTTTACAGATGTCTCCAGAGCTGCTTTAGCGACACCCATAACATTATAATGAGGCATTACTTTTTCCGCCCCATAATAGGTTAAGGTAAGTGCTGATCCACCATTTAGCATTAATTTTTCCGCTCTGGCTAAAACGGCTGTAAACGAGTAAACTGAAATATCCATTGATGTTCTAAAATTTTCTTGAGACGTATCAACATATCGTCCTCGTAGTTCATTTTTATCAGAAAAACCAATGGCGTGTACTACAAAGTCTAATTGCCCCCATTTTTCGGATAAATATTCAAATAAGTTGTCTAAAGATACCTGGGAACTAACATCGCATTCGATGATATGATTTGAGCCTGCCTCTTCAGCTAAAGGTTTGACTCTCTTTAAGAGTTGTTCCCCTTGATAAGAAAAGGCTAACTCTGCTCCTTGATCAGCACATACCTTAGCTATTCCCCATGCTATAGATTTATCATTTGCGACACCCATTATTAAGCCTCGCTTGCCTTTCAGTAAATTATTAGACATTATTTTCTTTCCAAAGTCTGTTGTTATTATTACATATGATAAAGGTCGAGCGGTATCAAGACAGGAGATTTTCTCTGTGCTCAACTATTTTTGTATTAAATCGGTAAAAATATCAATTTAAAAAGGTACTAAATGTTAAATAACGATAAATTATTTTTAGAAAAAGATCCAATTGTTTTATTCAAGAAGTGGATGGATGAAGCAGTAGAAAAAGAAATTAATGATCCAAACGCTATAGCTTTGTCAACTGTGGATGATTCTGGATTCCCTAATGTTCGTATGGTACTTTTGAAAGACATCGATGGTGAAGATTTTTTATTCTACACGAATTATGGTAGTGTTAAATCATCTGAAATTCTCAGTTCACAAAAATTGGCCTTTGTCATTCATTGGAAATCCTTGCGGAGGCAAATAAGAGTTCGCGGTTTGGTTGCGAAAGAAGAGGGAAAGCTTGCTGATAATTATTTTTCCTCACGTTCGTTAAAGAGTAGGATTGGGGCGTGGGCTTCTAAGCAATCCAGGCCAATAGAGTCTCGGGAGTTATTATTAAATTCAGTAGAAAAATTTACCAAGACACTAGGTGAGAATCCGAAACGACCTCATTTTTGGGGGGGGTTCCGTGTAAAGCCATTGGAGATGGAGTTTTGGGCTGATGGGCCTTCCAGATTACATGATAGGTATAGATGGTGCCGTGAGAAACCTAATTCTGCTTGGACGGTCACTAGATTACAACCATAATTTGTCTACATTGAGTTCGTGAGCATTTGTTTCTTATTATGAGCCGAGAGATAATGAAGGGTGTTTATTGAATGTTTAAAAAATTAAGGTTCATTCTATTATTGGGTGTTACACTATTTTCTTCTGTAAAAATGGCTTTACCTTCTTGTGAGAAGAATAAATTATCAATCATAACTAACGGATTTAATGTAATTTTTGATGTTGAAATAGCTAATACTCCAGCTAAGAGGGCTAAAGGGTTGATGTATCGAGAGTTCTTGGGGATCAAAAATGGTATGTTATTTATATATGATAAACCGAGACAATTAGTCTTTTGGATGAAGAATACGCCGCTTTCACTCGATATCATTTTTTTTGATAAAAATGGCCTAATTAAATCTATCTATGAAAACGCTGAGCCCTTCAGCGATAAACAAATTTTCGGTGGGATTGATTTAATTGGAGCGATTGAGATTAATGGTGGGCAGACGTCTCAGTTGGGTATAGCTGTCGGAGACTCGATCCAAACTAGTAGTCTTGATAATAAAACAGCTTTGTGGCCGTGTACTAAATAACAAATTTTAGTTTTTGGGCTTTTCAATCCTGTCATGTGTCGTTAAAAAGTCTCCATTGTCGGGGCGTGGCGCAGCCTGGTAGCGCACCTGTTTTGGGAACAGGGGGTCGTAAGTTCGAATCTTACCGTCCCGACCATTTTCTTAAAGAATATAAGTTATAAGTTTTTTATTTTTTAAAAAAACGAATCTCAACACTTTATAAGATTTAATTAAAATACTTCGCTAAGGTTATAATCTAATTAAGTTTTTTTTTTTTAGGAGAGCTTAGGTTAATTTTTATGTGTGGGATTAAGAAAATTGATCCTAAAAAAAATTCTTTAGTCAATAAAAAAAATCTTAAAATTAGTAAAAAAACACGTTGACCTTGAGGCCATAAACACGTCAAATAGTAGTACTCAACGAGCTAGGCACAAGATATGGTGTAGTTTGTCAGAGAAGTTACAGTAACTAATACTATAAAAATATTAATTATAATCGTGTTAGCAACTTAGACTGTATAAAA
>JBMYRX010000068.1:0-8776 GCA_049602715.1 Paracoccaceae bacterium | reverse complement strand
GAGGAACCGTTTCTTCAGCTAGCATTTCTTGCTTTACCTGTCATACCAGACTTAAAAATAACAGATAAAGGTTTAGTAGACGTAAAGAGGTTCAAACTCCTTTGAGTCTAGCATCTGTAATAAACCATATTAAATTTAAAATTTTATCCCAATAAAATAACTTTCAATTATATTTAACACCATTTTTAGTTAATTTTAAGAAATTTTTGAGATATATTTTTTTATTTTATGTGATAATTGAATTTAAATAAATGTTCTAATAAATAGAAAGGCTAGTCTACTTTGTCCTACTTTGACCTGGGATCGTTCCACCGTAAATTCACTACCGAGTCTCCTGAAGCCCAAATTTGGCTGGATCGTGGCTTTTCTTGGTTATTTGGTTTTAATCATGAAGAGGCGATCGTGTGTTTTGAAAGGTCTTTAGCATCAGATAAAACGTGTGTAATGGCCTATTGGGGCATAGCCCACGCAATTGGACCAAATTATAATAAGGTATGGGAGTTTTTTACTTATAAAGAAAAGATAAATGCGTTAAAGCAAGCGCATGCAGCGTTAGACAACGGGAAAAAGTATTATAAAAATACAACTGAAGTGGAGCGTGCCATGATTGACGCCCTAGCAGAACGATTTCCAACTGACCCTAACATAGAAGACTATTCACCTTGGAACGATGCTTTTTCTGAATGTATGCGTTCAGTTTATAGCTCTTTTCCAAATGATCTCGAAGTAACAGCAATTTTCGCCGAAGCGTTAATTAACCGTACACCCTGGCAATTATGGGACCTAAAAAATAGAATTCCAGAAGAAGGAGCGTCAACACAGGAAGCCCAAGAAATCCTTGAAAGAGCATTCAATTTATTCCCTAAAGCTTGGGAGCATCCGGGCCTACTCCATATGTATATTCATTTAATGGAAATGTCTCCAACACCTGAAAAGGCTTTACTTCACGGCGATAAGTTAGTGGATTTAGTGCCTGACTCCGGTCACCTTGTACATATGGCTACTCATATTGACGTTCTTTGTGGAGATTACCAGAATGTTGTGTCTCGAAATCATAAAGCAACGGAAGTAGATAAAAAATTTGTAGATTATGCTGGAGAAGAAAACTTCTATACCGTATACCGAGTTCATAATCTTCATTTTAAAATCTACGGGGCAATGTTTCTAGGCCAGCCCACCCCAGCTTTATCAGCAGCTATACAATTAAAACAGATTCTACCTGAAAAGGTGGTCAAGATGATACCAGAGCTTTTTGAAGCATTTATCCCGATGAACCTTCATGTAATGATCCGTTTTGGACAATGGGATAAAATTCTTTTAGAGGAATTTCCAGAAAACAAAGAGCTTTATAGCTTCACCACTGCGATGTTACATTACGCTCGAGCAATTTCCTTGGCAAATATAGGAAAAAATAATGAAGCAGAAAGTGAGCTAGAAAGATTTATTGTGTCTAAAGATAAGGTTCAAGCAGATAGAAATGTTTTTAATAATTCGTGCGCAGATGTCCTGAATGTCGCAGAACAAATGGTGTTGGGTGAAGTTCACTATAAGTCTGGGAACATAGAAAAAGGCTTAGAGCATTTAAGACAGGCTGTTAGAATTGATGATGACCTCTTATATGATGAACCATGGGGCTGGATGCAACCTACAAGGCATGCCCTCGGAGCATTACTAATGGACTCACAAAAATTTGATGAAGCAGAGGACGTATACCGAGCCGATCTAGGTTTAGATCAAACGCTACCAAGAGCTTGTCAACACCCACGTAATGTTTGGAGTTTACATGGGTTAAACGAGTGCTTACAAATTCGTGGTGAAACTACAGAAAAAAATCATATACAACAATTGCTTGATCAAGCATTGGTTAGAGCTGAAGTTGTTATAAAATCATCATGCTATTGTCGATCAAAGGATATAACTACTTAATGTTATGTTAAGTATCTAGCTTTAGATTATTTCTAAATACTTAAAAGTTAGAAAGATTAAGTTTTATTAACGTGACTTTCTCGCCAAACAATTAACACTCCTGATCCGACAATCAAAAAGACCCCAGGAAATAACGTCTCAATTGGAAACTCACGAAAGAATATCCAACCAAAAATAAAAGATGATAGTATTCCAAAATAAACAAAGGGTGCTATTACAGAAGGAGTAACCATTCGGTAGGCTAGCATCAAAAATAAAACTCCAATACCTCCAAGAATAGACATTACAAAAATCATAAACAAGTGAAGATAAGAAATGATTGGAGAAAAATCAGTCGTAAATGTTGCTAGGACTACCGCCCCTATAGCTGCTGCTGCAGACGAATAAAGATAAAGAATAGCGTTAGATATACTCTTATCAAACTTCGGAAGAGTTGCTATTGAAAAACCATAAAAAAATGCAGCTCCAATTGGTAATAAAGCATAGATAGTGAAGGTGTCAGCGCCAGGTTTTAGAATTAATATCGCTCCTGTAAACCCAATAAATAGCGCACTCCAGCGCCATACTCCAACCTTCTCACGCAATAAAATGACCGACAAAATAACAACAAAAAATGCATTAGTCTGACCAAGCGTAGCCACTGTCGCCAGCTCCAAATAGCCTATAGAAGAATAATAGCAAAGTTGCGCCACAGCTACTGAAAATCCTCGAACCAAGGCTAACTTCCATTGTTTAATTATTAAAGATGGCCCATTGAACCGCAATTCTTTAGTGTAGAGCAAAAGTAAAATACTTGGGACAATTCCTATCACGTTACGGTAAGCTGATAATTCCTGAGCAGTGTAGTCCGTTAATAAAAATCTAATAAATACAGACATCAAGTCAAAGCATATTATAGCAAGAAAAAGCATACCAATCGCCTTTAGCGTTTGGGGTCGGTCGATAGTACCTACAGTGTCCGACAATTAAAAAAGCTTTCAAAAAATTACATCAGTAAGATAACGTCTTTACTCGATAAATAACAACGGCTTATTTTTGACTATTTATATTGTACTTACTTAGAAATACCTTTGGTTAAATAAAAAACTAGAGTATAGTACTTGGAAAGAGAAAGTTTTCTTACATACTTTATGGAGAAATCTGATGCGACTATTGGGTAAACTTTTACTCATATTTTTAATCATTTGGGCTTTAACCGTATCCGGTCTATCATTCTTTGGTTTAACAGTAATTTTCCCCTGGGGAATTTCTGAAACCAATGAAATCCCTCAACATCGCGCTGAAGTAGTACGAATAAGTATTTTTTTAACCTTCAGTCATTACGGGGTAATATATCTTTTAAACAAAACTCGTAAACACTTACCTATCCATTTTTTAAGTTGTTATCTTCTTTATTTGTCAATCACTGCGATAATAGTTTGCCTTTTAAGAGATGTTCCAGTCGCAGAATATTTCGTAGTGATGTTCTTTGTAATCTGTTACCTTTGCCTTAGCGTCCTCACTAAACCAGAGGTAAGAGACTATTTGAGAAAACAATAAGAGCCCACTCCTACTAATAATTCGTAAATTATTTATAAATCACTTTAACACCTTTATGGTTGTTAATGCTCAATTCTACCGATCCAATGCAGTAACTTTCAATTGACTCAATTAAGGTACACTTATTTATTATACCGATAGGTATATAAAAAATAATAAATGAGTCTAGGCTCAGAAACCTGTACTGAATCTCAAAAAAGAAAAGTTAATTATTTAAGAAAAAATAACAAAATAAATAAAAGAGTGTAAGAATATTTAGGACACTTCTCTATTGTTATACTACCTTGGTTGGTGTTTAAATTGTCCCATATATAAATAAAGGAAAGATTTAATGAAAAACTTTTTAATCGCCTGGATCGCTGTATTTGCTTATAGTATGTATGTGACAGTGCCAGATTTCTCAAACGCCACCTCACAAATAATTATTAGTAAAGGCCTGTATGCAGCAGGAACCTCACTAGTGATAGCCGCAGTTGCCGTAGGAATTTCTTGGGGCATAAAACGTCTTATAAAAAAATTATCGTAAAATATATTATTCGATACTAAGTTTTTACCGTATTAATATTAAACTAAACTGTAAATTGAGAAGGCAATGACATTATATCCGGCGAATCCAGAACCATCATTTAATATAACTCGCGCTAGTCATGTTGTACTAACGAGCCAAGATCTTGACGCTACGCGTTATTTCTACGAAACGGCTATAGGCTTAGAAGTTACACATCAGGACTCTGAAACTCTTTATCTTCGGGCTCTAGAAGAAACGTCTCATCATTCGTTAGTTTTTCAAAAGTCAAACGCACCTGGCGTGTGCAAACGCATAGGTTACCGAATGTATACTGAAAAAGATCTTAGCATTGCCCATGATTTTTTCAATGCACACGGGCTGACAGCTACTTTTGAAGATCAAGCATTTCAAGGACGTACTTTACACGTAAATGACCCTTTGGGTGTTCCTTTAGAGTTTTGTGCTGAGATGGATCAAAAGCCTTCTTTAATGCAAACTTTTCACAAACATCATGGAGCGAGTCCTGCATCTTTTGATCATGTTCAAATTGCTACGCATGACGTCGACACTGCTCTTAAATGGTACAGCGAATTAGGTTTTCGTTTAACTGAATATACGGCAGACGATAATACCGATGAAGTTTGGGGAATATGGCTCAAACGAAAAAATAATACCCAAGACGTAGTTTTCAGTGCAGGGTTAGGGCCCCGTCTACATCATTTTGCGTACAACGTGCCTGAAGTAGCAAATATTATTCATGTGGCTGACGTTATGTCATCACTAGGTCTTGCGCATACTATGGATCGAGGTCCTGGGCGCCACGGAATTGCTAATGCTATGTTTGTCTATTTTCGGGATCCAGATGGACATAGAGTAGAACTATTCACAAGTCATTATCAATTCATTGATAGTGATCTAGTTCCAAAAAGATGGTCACTAACTGATACAAGTCGTTCCCAATTATGGGGCTTGCCCGCAACTGAACGATGGTTTTACGAAGCAACCGATTTCAAAGATTCTACACCAAAAAAACCACTACTAGATGCAAAACCAGTAACCCTTGAAGCTTTTTTGGAGAAAACTTAATGAAATTAGGTACTATTCAATATAAAGGGAAGCCTACAGCAATTATAAAAGGTTCAGATGGAAACCCGAGATTACTCTCAAGGGTTTGTGAAGCTTCTAATCTAAAGCCCATACACAATTTACTCGACTTCATTGAAGGCAATAACCGCACATTTCTTGAATGCATTGAAAAAACAAATATTGATAACATTCCATTCATTAGTGATCCTAACTTGGACTGGTTGACCCCAATATTACGCCCCTCAAAAATCTTAGGGGTCGCATTCAATAATAAAGAATTAATGAAACAGGCACATTTTGATCCAGGCGTTCCAAATTTTTTTCTCAAACCTCCATCAGCATTGCAAGGCAATCGAAAACCAATACGTTTAGATCCAAGTTGGGGAGCGGTAATACCTGAGCCTGAAATTTGCGCTATAATAAAAAAAAGATGCAAAGATATCTCCGAAGACACTGCTCTGGATTATGTTTTCGGATATGCGATTCTTAATGATGTAACTTCCCATGGTTTGAAATTCGGAAAAGATAGCGTTGCTGTGACGTATGATCCAGATATGGCTCGAGACGAGTTTTTCAAATGGAGACGGCTACACGGTGAAGATGATAGAGACATGTACTATGTTTACCATACACGTTCAAAAGGAGCAGATACATTTGCGCCGATGGGGCCTTGGATAACCACATCGGACGAAGTAAAAAATCCAAACAATCTTAAAGTAACAGCTGATTTGGATGGAGAAATATTTGCCGAAGATCATACTTCGAATTATCGCTTCAATATTCAAAGATGTATCGCGGAAGCAAGTCGTTATTTTACTCTAGAGCCAGGAGATATTCTATCATTCGGGACAACCGGTAAAGGTAAAGGGAGGTTTCCTAGAGGACACAAAAGCGTTCTCATGGGAGAGACTGGAGGTATAATAGGTATATCTATAGATCTACTGGGGAGACTAGAAAATCCAATAGAGCATTTTAAACAATGAGACGACGCAGTATTAACCCTGGAGAACTAAAACCTCACAAAAACCCAATTCCGATGGCTTGTCGGGTCGACAATATTCTTATGACTTCTGCCATCCAAGGCCATGACCCTAGAACCGGTGAATTTCCAATAGACAAAATTCAACAAATCAAACTCGCTTTTGATGCCTTGAACACTATACTTTTGGAAGCGAAAGCAACACCTGAAGACATCGTTAAAATTGATCTTTTCTTTGAGGATAAAAACGATAGGGCATTAGTGAACCCTTTCTGGTTGAAAATGTTTCCAGATCCTAAATCTAGACCAGCTCGTCATGCTCAAGTTGCCTCACTTACTGCCGGGTGTTGTCTACAAATATCAGCAACAGCAGTTTTAAAGACCTCCTCTAGATGAGTTTGGGAACTATAGGTATTATTTCGGCAGGAGAAATGGGTGCTGCAATTGGAAAATTACTGATTTCGTCCGGCTTTTTAGTTAGTACAGTCCTTGAAGGTAGAGGAGTTGAAACTAGAAAGCGAGCTCAGGCTTCTAATATACAAACGTATGGAACTATAGAAGAGCTTATGGAAAACTTAGATATTTTTATGTCTATCCTACCACCAGCCAATGCAGTATCACTTGCCGAAAAAGTAGCGCAGTTAGCAAAAACTTCGAACCATTCGTTCACATATCTCGAGGCTAACGCAATCTCACCGGAAAAAACAAAGCAAATAGCTAAGTTATTCATAGGAACCCAAGTAAAATTTATTGATGGAGGTATTATAGGGCTCCCACCAAATGATAAAAACAAACCTAAACTGTATATATCAGGTCCAGCCTGCCGGTTCTTGGTCGAAACAAATGGGATAGCTTATGATATTAAAGAATTAGGCCCATCAATTGGAAAAGCGTCCGGAATGAAAATGGTCTACGCCAGTATTACAAAGGGGTTGAATGCTTTATTGACTGCATCATTTATTGCCGCAAATCGACTAGAATTAATAGACGAGTTAGCTAAGGAGCTAAATGAGAGTCAAAAACAGCTTTTTGATCGCTTTTTAAAAAATACTTCTCGTCTTCCATCCGATGCTGCCCGCTGGGCACCAGAAATGATCGAAATAGCGGAAACATTCAATAAGGTCGATGTAGAAGATCACTTTCATAATGCAGCTTCACGCATAATGGACTTATTGGCTAAATCACCTTTTGGCAAAGAAACCAGAGGCAACAGGGATATGAACCGGACAGCAATTGAGACTATTAAAGGCTTAGAAAAACCTCGATACTAATTTTCAAAAAACTGTTATCATTTTTATGCCCACTCACCCTTACGGAAAACCGGGACTTTATCACCATTTTCTTTTATCCCATCGATACTTACTTCGTTAGAGCCGATCATCCAGTCCACATGTATTACGCTAGTATTACCACCAAAGGATTTAACCTGGTCCCTTGTTAAGTTTTCACCATTTCTAAAACACTTTGTGTAGCATTGCCCTAATGCAATGTGACAGGCTGCATTCTCATCAAAAAGCGTATTATAGAATATCAATTCGGACTGCGATATGGGCGAACTATGTGGCACGAGAGCAACTTCACCTAATCGCCTGGCGCCTTCATCAGAGTCTAATAATTTTAATAGCACTTCTTCTCCGCGTGTTGCATGTGCCTCAATAATCCGACCGTCTTCAAATTTCACTTGTATATTTTCAATCAATGTCCCTTGGTGGGACAATGGTTTTGTCGCCCTTACTGTACCTTCAACTTTCAATGCATGAGGTGTAGTGAATACCTCCTCCGAAGGGATATTAGGATTACAGGTTATGCCATTCTTTGCTAATGAAGCACCACCCATCCACTCATGATGGTCAGCTAACCCAACATTGAGGTCCGTATCAGGCCCTTTAAAATGTAGGGATTTAAAATTCATCTCGGTCAACCAGTCTGTTTTCAACTTTAAAGCAGCATTATGACTTTTCCATTCTCTAATAGGGTCTGTTGTGTCTACGCGTGATGCCGAAAATATAGCATCTGCTAACTTAGACTGGGCAACCGATGGAGACATATCTGGAAAGATTCGAGTAGCCCAAGATTGGCTTGGCCATGAAATTATGTTCCAATTAACATCAAACTCAGTTATTTTTTGACGCGCTGGTGTGTAAGCTATCGAATTTGCTTTATTAGCTCGGCCAACCTTTTCCGGATCTTGCTCTGATAGGAGCATAGGGTCACCACCGGCGATCGCCATTCGTGCAGTATTATTATCAAAAGCGTCTCCCATTCCTTTATATAACCAGTCAGCCGCATGGTCAAAAGACTCATCTGATCCGTGTTTATACCTAGATAGACTTATCTCAGGATCTGAAAACAGTGGTGTTACCAGTCCTGCGCCCGCTTTATAGGCGTGAACCGCGACGCGTCGAACAAGGGGCAATGCTTCTATTGGCGCAGTTAGTAGTAAATCTTGACCTGGCTGAAGCCCTAAACCCATTTTTACGCCAAGTTCTGCTAATTTATCAATCTTGATCGCATCTATCCCATCAGTGTTCAAGTCGTCATCATTCATCTTAATTCCCCTATCCTAAAGAATACTCATCTGTTTAAAAATTAATTTTTATTTCGGTTTTTCAATCGCTTATAAATTTTTTCTTTCTATTGGTCTAATCAAAAATGCCCTAAAATCGTTTACATTGGTTAAAGTAGGTCCGGTAACAACCTGATCACCAATTTTCTTAAAAAAATTATGACTGTCGTTC
>JBMYRX010000067.1:0-9069 GCA_049602715.1 Paracoccaceae bacterium | reverse complement strand
GCTAAATCTCGAGGTGGACGGGTCATCCCTGTTGGTACAACAGCAATGCGTGTTTTGGAGACAGCCGCATTAAAAACAGGACAAATAAATAGTTGGGTCGGCGAGACAGATATCTTTATTTACCCTGGTTTTAAATTTTTAGTTTGTGATGGGTTGGTTACCAATTTTCACCTGCCAAAATCTACATTAATGATGTTGGTATCTGCATTTGTTGGTAAACAGAGAGCTAAGGAATTATACGATCACGCCGTAAATAATAAGTATAGATTTTTCTCGTACGGAGATGTTTCTTTGCTGTTACGCTAATTTTCGACAATTTTTTGTAGAAATAGTCGGTTTTAGATTATTAATTTATATTTTCCAATATAGATGGATCCGCAAAAGAGTAACAAATGGATTATGCTATGATGAGGTTAATATTTGGAATTTGGCCTTTACTGTTTGGAATGTTTCTCCTTATGGTGGGCAATGGTCTCCAGGGAACTTTAATAGGTGTTAGAGCTTCCATAGAGGGTTTTTCAACTTTACAGCTTTCAGCAGTAACGTCAGCTTATTTTTTGGGTTTCCTAGGAGGATCAATAGCCGCTCCTGGTATCATAAGTCGAGTAGGTCATGTCAGAGTTTTCGCGGCATTAGCGTCATTTATTTCGGCTACCTTGATTTTATACCCAGTGATCCCAATATTTTGGGCTTGGGTGTTATTAAGAATACTTATCGGGTTTTGCTTTTCAGGTGTTTATGTGACAGCTGAAAGTTGGTTGAATAACTCTGCAACAAACAATACTAGAGGGCAAATTTTATCTTTGTATATTATTGTTCAAATGGCTGGCCTGGTGGCAGGACAAGCATTATTGAATATTGGAGCACCAGAGGGGTATTTATTATTTATTGCTGCTTCTGTACTTGTATCTATATCTTTCGCACCAATTTTATTAAGTGTTTCTCCTGGACCCAAATTTGAAGAAACAAAGAAAATGAGTTTTAAGAGCTTATATAAAGCGTCGCCACTAGGATGTATTGGATTGTTTATCTTAGGGGGAGTATTTTCTGCACAATTTGGCATGTCGGCAATTTATGGGGCACAAATTGGTTTAAGTGTGAAAGAAATATCTATATTTGTCTCTTCTATTTTTGTTGGAGGTTTATGCTTACAATACCCAATTGGCTGGCTCTCAGATCACATCGATAGGAGGTTGTTAATTATTTATGTTTCTATTTTCGGTTTAATTTCATTCTTTATAGCGATGGTATTTTCTCAGTATTTTCTTGTATTGTTGGCCTCAGGGTTTTTACTAGGAGGAGTGTCTAATCCACTTTACTCGCTATTAATAGCATACACTAATGATTATCTTGAACCTGAAGATATGACCGCGGCCTCTGGCGGGATGATTTTTATAGGTGGCTTAGGCGCTGTCATTGGCCCATTATTATCAGGAGGGCTCATGTCTAGGCTCGGGCCAAGTGGATTTTGGGTTTCTTTAGTCTTTTTTCTTAGCTGTATCGCCTTATACGCAAGCTATAGAATTACTCAACGTCAGAGTTTGTATTCGGCTGAAGAGAATGAGTATGATCCTGTTTCTTATGCTAATATTGGGTTTTCATCAACTCAGGTTGTGGGTGAGGTGGCTCAAGACTTCTATGTTGATAATATAGAAGATTCTAGCGATGACAACATTGGTAATTAACGGCTGGAACTTCACTTAATTCTTATATATATTATTAATAGTTTAATATTAAACTATTAACATGGGATGAATTAATGAAAGAAAATACATTTGACATGATAGTCATAGGCGCTGGACCTGGTGGGTATGTTGCCGCAATTCGAGGGGCACAGTTAGGTCTGAATGTAGCAATCATAGAACGAGAGCATATGGGTGGTATTTGTCTAAATTGGGGCTGTATACCAACCAAGGCAATGTTAAGGTCAGCGGAGATTTTTCATTTGTTAAAAAATTCCAAGGATTTTGGAATAGAGGCTAAGACTATAAAATATGATTTAGAGGCTATTGTCTCGCGCTCTAAAGGAATTGGATCTAAGTTATCTAAGGGAATAACTCATTTACTAAAAAAAAATAAAATTACGTCAATTTTAGGTGAGGCGCGCCTTACTGCGGTCGGTCAAGTTAACGTGAAAACAAATGATAAGGAAGTTGAACTATTCTCCCGAAACATTGTTTTGGCTACGGGTGCCAGAGCTCGAGATTTAAAGGGTTTTGAGGCAGATGGAAAAAATATCTGGACATATAAAGATGCATTAAGACCAAAAAGAATACCAAAAAAATTACTCGTTATTGGATCGGGGGCTATTGGAGTAGAATTTGCAAGTTTCTATAACACTTTAGGTGTAGAGACGACGATTTTGGAGGTTATGGATACAATACTACCAGTCGAAGATCGCGAGATATCAAACTTTGCAAAAAAGCAATTTGAAAAACAGGGTATTAATATTTTAGAGAACTCTAAAGCTCTAGCTTTTAACAGAAAAAATAACAGTTTTTCTGTTAAAATAGATACGCTTGGTAAAATTAGTTCACTTGATTGCGATACTATCATTTCCGCTGTTGGAATTGTTGGCAATATTGAGGGCCTTGGCCTTGAAGGCCTTAGAGTCGAAATAGAGGATAGTCATGTTCTAGTAGATGATTTTTGTAAAACAAATATAGAGGGACTTTTTGCAATAGGAGATCTAGCCGGTGCTCCTTGGCTTGCTCACAAGGCATCTCATGAAGGAATTATGGTTGCTGAGTTGATTGCTGGAGGGTCTCCGCATCCGATTGATTATAAGGGTATTGCAGGTTGTACTTACTGTTTTCCTCAAGTTGCCAGTGTTGGAGTGACTGAGGAACAGGCTAAAGAAAATGGTTTAGAAACTAAAATAGGGCGGTTTCCTTTTGCTGCTAATGGAAAAGCCCTTGCGTTGGGTGAGCAGGAGGGCATTATAAAGACAATTTTTGATGTTAAATCTGGAGAACTTCTCGGCGCTCATATGGTTGGACCAGAAGTGACTGAATTAATACAAGGTTACGTAATAGGTCGTAAGTTAGAGACGACTGAGGAAGATCTCATAAATACAATTTTTCCACATCCAACTCTGGGTGAAGCAATGCATGAAAGTGTCTTAAACGCGTTTGATCGGGCAATTCACATTTGAAGTATATTTAAATTAGTTTAATAGTCGGTTAAATAAATAACTTCGGGAAAAAGATTCCAATAGACTAAATTTTTAAAAAGGACTTTGATGACCGATCTTAAGAAGATTTCAGTACGTGGTGCTCGAGAGCACAACCTCAAAGATATTGATGTTGATATACCTAGGGATAAGTTGGTTGTCATAACAGGTGTATCCGGATCTGGAAAGTCAAGTTTAGCTTTTGATACTATTTATGCAGAGGGCCAACGGAGATATGTTGAGTCTCTTTCAGCATACGCGCGTCAATTCCTTGACATGATGGAAAAACCAGATGTTGACCATATATCGGGATTAAGTCCTGCTATCTCGATTGAACAGAAGACTACGAGTAAAAATCCGCGTTCTACCGTTGGTACAGTTACTGAAATTTATGATTATCTTAGACTACTATTTGCAAGAGTAGGCACTCCATTTAGTCCGACGACTGGACTTCCCATTGAGGCTCAACAAGTTCAGGATATGGTCGATAGAGTAATGACATTGAAAGAAAATACTCGAGCCTACATCCTTGCACCCATTGTGCGGGATAGAAAGGGTGAGTATCGCAAAGAGTTTCAAGAATTAGCAAAAACAGGTTTCCAAAGAGTTCGGGTCAATGGCGAACTATATAATCTTGATGAACCACCCGAATTAGATAAAAAGTTTCGTCATAATATAGACGTTGTTGTTGATAGAATAGTTATAAAAGAGGGTTTAGAGACTAGATTGGCAGATAGTTTAAGGACAGCGTTAGATTTAGCGGATGGGATTACTTTAATAGAAACTCTTGCCGATGAAACAGATGATATAGAAAAAATTACATTTTCTGAGAAATTTGCGTGCCCTGTTTCGGGGTTTACTATTCCAGAAATAGAACCTCGTTTGTTTTCGTTCAATGCACCCTATGGCGCATGTCCGAAATGTGACGGGTTAGGAGTTGAATTATTCTTTGACGAACGTCTTATTGTTCCTGACCATTACTTATCTATTTCCAATGGCGCTCTTGCGCCATGGCGAAAAGGTAAATCTCCTTATTATTTGCAGACAATTGAATCATTGTCGAAACACTATAGTTTTGACAGCAATTTACCGTGGAGTGATCTAGATAAAAAAACTAAGGAAGTTTTTCTATGGGGTTCGGGTGAAGAAGAAATTGATTTTCGTTATGATGAGAATGGCAGGGTATATAATCTCTCAAGATCTTTTGAGGGCATCATTCCTAATATGGAAAGACGTTACAAAGCCACGGATTCCAATTGGATTAGAGAGGAATTTGAAAGGTATCAAAACAACAGGCCTTGCGGTAATTGTAATGGTTTTCGATTAAAACCAGAGGCATTAGCAGTAAAAATCGGTAAGTTACATGTTGGCGAAGTTGTTCTAATGTCCATTAAAGAAGCTCTAGCTCTAGTTAAAAAAATTCCAAAATTCTTATCTGATCAAAAAAATGAAATAGCGCGTGTAATTTTAAAAGAAATTGAAGAACGGTTAGGCTTTCTAAATAATGTCGGACTCGGGTATCTAACACTTTCACGAAACTCTGGTACCTTGTCCGGCGGTGAAAGTCAGAGAATAAGGCTAGCTAGTCAAATTGGTTCTGGACTAACTGGTGTACTTTATGTCTTGGATGAGCCGTCAATAGGTTTACATCAGAGAGATAATAATAGGCTTTTAACAACATTAAAAAATTTACGGGATCAGGGTAACACAGTCATTGTCGTGGAGCATGATGAAGAGGCAATTCGTGAAGCTGATTATGTGTTTGATATTGGTGTTGGTGCAGGTGTTTACGGGGGTAAGGTGGTTGCTGAAGGTACCCCAAAAGAGATTATTAGAAATTCAAAAAGTATTACAGGACAATATTTGTCCGGGGTTAAAAAAATTAATATTCCTAATGTTAGACGAGAAGGAAATGGAAGGAATGTCATCATAGAAAATGCTACTGGCAATAATTTACAGGGTGTGAGAGCTGAGTTTCCACTAGGTAAGTTTATTTGTGTTACAGGGGTGTCGGGTAGTGGCAAGTCAACTTTAACGATCGAAACTTTATTTAAAAATGCATCTATGACTTTAAACGGTGCAAAGCAGACACCTGCACACTGTGATAGTATTATTGGATTGGAGTTTTTGGATAAGGTTATTGATATTGATCAGAGGCCTATAGGAAGAACACCACGTTCGAATCCAGCTACATATACAGGCGCATTCACTCCAATTAGGGAGTGGTTTGCGGGTCTGCCAGAGGCTAAGACACGGGGTTACAAACCTGGACGTTTTAGTTTCAACGTTAAAGGTGGTAGATGTGAAGCTTGTCAGGGTGACGGTCTCATTAAGATAGAGATGCATTTCTTGCCTGATGTTTATGTTACCTGTGAGACATGCAAAGGGAAAAGATATAACCGAGAAACACTCGAGGTGAAATTCAAGAGTAAGAGCATCGCAGATATATTAGATATGACCGTCGAAGAAGCAGAAACATTTTTTTCAGCTGTCCCCTCAATAAGAGAAAAAATGGTTGCATTAAATCGTGTTGGGTTAGGTTATATAAAAGTTGGACAACAAGCCACAACTTTATCTGGAGGAGAAGCTCAACGGGTGAAGCTATCCAAAGAGCTTTCAAAAAAATCAACTGGTAGAACCCTGTATATTTTAGATGAGCCAACCACAGGACTGCATTTTGAAGATGTGAATAAATTACTAGAAGTTCTTCATGAATTGGTGAACCAAGGTAATACCGTAATCGTTATCGAACATAATCTTGATGTTGTAAAAACAGCCGATCACATTATCGATGTTGGTCCAGAAGGAGGAGATGGTGGCGGAAAAATTATAGCTACCGGTACTCCTGAGGTGGTAATTAGTAATAAAAATTCTTTTACAGGTCACTACCTTAAAACTATGCTATCTTTGAAGCGAGTTGCCGCGTAAAATATTTTTCTATTAATTTAATTAATTCCCCATTAATCGAGTATCAAAGGGATACTTGGTTAAGTTTTCGTATCCCGTTTCGGTTATAATTACTTGGTCTTCTAATTTGATAGAGAAATTTCCGTTCTTTGGACTTACTAAAGCTTCCACGCACAAAGCCATCCCGGGTTCTAACTCATAGTCAAAGGCGCCGCTAACGTGCTTGTCTGGGTAAGCGACTAAGGGCCATTCATCACAAAGCCCGACACCGTGCATTAAACAGCCATATTTCTGATCCTGAAAATTCTTATCCAGTACATGACAGTTCGCTACAAGTTCATTAATAGATACTCCTGGTTTTAGCATTTCCATATTTGTTTGGATGTGTTCAACGCCATGCTGCATTGCATAGATCATGTCACTTGGCGGAGTAAGGTCGCCTATCCACCAACTCCGAGAAATATCACAACAAATCCCGTAAGCACCAATCAAATCTGTATCAAAACTTATAATCTCATTATTTTTAATTATTCGAGGACCACATTCTTGAAACCAAGGGTTGGTTCGAGGACCAGATGCAAGCAGCCTTGTTTCTATCCATTCACCACCTCTTTTAATATTTTCAGCATGTAGTACGGCCCAGACGTCATCTTCGCTTACATTTCCAATTGGTATGTTTTCTCGGGCAAAGGATTCCATTTGAAAAACGGCCTGTTCGCAGGAATAACAGGCTGCCTTCATGGCTAAAATCTCATCTGTTCCCTTAATTGATCTAGCTTTTTCTGTAACTTCCTCTCCAGGAACCACTTCAAATCCTACTGCCTCCAGGGCTCTCAAACCGTGTATCATCGGTTTATCAATGGCTAATCTCGGATTAGAGCATCCGTGTTCTTTTACCAGATCTTTAATTTGGATTGAAAGAGCATCAGCTGCATCGTCAATTTTATCCCCTCTATCAAAGTAGAAAAGATCAGCTCCTGATCTTTGCTCTCTAACAAGTGGGTTAAACTTAGATAAAAAAGGAGCGTTTTTGTAATCCCAGATTACCATATATCCGTCTGGACATAAAAGAACTGCTCGAAATGGGTTATGAGTGTTCCACAGCTGCATATTGGTACTATCGGTAGCATATCTTATATTTAATGGATCAAACATTAGTAAGCCGCCAAGATCACGTTCAACTATTTTTTCCGTAAGCCGTTTCCATCTAAATTGACGCATTTTATCTAAATTTGGAAGCTCTAGGTTCGTGTGTTCCCATTCTTTATACGCCAGAAGAGTAGGGCCGATTTCAATTCGATCATTATCGTTTTTATTACCGTCATGTAAGTAGGGGCCTTTAGTTGGATCTATTTTTCGAGTATCGCTAAAATGGTTATTCACGTTGGCTCTCCGGCTATGATTATGGAGTAATCTTAACAGATTTGAGTTTGGTTTATGACTTAAAAACGTCTTGAAAATAAAAACTTTGTCGGTTTAAGTGAATTATGAGTGTTATTCTACAAAAGACATTACCGTTTGCGCCTTGGATGCAGGCCCATACTCTGAAACTCCCTGGTATCCAGCCAATAAAGTTTAGAGATTGGTTGCAAATTGATGATGTCTATACTGAGCAATTACGGGAAAAACAGAAAATATTAAAAAATCACTTTGATCAAGTGCATGTCATGGCAGATGAATGTGTATTGGCAGGAGAGGAATTATTGAGTTTAGTTTTAACCTTGCTGAACGACCTTGGTTTTCTTCAATCTGGTTTGCGAGTAAAAAGACCCGATGGTTTAGAAGTTACAATAGACGAGAGCAAGCCACTATTAACATTAGCAAAATTACTGCAAGAAGATTTTTTGATTATGATTGAAAAAGCTGATGAGCATGTTTTAATGGGTGGTTGTTTATGCTTTCCCGCTAGTTGGGATTTGCTAGAGAAATTTATGAAGCCACTTACATTTATTCATGATCCAGTGCCGATTTATGATGATATTTTAGCAAAGCGAGTAGAGCGCCTGCTATCGTCGGTGAGGTCAGAAACCCCGTTAATGCGTGGCAATACTTTGCGGTATACGGATCCAACATTATTTTTACCAAAACGTAACTCAGATCCTGATAGAAAGGAGATTAGGGGGGAGTTCATTAGATCAGAAAGACAAACCCTAGTTAGGCTGCCCAAATCTAAGGCAGTTGTCTTTTCAATCCATACTTATGTAATCAAAGAAGAGGACCTGACTGTTTCACAAAAAAAAGGATTACAGGAATTAGGGCCACTTTTACCTTATGAAAATCCCTGAGTACTGTTTTCTTAGACATGGAGAAACAGCTTTTAACAAAGCTGGTATCCTGCACGGTCAACTGGACTCAGATCTAACTGAATTAGGTAAGAGTCAAGCCATCCAGCAAGCAAATAGTTTAAATAAAATTAATTTTCCAGGAGATACTTTAATTTACTCAAGTCCATTAGGAAGAGCAGTCTCTACTGCTAAAATTATAAAAAGTTATTGTTCTCTAAATGTCCAAACTGATCAAAATTTGGCTGAAGTCATGATGGGTGAATGGCAGGGTAAAACTTGGAACGAAATAAGGGCGAATGCCCCTCAACTTTTTTCTAGTAATAAAACTAAATTTGAAATTTCGATGCTAGCACCCAACGGTGAGAGATATTGTGATTTATGTAGGCGAGCAGAGAGGTTCATCGCTGGCGTCTCAACGCCTGCAATAATTATCTCACATGGTGTCATTCTAAATATTCTTAGAGGATTAATTTATAATTTATCTTTTGAGAAAATGGCTAACTTATCTCAACGGCAAGGGGAAGTTTTTATTTTTCCGGAGCAAGGAAAGTGAGTAAGAATATAAATGATAGTTTGTATATTTTTGTCTATTTTTAATAAAAAGCCTTGCGTGTAATATGTCTTTTGGTTTACCACGTATCAATATCATGGGGTGATTAGCTCAGTTGGTAGAGCGCTTCGTTTACACCGAAGATGTCAGGAGTT
>JBMYRX010000066.1:0-9874 GCA_049602715.1 Paracoccaceae bacterium | reverse complement strand
ATGAACGATAGTATTTAAATTTTTTTAAAGAACATTTTATATATTTATTTATAATCCCTATATATTTTGAGTCAAAATTGAAGATAGAATATTTAAAAGCTATATTTGAATTTTTCTCAATGATTGACCAAATTCATTTCTTATCCTAAACTGACTACGTCTATCGAGTTCCTTTTTTAAGGTAAAAAATTGTCTTACACAACATCTGCCTTAATAATGTTTGCCGCAGGGTTAGGCGTCCCATTGTTAGCAGCAATTAATTCTCAATTTGGACAGTTTATTGGATCTCCAATAGCTGCTGTTGCAGTAATGTTATGCGTCGCGTTTTCAACGATTGTTATTATCGCAATAATAACTTCAGAACTTCCCTTAAAGAAAATCGGAGAGGCACCAAAGTATCTTTTCTTCGCCGGCATGTTAATCGTTTTCTATATCTTATCGATTACAACCATAGCGCCAAAATTTGGGGTCGGAAATGCAGTTTTTTTTGTTCTAGTTGGACAGTTAGTTAGTGCAGCAGTAATTGACCATTTTGCTCTTTTTGGATCTACAGGATCTCCATTAAACTTTATGCGAACACTAGGTATTTCTGTTATGGCTTTAGGTGTTTGGATAACTCAACAAGCCTAGTTAATTTATAAGGGTGATTAGAACCCAATATTAACCCTTTTAAGTGTTACAAAGTAAAATTAGTTATAATTTGTTAAAGTTAAAATATTTCAGAGGACTAAATCAATGCGAAAATTATCCGTTATCCGCTTTAAACCGAAACCAGAATGCTTTGATGAATTTGTAGAGTCTATAAAAAAATTTTCTAGAGATAGAGGAACTGCTAACCCTCCATCGCACTACATTATGCGCTGCAAAGATGAGATAATTGCAATCGCGATTAGAGATGCAGACACCCTCGAACAGACTGCCAAAAATGGTGTGAAATGGTTAGACCAACAAAGGCACCTTCTTGAAGAATATAATGAAATTGATAAAAATACTATTCCTTTAACTGGCGACATACTGGAATATTGAACATTCTCATAAATTTGAGAATGAATAACTACGTTGGACATAGCCTAGTAAGGATTACGGTTCTTTATGCAATTTTAGGCTTAAGTGCATTTCTAATCTAAGCACTCATTTTCTGCATATGGTATGTACTCGTCAGAACATTTATCAACCACTGTATCTTTAATTACTAAAAATAAATAAAACAAAATTATGACTAGAGTAAATGCTACGAAACCTTTCATAAGTTTACCTTTATTACGAAGTTGGGCTTTGATAGACTCACCCCACCATTCATGAATCTTTTCATTCGGATTTCTTATCATAACTTATTTTAACTCTAAAAATAATAATGTCTTTATAAAAAAGTTACCACTCCTATCATAAAAAACCTTTAAAATAATAAACAAACGACTTTCATTAATCTTTTAGGTTAGTTAAAGTTTTTCTGTTTATTAATTTAAAACATAGTGGGTAAAAATATGCCAAAGTTGGAATTATACCACAATGATATGTCAAGCTGTTCTCAAAAAGTTCGATTGCTTTTAGAAGAAAAAAAATTGGAGTGGATAGGCAAACATTTAGACTTACGAAAAGGTGAAACAAGAACAAAAGAATACATAAATAAGTTAAATAAAAATGGTGTGGTCCCAACGTTGGTCTATGGAAATGATATAGTCATAGAATCTACGATTATTATGGAATATTTGGAGGACGAGTTTCCTAAAGTTCCTCTTAGGCCAATCAAATCGAACGATATAGCAAGAATGCGTCTATTGAATAAAAATATAGATGACAGCTTACATTCGGCTATTGCGATTATTAGCTCATGTATTGCGTTTAGGCATCAATTTATTGAAAAATATAATACAGAAGAAATCAATAAACTTATTGAAATGATACCGGATAAAAAACGAAGAGATATTAGTAAAGATACGATTTTTAAGGGCTTAGAATCAACGTACTTCCCCACTGCCCTAGATGAATATTTAAAAGTTTTTGATAAACTAGATAAACATTTATCCCAATATGAATGGTTAGCTGGAGATAATTACTCTTTAGCTGATATATCGTATACCCCATATTTGACACGCTTTGAGCATTTAGATTTGTCATTTATGTTCAAGGAAAGACAAAACCTAACTAATTGGTTTTCAAAAATCAAACAAAGAGACAACTATAAACACGCAATTCTTGTTTGGAATAATAAAAAATATTTGACGTTAATGTACAACAAAGGTCGGGACGCATATTCTAAAATAGCTAAAATTATTTCTTAAAAAATTCGGAATATCAAAAAATATTACTTTTTGATCTAAGCGCTTATGAATCTTAATACTCTCGAGACACTGAGCTTTTGAAAATTTTGGCAAGAAAACACTTAAATACCCATAGGTAATGTAAGTGATGTAGTTAAGAGACTGGAAAAACCTAAAATAATTAAAGCAAGTATTATTTCGAAATTCACAGAAGATCTAAGCCGTTTTGCCCCGACAGTGGGGTTTTTAATAAGTAGCGGTACAAGCTTAAATTTATTCAAAGCCCCTAATGATAATATCAAAAATACAGCCACAAGCTTCGCCAAAAGTACATTGCCATAGCTCGTATTGATAAGAGCATAAAAGCTACCTATCAAGTGGTAAGCGAATATAAAACCCGAAATCATCAAAGCCATAATATACCCTATGGCTAACACACCGAACCGATGTGTAATGATGTGCAAATTTTCATCATCATCTGATATGCACATCCAACTTAATGGTAGCAAAGA
The DNA here is from genome assembly GCA_049602715.1 of Paracoccaceae bacterium. Classification (GTDB taxonomy): domain Bacteria; phylum Pseudomonadota; class Alphaproteobacteria; order Rhodobacterales; family Rhodobacteraceae. Next base: position 7,101 of record JBMYRX010000066.1, on the reverse strand, counting down.
GCCAAGCCAATATGATATGCCAACTAAATGAATAAGCAACAAAGTTTGCGTGACAAAACCATCTTTAGTAGAATGACCACTGATTACAAATGACAATAAAACTAGTATCAAACCAATAAGAGATATAACGAAACCAAGTTGAGAAGTACTTTTGTTTGTCACCCTCAATATTACAAAGCCTAACAATGCAATCAACGATGCAAGACCAAGTTTTGACTCAAATGCAAGCCGCAACATAATCATATCAATAGCGCTCACAAAGTCACCACCCATATTTCCAGCAACTGAGAAGAAAGTACCCAATGAAACTATTATACCCAAGCTTGCGCTTTTTTTTATCAAACTCTGACAGTAACGCACTCCAGCTAGAGACTGGTATTTATTAAAATGAAGAGAAAATAATAATGTTCCCACAGTTCCAAGTAAAGAAAGGTAAAGCAGAGCCTTCAAAAAAGGGTTGGTAATACTCCAAATATCCATGCTAATTGTTGGTTACTTTAAAGGAAAAATTACCTTTGATGACATGGCCATCTTCCCCCATCGCTCGCCATGCGACAGAATAATTCCCGCTGGTCAATGACGGCACTGAGATAAAATGTTTCTTATCAAGTTTCATAAGAAAGTCCTTACGCAAAGTAACCTCATCACCTTCGCGACTACCGATTAGCTTCCTAAGAAACGAACCATTGCTTTTAGCAGTAAGTCTACGCATCTCAACTTTAATAAGTTTTGCCGGCAACTTGAACACCATCTCTATCTGTGACGGCGTTTGACCCAAAGAAGCTCCGTCTGGTGGCGATAAAGATGCTAGTGGGGAATGCGCCAACGCAGAAAATGGCGAAAAGAATAATATAAAAATTAGAAAGTTTTTAAACATTAAGTTCTCCAATTATTCAGAATTTACTTGCATATTCATTTGATCATGTTGCAGCTGGATACGCTTTGGCCATGTATTTTTGATGTATGAAAGAACGGCAATTATTTCAGCATCACTGAGTTTACCCTCATAGGCAGGCATCTTATTCGGGTATTTCTCACCAATCATTTTTTCAATCCCGTATTTGGTCATAGAAAAAAGATAACTATCGGGATGATGCCATGTATGCCCATCTATATCGTGGGGGGGAGCCGGTAGATAACCTTCAGCATCTCGCTTTTGCCAGTCGGCTTGACCTTTAAGATTTTCTCCATGACATGATGCACAATTTTGCGCGTAGACCTCTTTCCCTCGAGCGACGATAGCTTGATCATTCGGCATCAAGATAACAGAGGCATTAACTTCTTCTGTTGGGGCAGCCAAAACATAAATCAACCCAACTGATCCCATTATAGCAATGCTCAACCCAAGATAAGTTTTATTCATTCTTTTATTCCTTAAACTGCAAAGAAACGCCATCTTCGATATTGGAGCCACAAGACCTGATCAGCGCGTTTATAGTTCCAACCACAAGGAAAAGTACTAATATGTGCTTTAAATAAACTTTTCATCATGTGGTATATTTCCTTAGTGACACGCTTTGCCTAACGCTTTCAAACGCCAATAATTATAGGGTAGTGGTGTTATAAATCCTGCGATTAACATTAATGGGATAACCCACCAGGTTAAAATAGCACCACCGGTTAGCATAACGTCAGTGATATTCATAGCGGCTTCCATCGCGATCATGGAGACAAGCGACATACCAATGGCTGTTTTAAAGGCCAACCTTAGGACCATTTGCTTTGAGAGAATTATGGTCTCAAGCATAATTGATGTCATTATTCCATTAAAAATCGCCAATGACATAATTGCCCAAACCGGCCAGGGAGTTCCTGTAATCTGAAAGTAGGCAATAGTACCAAAATCACCGATCATACATCCTGCCAAACACCACGCTGTATTAACAGAGGCCCTCTTCCATGTGTGGCTACATTGCCAATTTATTGTTAATATTCCAGTTACAGTCGAAGCCATTAGGAACCTCCTTCTCAATTACCGTCGTTAGTTGCACGAAAAGTTTTGGAACAAAGAAACCATTTAGGCATTTTTGAATATTTTTTTCAAAATCACGTCCTGTTACACAAGGCATTCTATAGAGGACGAAACACGAACCTAAACGAATAAAAATGGAGGATACGCCACACCCATCATTGGTAAATCTAGTTCTTGTCAACGAACCCAAGATAGACATCTCAATCAATAAGTAGCACGCAATAATCATATATTTTTCAAGGGACAAATCACTTAAACCTTTATTTTAGTTTTATTTACTTTTCGTACTTTATAATATAAGGTCTCCAGTAACAGGAGAGTAAAGAGAAAAATGAATATTGGAAAAGCAGCATCACTTTCAGGTCTAACGGTTAAAACTATTCGTTACTACAGTGATATTGGCATAATTAAACCTTACGTAAATGTAAGAACCGGATATCGAGATTTCTCGGAGTCTGATGTGGCTAAACTCCTATTCGTGGGCAATGCACGTAAATTCAATTTTAACATCGAAGAATGCAGAGAATTGCTATCGCTTTATGAAGATGAGTTTAGACCCAGCAGAGATGTGAAACGCCTTACTTTGGAAAAAATTTCTGAAATTGATGCTAAATTAGGCGAATTAAAAAAATTGAAAAAAGAATTGAGCACACTAGCTAAACTCTGTGAGGGGAACGATCGCCCCAATTGCCCTATTTTAACAGCAATGTCGCTTTAAACCCAATATATCAAGAAGGAGATGTCCGCCTAATAATTTTTATTGAATCACTAAAAAAACCGATCTAATTTTATAGGTGTTAGATCAATATTTTGTGGTTCCTCCATAATATAATTTGTAATGAACTTACCAGTTGCGGGAGCCATTCCCATACCATAATGGCTATGACCAAATGCTGAGTATAAATTAGGAAGCCCTGATATTGGTCCAACAGACGGGAGACTATCTGGGAATGATGGGCGTGATCCAACCCAATAGTTTGTTGAAGCCGCATTTAGACCCGGTAGAAGTTGCATCGTCAGTTTTTCTATTAATTTGGCTCGTTCGAAATTTGGCTTCGAGTTTGGACTAGCGAATTCTGTTGTGCCAGCTGATCGAATTCCGTTTGCCATTGAGCTTGACACAAACTTCCCTGCAACATCCATAATGGAATTATTCAATTTCACTCCCGGATCACTAAATTCAACATGATAACCTCTTTCAGAAATCAATGGGATTTTTAACCCCAATGATTTCATTAACTCTACTGACCAGATACCAGCAGCGACAACTACTTTCTCGGATATGAAGTTCCCACCAACGCAATGCAGTCGGTATGTATTATTTTTATTTCTACTAATTGCGTTAACTTTTAATTTTTTAAAATTACAACCTTTTGAAAACGCTTTTTTTGCAAGAGTCTTGCAAAGATTTCCAGGATCAACAGTTCTACTTTGATCTTTAATCACTATCGCACTGTGATAGTCTTTAGAAAGATCTGGCTCAAGCTCCAGTAATTCCCCTTGTCCAATGATTTTAAGTGGAGCATTACGATCAACTCTCAGCTTCCACGCATAATCATCAAGTCTAGGAACTTGGTCCCCTCGAAAAACATTTATGTACCAGCTATCAATAAGCAAATCATCTCGCCCAGTACCATTCAAATAATGTCGGTACCCAGCTATGTTTCCAAACATTAATTTCTCCATCATATTAGAAATTTGTTCAACTTTATTTTTTTTACTGTTCGATAAGAATTTAACGACCCATGGAACCAGAGTTGGAAGTTGGTTTAAATTGAAACTCAATGGTCCGTTTTCATCAAGTAACCACTTTGGTATATTTTTCCAAACTCCTGGCAAACATTGAGGAACGCACGACCAGTGCGAAATCACGCCAGCATTACCAAAGCTGGTAGCATCCCCTGGTTCATTTTTATCGATTATCGTGACATCGCAACCTCGTTCTAGAAGAGATAGAGCGCAGCATACCCCGATGATTCCACCGCCAATTATTGTTACTCCTGAGAGTTTTTCATTATCATTAAGCACTTAATAACCTTTAAAACCTTAAAAAAATAAAATACTATTTCAATTGATCGTTATTAGTAAGATCTCTTTTTAGGCCAGCTTTCAACTTTCTATAAAAGAAGCCCTTATAAAAATTATATTAATATGCTTAATATACACAACATTCTTAAAATTTCTATGTGGTCAGTAAATGAATTTCAAACTTGTTGAAGATTTCCTTAGTTTAGCTACCAGCCAAAACTTCTCACGATCTGCTGAGGAACGAAACGTTACACAACCGGCATTTAGTCGTCGAATCCAACAGCTAGAAGTCTGGGTTGGGGTGCCACTAGTAGATCGTAGTACTTATCCCACGAAACTTACTGAAGCCGGTATGAGGTTCCGAGATGCTGCTGAGGAATCGTTAAGTCTGATACACGATGTTAGAAATGAGTTACGTGATGAAAGTAAACTAAATTCCAATACTATTAATTTTGCGACTCCCTACACTATATCAACATATTATTTTCCAAAATGGTTAACCAAACTAAAAAGTGAACTTGGTGAGCTATCAATTCGTTTAATTTTAAATTTTACCCACAACCATGTAGAAACCCTTGTTAACGGGAATTGTGATTTTTTAATATGCCATCACCATATTCAATTACCAAGAAGATTAGATAAAAGTATTTATTCGTTTAAAATATTAGGATCTGAAAAATTAATACCGGTGTCAGCTGTAAGGAATGATGGCACACCCAAATATTGTTTGGATGATAACGAGCAAAAAGTTATTCCACATCTATCTTACTCCTCAGAGTCGTATCTAGGAAAAGTTGAAACCAATTTTCTAGAACACAATAAACATAAACCTCTACTTAATCGTATCTACGAAAGTCCAATGTCTGAATCCATTAAAAAAATGGCAGTCGAAGGTCATGGATTGGCCTGGTTACCACTCTGTTCTTTAGAAGAATCATTCGATAAAAATATTTTAGCTAGAGCAGGCAATCAAACCTGGGACATTGGACTTGAAGTCAGGATTTATAGATCTCTGGAAAACCAGAGTGATAAAATAGAAAAACTTTGGAAGTTTTTACCAGAAAGAAATGCCAGTCAAATTTAAACAAACTAGCACTAGATAGAGCCTAATATGCTAATAATGAATAATTATATGTAAAATTAGCAATTTACAGTTAAAGAAACATCTTTTAACCTTGGGTAAATAGTTATCCCTTTCTTATGTATAATAAGGGAAAATATTAGTTTGATACTTAAATAATTCATACTCGAGTTCAACAAAACTTTCATGATATCAAGAGGTAAGAAATGTTAGATGTTTTAATTAAAGGTGGAGAAGTCTATGATGGGACAGGTGGAAAACCTATTAAAGCTAATATTGGAGTAAAAGAGGGGAAAATTGTAGAGATAAGTAACGCCACCTATGACGCAAAAAATGTTCTCGATGCAACAAGCCTGATAGTCTCTCCAGGTTTTGTTGACCTCCATACTCATTCCGACTTTACTCTAGCAGCCAACGGGCGAGCTGAAAGTCAGGTACACCAAGGGGTTACCACAGAAGTAGTTGGACAATGTGGTGTTTCTTGTGCCCCAGCAAGATCAAATTCGGACATCGCTTTAATGTCTCCAGGATTTATCGAAGGTGCGGTAAATGCTAATTGGCGGTCTTTTGGTGACTATCTTGATCATTTAGATAAAACTCCCTTAGGTGTAAATGTTGCAGCTTTCGTGGGCCATGGAACAATTCATCGAGCTGTTGTTGGAGATGCGTTGCGTCCAGCTGATGAAGACGAGATGGATAAGATGGCAATTCTTCTAGACGAAAGTATAGAAGGAGGCGCTTATGGTTTTTCTACAGGTTTAGAATATTGGCCAGGCAGCCTTGCTAGCCCAGATCAATTAGCCGATTTAGCAAAAGTTGCTGCTAAACATGACGTTCTTTATGCGACTCATGTACGTAATAGAGATCTTTTTTATGATTTAGGATTCGGGGAGGCTATTTCAACAGCAAGGGCAGCCAACGCCAAATTACAAATATCTCATATTCAACCAAAATTTGGAGCACCAGAGTACGCGATGCAACATGCAATCGATATGTGTGAACAAGCTCGAGGTCATGGAGTAGATGTGGCTTTTGATGTTATTCCTCATGATTGGTCCCACACGCATGTAATAGCGATCCTACCTCAATGGGCACGAGAAGGTGGTGTTGAGAAAGTCAGAGAACGCCTAAAAGACAATGATATACGTGAAAAGATAAAACGGAATCCACGTCCAATGTGGAGACTGGTTAATTCGAACGGTTGGAACAAGATTGTGCTAATGCAATCAGAAGCGAATAAAGATCTTGTTGGTATGAGTTTTGACGACATTGGAAGACGAAGGAATACAAATCCTTATGATGCAGTCTTTGACCTTCTACTAGAAGAAGAAGCTGTAAATATGAATCATCTTATGTGGACCTCTCAATCTTTCAATAATGGGGATATTAAACTCGCTTTAGAACAACCTGAATGTGCTGTGATTTCTGATACACAGGCGCTGGCTCCTTACGGTTGTCTGAAACATCATATAGGATCTTTGTCAGGATATGGTTGGGCTGCAAGGTTCTTATCACATTATGTAAGAGAGCAGGGTATATTGACTTTAGAGGAAGGTATACGCCGTATAACGTCACTGCCGGCTGAACGCGTTGGAATAACAAATCGTGGGTTCATCCAAGAAGGTGCTGCAGCAGATATAACTGTATTTGATGCTACTCTTATTAAGAGCCATGCGAGTGTAAAAACACCCCGAAAATATGCTACTGGTATAGCGCATGTGCTTGTAAATGGTGGTATTTGTATGCACAACGGGACTCGAACAGAAGTTGACTCTGGAAAAGTGTTGCGTCCTCACTGAGAAATTAACTATTAATAATTTTACCAAGTTGGTTATGCTTTTTATGTATTCTAGTAAATAAATTTGTCCAAATCTAATAATTTTTAGATAACTAGGTTTGAAAATGGCAAGCCTCCCAGTGACCCGGGGATTTCTCTTGAAGAATCGGTTCCTTTTGAGAGCATAACTCTTTCGCGTGAGCACAACGCGTACGAAACCTACAACCGGAAGGCTTATTAATT
>JBMYRX010000065.1:0-10084 GCA_049602715.1 Paracoccaceae bacterium | reverse complement strand
TCCACGACGCTCTTTTAGATAATCAGAAAGATTTAGCAGAATTACTGACTATAGAGCAAGGAAAACCTTTAGCTGAATCTACTGGAGAGATCCTTATAGGAGCAGCATATATTAGATGGTTCGCAGAAGAAATTAGACGTAATAAAGGAGAGATAGTCCCAGCTTCTACACAGGATCGGAAAATTCTTGTAACAAAACACGCAGTAGGTGTCGTTGGTATGATTACACCCTGGAACTTCCCCTCTTCAATGCTTGCGCGTAAGATAGGTCCAGCATTAGCAGCCGGGTGCACTATAGTAGCAAAACCAGCGTCTGCTACGCCTTATTCTGGTTTAGCATGGGGGGCTCTATGTCAGGAAGCGGGTTTTCCAAATGGTGTGGTAAATATATTGACCGGACCAGCGAATGAAATAGGAAGTGCTATCATGAGTAGTTCGCTTGTAAGAAAAGTTACTTTTACGGGCTCTACTGAAGTTGGAAAGGAGCTGATAAAAAGCTCTGCGGCAACAGTTAAGAAAGTTAGTATGGAACTCGGTGGAAACGCGCCGTTTCTTGTATTTAATGATGCTGATATTGATAAAGCAGTTCAAGGGGCAATTGTAAGTAAATTTAGAAACGCCGGGCAGACTTGCGTATGTGCAAACAGGATTTATGTGCAGTCTGATGTCTATAAAGAGTTTCTAAACAAATTTATAAATGAAACTGCTAAAATGAAAGTTGGTGATGGTCGAGAGCTTGATGTTGAACAGGGGCCGTTAATAGATATGGATGCGGTATTAAAAGTTGAAGAGTTACTCGATGATGCTCTTGCTAAGGGTGCAAAAATTTCTTTAGGAGGAGAACGACATAGCAAGGGTCATACATTCTTTTCACCAACAATTGTAGCTGGTGCAAAACAAAATATGAGGTTTGCTAAGGAAGAAATATTCGGTCCCTTGGCACCAGTATTCCAATTTGAAAGCGAAGAAGAAGCGATTGCGATGGCTAATGATACTGATTTTGGATTATGCTCTTATGCCTATACTAGAGATGTAGGAAGGATTATGCGTTTAAACGAAAAACTAGAGTATGGAATGATTGGTATTAACTCAGGCTTGATTACAACTGTAGAGGCACCATTTGGTGGTGTTAAAGAAAGTGGCTTGGGAAAAGAAGGTGGGAGTCAAGGCTTAGAGGATTACCTTGATACAAAATATACAGCCCTTGATTTTTAAACTTTGTATCAAATTTGAGATTAGGAGGAGACACTTTGGTTACTATTGATAATCTTCAGTATGCAAATTGGTCAGAAAAAATATTCAAAGAAATGCGTGAGGGCGGTTTAGATGCCGTACATGTTACAATAGCTTATCATGAAAACTTTAGAGAAACGGTTCTTAATATTGAGAAATGGAATACTTGGTTTAACGATTTTTCTGATTTGATTATGAAAGGTAAGTTTTCAACAGATATTGATATCGCGAAGTCCTCTAATAAGACAGCTATTTTTTTTGGATTTCAAAACCCGAGCCCAATTGAAGATGATATAGGTTTGCTAGAAGTTTTTTATGATTTGGGTATTAGGTTTATGCAATTAAGCTATAATAACCAGTCCTTACTGGCTACGGGCTGCTATGAGGATGTAGATCCGGGGCTAACGCGGTTTGGTAAACAGGCGGTAAAAGAAATGAATCGATTGGGTGTGGTAATAGACATGAGTCACTCTGCAGATAGGTCTACACGAGAGGCAATTGACCTTTCCGAACGACCTATTTCAATCACTCATGCAAATCCACATTGGTGGCATCCCGCAGTTAGAAATAAAAAGCATGAGGTATTAAAAGAATTAACGGCGAGACGTGGGATGCTTGGGTTTTCTTTATACCCGCATCATCTTAAGGGAGGTAGTTCATGTGCATTATCAAGTTTTTGTGAGATGGTAGCTAACTCTGCGGAAAAATATGGTGCAGAATATCTGGGGATTGGGTCTGATTTGTGTCAAGATCAACCAGACAGTATCGTTAAATGGATGAGGAATGGTCGGTGGTCAAAAGAGCTAGACTATGGCGAAGGTTCTGCTTCAAATCCAGGGTTTCCCAAACAACCCGAGTGGTTTAAGGATAATCGTGACTTTCAGAATATTAGAGAGGGTTTGAGTCGTATTGGTTTTTCATCATCGGAAGTAGACGGTATAATGGGACAAAATTGGTTAAGATTTTATAAAGAATCTTTTTATGGGATTGAAAATGAATAAACCGTTCAGAAATGAAATTCTTCTGCGAAGCCCTAGTGAAATTATGAAACTTGACCGAATGGGCTCGATGTTCCCATCTCGGATGTCTTTTATGAGAACTTTAATTAGAAATCTTTCTAGAAAAGCTGCAACGATTAATCGACCTTTGTGGGATATGGATAGAGAAGGCTTTGGTAGGGCGGTTTATTCAGTTAAGATAGGAAATGATGTTTATTCCCTTGTTGCCTTCTCGAATAAATTAGATCCTTCTAACCGAACTGATCGCGTGATTGCTGAAGCCTGGGATAGCTCGTATGTCCTTTATGATGGCGTTCCAGATAAGAAGGAAATTGATAGATTAGAAAAGCAAGTACCGCTTCAAGAGGCAGGCAGATATACTAGTAAGGATTTAATATTAAGTAGAGCGAATAAATCAGTTAGGTTATTTTCTCATGTAGTGGAAAGGTTGAAAAACGGCAAGCAACCAGATTTGGAAATGATAAAAGATATAGGATACCTTATGCGTACCACGGCTGTTTATGGTAATGGCAAATTTGGTATATTGGATAGAAACAAAATTTTAGATAGGGAAGTCCTGGCAGGACCATTTATGGCCGAGATGCTAACAGTTCTACTAATCCGAGGATTTACTCACGATTTAGTTGAGCATGTCGGCTGTGGAGAGTTAGATAGAAAATATAAAAAGTATTTGGGGATTGGAAATTCAACTGGTTTAGGGATGGCTCCTTTTCTGGTTGAACACCCTGAACTTATTAGTAACTGGATGATGGCCAAAGAGACTGGGCTAGCAAGAGTAAGAACTATTCCCTGTTTAAGTGAATTACAAATAAAGAAGTTTATAACATTATCAAAAAGAGTAACTTTGCATCTTGAACAATGGAATGTGCCGGACATTGAGTACCAATCTCGAATAAAAACACTTAGAAGTGAATGGAAACAGATCTGTGATAATTTATTTCAACTATTAAATAATAGAAACCCGATTGATAGTTTATTGGAGTTTTCTAAAGGTTTTTCTTTGGATTGCCAGGAATTGGTTGTATCATTCTCTTTAGAGGAATCCGGTGAGATTGTGGATGGGTTAACATGCTGTATGGTTTCCGATTATTCATTACCTCTGAATCCTGTAATGTCATTAAAAGAACTAAAAGATATAATAATTACTAAATTCCAGTGGGCCACATCTGTAGATTTTGAAGATAAGTGTGAGACTACTCAATTTTGGTATGTTAGTGAAGAAAAGTTAGAGCCTAGGTTAGGGTTAAGATATGAAGAACCTGGGGCGGAACTAGAGAGCCCAATGGATGTTGCCCGTCAAATTAAAAGTTTATATTCTGATATTGAACCTAAATATAAAAATACAGCAGAGTTTTTGAGATATCATCCAGAACACAGAGCAGCAGTCAGACGAGTACAGGTTATGGCGCAATACCCATATTCAGAGATTCAAGAAAACCTAATCAGTTTGAAATGTAAGCCAATTGATATGTTGCGTTGTAAGTTATCCTTTTTTGGAGCAGCAAAATTTGATCCAAAGTCCGATAGGTGGGTCAGGATCGCATTAGGTCAAGGAGCTCCATTACTTACTGATTTGAACGAAAAAGATGAGTCCTGGTTGCCTGTCTTAATCACGTGACTCAAAACTTTGATTTAGAAAACTAATGGGAAAAGGTATTTCAGAAATTCTACAAAGACGATCAGAAGCGGAGATAAGATCATTAATTAATAAGGCTGGGCGTGGTGCTGGATTATCACTTGGGCATTCCATTGAAATGTCTAATTTAACACCCAAACTTATGTCAGACCCAGAACTTATGTTTATGATGATTGATGTACTATCTGAAGACCATCAAAAAATTTGTGCTGAAGTCACTGGTAAGAAAATTCTAATAAAAAATGCTAAATTTGCGATGTGTGGTCCAATTGTAGTTGATAGTCTCTTATCTGATTTAGACGAAGTAGTTTTAGAAGATTTAAAATGGCCGGCACTTTTGCGAGTATTACTAATTAATTCTCAGGAAAAATATGGAGTATTCTTCAAGATTGATGAAATTGATGAAAGTCATTTAAGTATAAAGTTATCAAGAAAAAATTTTTTTTCACAAGTTGGGCCACCCGCACCTATTCCTTTTAACTTAATCAAGTTATTAGAAAAAATGGCTAGCAAGACGTATGTTCCAGAGTCAGAAGCCTCACGCTTAAAAGGAGCAGGAGCGGGTTTGACTGATAATGATTAGGTATTTTAAGTAAATACTAAATTTTATTTACTATGTTCTCCATAGTATAAACCGACTGTATGTTCTGCTTCTGCGAAAAATAACCAACGCAACACCATAGTACCACTAATGTGAATTAGCCCTGAAACTGCTATTAGAGTATATGATGTCGGATTAGTTAAAACTAATATTAAAGGGAGAACAGTATTTAATATTAGACCAATCATTCGGAGTTTTTTGGAATGCTTGCGTCCAATGATGTAAACCATTTCGTTTAGTAGATAATTAGTGCCAGTGTGAGGAGCTTCAAATAATTTTACTTTACCTATCGTTCCGAGTCCTGTGGCTGTTTCAATTGACGTGCCATTACTTGAAAACTGTGTATCACCAATTCTCCAAATAAGAATCTGACCGATTAATAAACAAATTAAAAATATTTTAGCTAATTTTATTTGATCAGCTAATAAGGCGCCCCCAGCTAGACTAAATAGAATAAATAATATGGGAGTACTCCAATGACACCATCTAGGAACTGTTTTAATCTGCGTGTATATCATCCCAGTGCTAAAGACAGAGATTAATGAGAGCAAAGACCCCAATATCCCTAATGAAATAATTCTAATATCCATGAATAATAGCAAGAAAGCATAAGCGGCCATAACTATCATTGTAACCATACTCATCCAAGCCTCTCGAGATAGCCAGCTAGTCTTCCATTGAGTAAATGCTTTTAAGGCTCTTTGAGGATTTCCCAAATGCAATGTTGATGAAAGAAGCCCGATAGAAACAAGACTGAAACCAATTAAAAAATATATAATCATTGTTAGGTTTGTTGTTTCCGGTAACCCTAAGCCCAAAAATGTCAATAGACCAAAGCCTAATCCAGAAAAGACGGTAAATACTATTATTGAAGGTGCTGGATGCATTAGATTTTACCCAAGGTCTGGTCTAACCATTTCAAAAATCCCTTTGGTTCTTCCGCAACTGTTTCAAGAAGTGGAGCCAAAATATCAATCTCGGCATCTTTTGGTCTAGGTGGAAGGTATTTATTAACTGGCTTAGTATTTTGTTCTGGCATTAAATCAAAACCACCTCTTTCTCGGGTTAATTCACTAACATTACTTTTGGGGTCATTGAAATCACCAAAATGCCGTGCACCTGCTGGACAAGTTCGAACACACGCGGGTTCACGATCCTCCGTTGCCAGATTAGTATTATAGATCCTATCAACACAAAGTGTGCATTTTTTCATTACTCCTGCTGAGGGATCAAGCTCACGCGCGCCATAGGGACAAGCCCACGCACAGAGTCCGCAGCCTATGCAATCAGATTCATTTACTAGGACAATCCCATCTTCTACCCTTTTATAGCTCGCACCGGTTGGGCAAACTGTAACACAAGGAGCATCTTCACAATGTAGACAGGATTTTGGGAAGTGTATAGTTTGCGCGTTACCTTCCTCTGGCTGAACCTCATAAGTATGAACTCTATTTAAAAAAGTTCCAGTTGGATTACTCCCATAAGGATCTGAATCTGAAAGGGGTTCACCATAATTCTCATTATTCCAACCTTTACATGACACCACGCATGCGTGGCAGCCCACACACGTATCTAAATCAATGACTAGACCCAATTTTTTTTCAGTGTACGAAGGTAATTCCGTCATATTTTTTTCTCTACTTCATTGAGGCCAAAAATATTTTGTTTATTATATGTTTTTATTTTTGGATATGATGGTTGAGACTCTATCGGTTTAACAGCCTTTTTGATTTTTACTTTGAGATCAAACCAAGCGGCTTGACCAGTTATTGGATCTGAATTTGCCCATCTTAAACCATCACCTTTCGGAGGCAACAGTTCATTTATTAGGTGATTTAATAAAAATCCTTTGGTTGATTCAGGAGAATTTTCATCCAGTGCCCAGGCACCTTTTCGTTTCCCAATTGCGTTCCAAGTCCACACAGTATTTTCATTAAGGGCCGCTTGGTGTGAAACCGGGACAATTATTTTCCCGTGACGAGAGGTTACTTCGGCCCAATCACCTTTTTCGAATCTCTCTGAGTTCCATATCTTAGTTGGGATATATAATGGGTTATGCCCGTGTATTTGTCTTAACCACTTATTTTGACTACCCCAGGAATGATACATTGCCATAGGTCTTTGAGTTAGAGCTGTTATAGGAAATTCCTTTGAAGTTTTCTCCTCAGAATCATACCATATGGGAAGAGGTGACATAGTTTTTTTAATTCGCTCTCTCAGGTATTCTGGAGGTTGTCTTTTTCCAACTCCTTCTGCAGCAAGTTGGAACTTTCTTAAAGGTTCTGAGTAGATATTGAATATATAGGGTTGAGGGCTATCATATATACCAATGTTTACAGCCCAGTTTTGATACGAAGTATTCCATGGTTTATAAAATTGAGCTTCCTCAGGTATATGTTCTGTCCAGAAAGCGCCATTTTCAATATATCTATTTATTTGTTCAGGGTTTGGATCTCCACGACCATTCTTACTTCCATCGCCCCGAAACCCAGCGAGTGGGCCAATACCTGGCCTACGTTCATGGGTTAGAATATAATCAGCGTAATCTTTATATTTTGGTGTCCCGTTTTCATTAATAAAACCGGGTAGCTTTAACCGTGCGCCTAGATCACAAAGAACAGATTGAAAACCTCTTACGTCTCTATCGGGTTCAATTACTGGCCATCTAATAGCATCAGCAACAGCATCTGCTTCACAAATAGGTCTATCTAAAAGAGATATGCAGTCATGCCTTTCTAGGTATGTCGTATCTGGTAATATTAGGTCTGCATATGCGACCATCTCCGATGAATAAGCATCTGAATAAATTATTTTTGGAATTACGTATTCTCCGGACTCATTTTTATCGGTAAGCATTTTCATGACGCCGCTGGTGTTCATAGACGAATTCCATGACATATTTGCCATATACATAAAAAGTGTATCAATTTTATACGGATCACCGGCATGTGCATTTGAAATAACCATATGCATCAACCCATGGGCTGACATTGGGTTTTCCCAAGAGAAAGCCTTATCTATTCGAACTGGATTATTAAATTCATCAAGTGCAAGATCTTCTGGACCGTGAACAAACCCCAAGTGAGGGCCATCAAGTGGTTGATTTGGCTTAACCCCATAATGAGGCTTTGGATGGGCTTCGGGTGGCTTGGGGTATGGTGGTTTAAACCTAAAGCCACCAGGTGTTTCAACGGAGCCTAAAATTATCTGAAGTAAATGTAGCGACCTACAGGTCTGGAAGCCGTTTGCATGGGCTGAAATTCCACGCATCGCGTGGAACGATATGGGCCTACCTATCATTTTTGTATGTTTTTTTCCTCGAAAATCAGTCCAACTTTTTTTTATTTCAATTGACTTATTAAAAGCGATATCAGCTAATTCTGCTGCTATTCTTTTAACTGTTTTTGAAGATATACCAGTTTTCTTTGAAGTAATTTCTGACGAATATTGTTTGTCTAAATACTTTTCAATTAGAATTTGAAAAACTGACCTATGTGTAATTCCATTGATTTTAACCTTGCCTGAAAGGTCAGGGTCAATGCCTAACTGGTCAAACGGGACAGTTTCTCCAGTGAGTCGATCTACAACTAGATATTTTTTATCTTTATCTTTTAATAGTAACCCGAACTGATCAGATTTTGGATCCTCGTTAATTAAAACTGGGGCATTTGTTAAATTAGAAAGGTATTCTATATCGATTTTTCCAGCTTTTAATAGCTCGTGAATAATAGATAGAATGAATAAACCATCAGTACCGGGTGTTATGCCGACCCATTCATCAGCTATTGCATTATAACCTGAACGAATTGGGTTTACCCCAATTATTTTAGCACCTCGTTTTTTTAATCTTCCAAGACCAATTTTTATTGGGTTACTATCATGATCTTCGGCTACACCAAAAATCATAAGCATCTTTGTTCTTTCCCAATCTGGCTGTCCAAACTCCCAAAAAGCCCCTCCCATGGTATAAATTCCAGCCGCTGCCATATTGACAGAACAAAATCCACCATGCGCAGCATAATTTGGTGTTCCAAATGCTTGTGCCCAGAAAGAGGTAAATGATTGAGATTGATCTCGACCGGTAAAAAACGCTAATTTTTCTGGAGCTTCCTTTTTTAGGGGGCTTAGCCACTCCGTTGCTGTTTTTAGAGCTTCATCCCATGTTATTTCTTTGAATTCCCCGGAACCTCGTGGGCCGACCCTTTTAAGAGGTGCTCGCAAACGAGAAGGTGCTTTAATTTGCATGATTCCAGCAGAACCTTTAGCACAGAGTACTCCTTTGTTAACCGGATGATCTTTATTTCCCTCAATATATGTGAGCTTTCCATCTTTGAAATGAACGTCTATTCCGCAACGACAGGCGCACATGTAACAGGTTGTTTTGCGAACTTCGTCACTTATTTTTGGTGATAAATCTAAATTTATTGGTTTCATCTTAATATAATCCGTTCATTTGAAACTTTAGCTGCTAACGCAATAGATGCTAGTCGGGCAGCTGGCGGATCAGCTCTGCTGGTCAAAAGTAATGGTACTTTGGCTCCCAAAACTAGCCCTGCGGCACAGCCTCCAGAAAGATATACTAAAGCCTTAAACAACACATTTCCGGACACAATATCAGGTACTATAATAGCATCTACATCACCTGCAACAGGGTTTTTTTGAAGATTTTTTGTTTCTGCTGCGTTAAATGATAATATTGTATCTAACGCTAATGGTCCTGAAAATATTGCATCAGGAATATTATTAGTACACCATTTAGACAGTTTTTCTGCATCAACTGAAGAAGGTACTGATTTGATGACTGATTCCGTCGCAGACAAAAATGCAATTTTGGGTTTCTTATTTCCTAAAGATTTAAGTAATTTAACAATTTTCTGGGCAGCATTTTTTCGGGTTTCGACATCGGGCGTCACATTAACTGCTGCGTCAGAGATTACTAATGGTTTCCCACCTTCTGGATGTGAAATATAGAATAAGTGTATTAAGCGTTGGTTTATTTTGAGGCCGAAACTATCAGATAGAACAGACTTCATGAAGAGATCGGTATGAATATGACCTTTCATTAATATATCAGCCGAACCTATACCACATAATTTAGCACCAGTTTTCGCTGACTCCTCTTCGGTGGGTTTATTGATTATCTTAAAATCAGATATATCCCAATTAAGTTGATCAGCTATCGATTTTATAATGTCCTCCTGCCCAATAAATATTGGAACCATTATATTCGCAGAAACCGCTTCTTTAGCAGCAATCATGGGCAATTTATGATCGGCTTTTACAATTGCTATTTTGGGTTTTCTAGCTAAATTTCTAGCCGCCTCGATTAGATTTAATGGACATTCGGGCTTAAGGGGGGAGATAAATCGTGAGCTTTCCATTATAATCCAAGTTCTCCGTTCAAGCAGAGCATTAGCTTAATAAATTTAACAAGATAAGGTCAAATCTAATAATGTTAGTGCCTACTCTGCTGCCATATCAGAATTGTTTATACCAGCAACTTGTGTAGGTTTTTTCATTGCGTCTCTTCGGAAGGGCTCTCCTAGTTCTTGATTTAAAACAACTTCTAAAAACGTTGTTTTATTACTTTCCATCT
>JBMYRX010000064.1:0-10522 GCA_049602715.1 Paracoccaceae bacterium | reverse complement strand
TGTATAAAAAAGTAGAATAGGCGTCAGGCAGGAGTTTGAATTCCGCAAGAGGAACACAGGGTTAGGAAATAGTGAAATGAAAATACAACGAAAATTAACACTCGCAGGGAAAGACACATATTCAGATATTGAATTTAGCAAGAGAACATCAGAAATTAGAAACCCGGACGGAACAATTGTTTTCAAACTAGAAGATTTAGAAGTACCTGCTTCTTGGAGCCAAGTAGCGGCAGACGTAATAGCCCAAAAATATTTCCGAAAAGCTGGGGTTCCAGTTAAAATAAAAAAAGTAAAAGAAAAAGGAGTACCCGATTTTTTATCTAGAAGCATTCCAGATCTAGAAGCTTTAAAAAGTATTCCAGAAGATTCGAGATACACAGGAGAAACGTCAGCCAAACAAGTATTTAATCGATTGGCTGGTGCTTGGTGCTATTGGGGCTGGAAGGGTGGATATTTTACTACAGAATCGGATGCCAGAGCTTACATGGACGAAATGCGCGCGATGTTAGCGTTACAGATGGCTGCACCAAACAGCCCACAGTGGTTTAACACAGGGTTACATTGGGCTTACGGTATCGACGGACCAGCACAAGGGCATCATTATGTTGACTATGAAAGCGGAAAACTAACAAAGTCAAAAAGTTCGTATGAACATCCCCAACCGCACGCCTGTTTTATTCAATCTGTGAGTGACGATTTAGTGAATGATGGTGGAATAATGGACCTTTGGGTTCGTGAGGCGCGGTTATTTAAGTATGGTTCTGGAACCGGTACAAATTTTTCATCCTTGAGAGGGGCAGGGGAGAAGCTCTCGGGTGGTGGTATGTCGAGTGGGCTTATGGGTTTCTTAAAAATAGGAGATCGGGCAGCGGGAGCAATAAAGTCGGGCGGAACAACGCGAAGAGCTGCAAAAATGGTCATCGTTGATGCCGACCATCCGGATATCGAAGAGTTTATTAATTGGAAGGTGCTTGAAGAGCAAAAGGTAGCTAGTATTGTTGCTGGCTCAAAAATGCATGAAGAGAAATTAAATATTATTTTCGATGCAATAAAACAATGGGACGGAGCTTTGGAAGATGCGGTAAGCCCAGCAAAAAACAAAAAAGTTAAATCCGCAATCCGAGAGGCAAAGAAAGTTGCAATACCAGAAACATACATAAAACGAGTTCTTGATTATGCAAGGCAAGGATATGAGAGTATTGAGTTCTCAGTCTATAATACTGATTGGGATTCTGAGGCATATAATTCAGTGTCAGGACAAAATTCAAACAACTCGATAAGGGTCACTGACGCATTTCTAAAGGCTGTTGAGGCCAATGAAGATTGGGAACTAATCAATAGAAAAGATAAACAAATTGCCAAAAGAATTAATGCTAGGGAACTTTGGGATAAAATAGGCCACGCTGCCTGGTCCTGCGCGGATCCCGGAATCCAATACCATGATACGGTGAATTCTTGGCATACTTGTCCTGAAGATGGAGAAATACGAGGATCAAACCCATGCTCAGAGTATATGTTCTTAGATGATACGGCATGTAACTTGGCTTCGATGAATCTGTTAACCTTTTACAAAGATGATGTATTTAATTATCAACTTTATATTCATTCCACACGTCTCTGGACGTTAACGTTAGAAATATCTGTGATGATGGCACAATTTCCATCTAAAGAAATTGCTCAAAGATCCTATGATTTTAGAACTCTAGGATTAGGTTATGCAAATATCGGCGGTCTACTTATGAGTATGGGGATAGGTTATGACAGTAATGAGGGAAGGTCATTGTGTGCGGCATTAACAGCGTTGATGACTGGTGTTTCGTATGAGACTTCTGCTGAAATCGCGAGAGAATTAGGACCATTTCCTAAATACAAGAAAAACGCAGAGCATATGCTGAGAGTCATAAGAAATCACAGGAAAGCGGCGTATGGAGAAAAAGAAAACTATGAAAGTTTATCAGTTAACCCTGTACCACTAGATACACAGTCGTGTCCAATTGAAGAATTAATTTCTTCGGCACAGCATCATTGGGATAATGCTTTAGATTTAGGCGAAAAGTTTGGCTTTCGTAATGCTCAATCTACGGTTATCGCGCCAACTGGAACCATAGGTTTGGTAATGGATTGTGATACTACAGGGATTGAACCAGATTTTGCGTTAGTAAAGTTTAAAAAGCTTGCTGGCGGAGGTTATTTTAAAATAATAAACAGAAGTGTTCCAACTGCACTTGAAAAACTAGGTTATCCATCTTCAGAGATTGAAGAAATAGTATCCCATGCAGTAGGACATGGAACGCTGGGTAACTGCCCTGGAATCAATCATAGTTCATTGGTTGGCCACGGATTTGGATCAACTGAGATAGCAAAAATAGAAGCAGCCCTTCCCAGCGCTTTTGATATAAAATTTGTTTTCAATCAATGGACTTTGGGTGAAGAGTTTTGCTCCCAAACACTTGGAATACCACTTGCAGAGTTAAATAACCCGTCTTTTGATATGCTGTCTCATTTAGGATTTTCTAAAGAACAAATTGATTCAGCAAACGATCATGTTTGTGGAACAATGACACTTGAAGGAGCACCACATTTAAAAGAAAAAGACTATAAAATATTTGACTGTGCTAATCCGTGCGGAAAGAAAGGTAAAAGGTTTTTATCAGTTAATAGCCACATATACATGATGGCTGCAGCACAGTCATTTATATCTGGAGCTATCTCAAAGACTATAAATATGCCAAACAACTCTACGATTGAGGAGTGTCAAAAAGCTTATGAATTGAGTTGGACTCTAGGGGTAAAAGCAAACGCGCTTTACAGGGATGGATCAAAGCTCTCGCAACCACTTGCGTCAGCTCTAATTGAAGACGATGATGATGCGGCTGAACTACTAGAATCTGGAACTCCTCATGAAAAGGCTTCCGTTTTAGCAGAAAAAGTTGTCGAAAAAGTCTTTATTAAAGAGTTAAGTACTTCAAATAGAGAGAAGATGCCGCATCGGCGTAAAGGCTACACTCAGAAGGCCACTGTGGGTGGACATAAAGTATATCTTAGAACGGGAGAATATGAAAATGGTTCGCTAGGTGAAATATTTATTGACATGCATAAGGAAGGTGCTGGTTTCAGGGCAATGATGAATAATTTTGCAATCGCTGTATCGGTAGGACTTCAGTATGGGGTTCCTCTCGAAGAGTTTGTAGATGCGTTTACCTTCACTAAGTTTGAACCCGCTGGAATGGTGCAGGGTAATGATTCTATTAAAAATGCTACATCGATTTTGGATTATATTTTCAGAGAGTTAGCTGTTTCTTATTTGGATAGATCAGATCTGGCTCATGTTAAGCCCGAGGGAGCTAGCTTTGATGACTTGGGACGCGGTGAAAAGGACGATATTCATAACATAAATAAGGTATCGGAAGCTAACGAGTCTAAATCATTAGCGGTATTAAAACAAATAAGTTCATCCGGTTATTTGCGAAAAAGAGTTCCTCATGAACTTCAGGTTCTTCAAGGCGGTCTTAATGTGTCAACAGGAGTAGAGGCGCTAAAAGTAGAACCTATATCCAATAGTGAAACCTATCACGAAGAACCAGGCGTGACTGGAAATGCCAGTTCAATTTCAACTGGTTTAGATCAAGTGGCGAAGGCAAAAATGCAGGGTTACGAGGGCGATCCTTGTGGTGAGTGTGGAAACTATACGCTGGTTCGTAACGGGACGTGCATGAAATGTAATACTTGTGGTGGTACTTCTGGGTGTAGTTAAAATATAATTAACGCATAGAAATTATCACTCACTGTCAACAAAATTTATATCGATTAAGAATGAGTTATATCCGTTTCATTTTCTTTAACTCTTTTAAAATTGATTTAGATGCTATGTTATCACCAAGTTCTAAGGAGAAAACATAGGCCTGAGTTAGGAAAAAAGCTATTTCATTAATGTCTTTAGACCCACGAGCAGCACAAATATAAGAGTTCATAAGGCCTATTTTATTATTGTTAAAATGATGACTCAATATTTCATTGTCGAGCTTGTTGTTGAAAAACAATAAATTAAGCCGTCTGTTGAATTATCAAGTTTTTGGCTACCCAAACATGAAATAAATGCGTTGGACCATCCATAACTGGAGAAAATTTTCCACCATCAAATCCAAAACAGTTCCTACCATTTTGCATTCCTTCAACCACAAATATATCCTCTAAAAAAATACCTTTCCATAATTCCATATTATTTTTTTTCATGTCTTCGCATATATCAGGTTTAGCATAATAGATATTTATTTCTTCTACTGTGCTATCGTGAGATTTTGGACTTAGAACAGCAGACCACACATGATCTTTTTGACAGGCCATAAGCACATTTGGGAACACTGCTATATATTCAGCACCCTGGTCCCATTTTTTACTTAGATTTTGAAAACTAGGAAAAAAAGTACCTTCGAGTGATTGATATTGTTTATACAAATACGTACCTTGGCCCGAGTAAATATCTGGGTTTTCTATATTATAATGATCTTCCAATTTAGAGTAAGAATTTAAACCTGGATGAACCCATGGAAGGTGATAGCTTTCACAATAGTTTTCAACTGCTAATTTCCAATTACAATTTACAGTTAAAGTAAATTTACTATTTAACCCTCCGTGATAAATTGGTTGATCAAATTCTTTCCACCTCTCAATTAGCTGTTTGTTAACTGATTGGAATGAGGGAGCAGTACCTGACATATTGATAAATATTACGTCCATCCAAATATGAGAACGAACTTCAATAAGTCCCAAATTATCTTTCTTTATACTGCGATGTGTATTCATCCCGGCGCCGCCAACATGAGGAGTAGCGATCAAACGACCGTCTGTAGAATAACACCATGAATGATAAGGGCACCTAATTGCACCTTCTATATTTTTTTCCTCATTGATTAGAGTCATACCACGATGTCTACAAATATTTTGAAAAACTCGAATGCCCCCATTTTTATTGCGAACGATTAAAAGTGGTACGTTAAAAAAGGTTACTGGTTTTACATCCCCGATGTTGGGAACATTGGCTGTTACTGATAAACCTGCCCAAGTATCAAAAAATAAAGATTTTTTTTCCAATTGATGAATTTGAGGATTAACGTAGTGGTCATTTGGGAGACCGGTGGCTTCCTCTACAGGTTGTATAATTGAATCAAGATAGCTTAACATATGGTTTACCTCCACCTGACTTACTTACTCAACAGTTTAGGTTGTATACTATTCAAAATATTGAGATTTAGCGACAGAAAGTTTATCATAGTGTCGTCAATATTATTTTTCTATACAATATTTAGGTTATTAAATATTGCCTCTGCCTAGTGCCGCTATACCAGTTCGGGCTATTTCTATTAAACCTAATGGTTTCATTAGGTCGGCAAAAGCATCAATTTTCTCTGATGTTCCAGTTAATTCAAAAACAAAGCTCACAAGCGTTGAATCTACAACATTAGCTCGAAATATATCTGCTAATCTTAAGGCTTCCACTCTTTTATTTCCTGTACCATTTACGGAAAATAGAGCTAGTTCTCTTTCGACGGTTTTACCTTCCTCCGTTAAGTCATGAACCTCAAAGACTGGAACCATTCGATCTAACTGTGCTTTAATTTGAGCTAACACAGGTGGTGTTCCTGTTGTTACAATTGTAATTCTTGATTTATTACTATCATGATCGATTTCAGCAACTGTCAAGCTATGGATATTATATCCTCTACCTGAAAATAAACCTATAACTCTCGCTAAAACGCCTGACTCGTTTAGAACTATCACCGCTAAAGTATGTGTTTCAATTTTATTTGAGTTTGGATCCTTTAGGTCATAGGCAGAATGTTTAGATGTACCTTTTCTTATTTTTAAAGAACTCATTAAATTCACCTTTCCTCATATAAATAGACTCTAAATCTTTTTTGTTATACTAAAACCGCTCCAGTCTCTCCAATGCTCTCTTTTTTTTCACTATCTCCCATAATCATTTCGTTGTGTGCTGAACCAGACGGTATCATTGGGAAGCAGTTTTCATGCTTTTCAACTAAGCAATCTAATATTACTGGCCCGTTATAGCTAATCATTTCATTAATTGCATCTTCTAAATCTTCAGGCTTCTCGCATAAAATTCCTTTTGCGCCGAACGCCTCTGCAAGTTTAACGAAATCGGGCAACGCTTCTGACCAACTTTGTGAGTACCTTTCGCCATGAAGTAGCTCCTGCCATTGGCGTACCATACCAAGTCTTTCGTTATTGAGAATAAATTGTTTAACAGGCAAGTTGTATTGAATAGCTGTACCCATTTCTTGCATATTCATTAACCAAGAAGCTTCCCCTGCGACATTAATTACTAAACTCTCTGGATGAGCTACTTGAACTCCGATTGATGCAGGAAATCCATAACCCATAGTGCCTAGACCACCAGATGTCATCCATTGATTGGGTTCTTCAAAATTTAGGTATTGTGCTGCCCACATTTGATGTTGACCAACTTCTGTACAAATATATCTGTTGGAAAACTTTGAGGTCAACTCTTCAAGTTTTTCAAGCGCATACTGAGGCTTAATCGAACTTTTAGAATTATTATATTTTAAGCAGTTTTTCTGTCGCCAAGAATTGATCGTATCCCACCATTTATCTATTTTCAGTTTCCTTGTTTTTTTTCCTCGTGATTTCCAAATTCTGATAACATCTCTGAGTACGCTGGATATATCACCAACAATTGGCACGTCCACATTTATCGTTTTATTTATTGAAGAGGGATCGATATCTATATGTATTTTTTTCGAGTTTGGGCTAAATGCATCTAAGCGACCGGTTATCCGGTCGTCAAAACGTGCTCCCACATTTATCATCAAATCGCAGCCGTGCATAGCCATATTGGCCTCATAAAGTCCATGCATTCCCAACATACCCATCCATTGATCTGAAGACGCAGGAAAAGCTCCAAGGCCCATTAAAGTGGAGGTTACTGGAAAATTTGTTTCCTTTGCAATAATTCTCAACAACTTTGAAGCTTCCGGACCAGAATTTATTACTCCTCCTCCTGTATAAAAAATGGGGCGTTCAGCTGTTTCTAGGAGTTCGACCATTTTAAGAACTGAGTTTTTGTCCCCTTTTGTATTTGGGGTATAATTGGCATTATTTGATTTACGAGGAGAGCTATATTTACCTTTTGCAAACTGTACGTCTTTTGGTATGTCTACTAGTACAGGTCCAGGTCTACCAGTTTTAGCAACGTGGAAAGCTTGATGTATAACATCTGATAGCTTATCAGTATCCCTCACAAGCCAATTATGTTTCGTACATGGTCTGGTAATTCCAACTGTGTCTGCTTCTTGGAATGCATCATTTCCTATCATAAATGTTGGAACTTGTCCTGTGAGTACCACAATGGGTATTGAATCCATTAATGCATCTGTCATTCCTGTAACAGCGTTTGTTGCACCCGGACCAGAAGTTACCAAGACTACCCCTGGTTTCCCCGTTGATCTTGCATATCCCTCAGCAGCGTGGGTTGCACCTTGCTCATGTCTTACCAATATGTGTTTAATTTTTTTTTGCTTGAAAATAGCGTCATATATGGGCAAAACTGCGCCACCAGGGTACCCAAAAACTGTGTCTACCCCTTGATCCATTAATGCCTGAACAACAATCTCAGCGCCTGTAATAATTCGAACCATATTATTCTCCAATGGACATTATTATAAGTTTATATTTTTTTGAAAGTTATTAAAGTTCCGGTTAACAACCGTCAACAAGGAATTTTAATATTATGTCAAAAAAACCACAATAAATGAACTTTTATTTCATTATTTATAGTTTTTCTTTACAAAATATAAAAGTAGTGACTGGAAATATAATAGCGATGTATTTCCGAATGACGGTAATTGATTTTAATTATGAGAATTTAATTTGTGAAATTTGTTCCGATATCGGGTCTATAGTCGATAATGTATGCTTTTTAACTTTTGTACTAATATTATCTAATGGTACCCATTTATTTTCGAAAAACACCTCAGTTCCGGAGAAAGATGACTTGTAGTCCATCTTCGAAGATCCTTTTACCCAATATCCTAAATAGACATAATCTTGGTTAGTTTCGGTTGCCAATTTTATATGATCTAGGATCATGTATGTTCCTAAACTTTTATATTTTGAACTTGAGTTATAGAACGAATACACCATGGATAAGCCATCGTCTAATACATCTGTTAAACAGGTGCCCAAAAGTTCGCCTTCTTTATCTCTGTAATGCATCAGGCGGGTGTTTACGTGAGTTTCTTCAATCATTGATTTATACTCGAGGTAATCCATGCCCACCATACCTCCTTCGTTATGTCGCGTGTTAATATAACTGGTAAAAAGATTGAATTGTTCCAAACTAGCTTTAGGTTGATTGTATTCCCTAAAGATATACTTATTGGAGTTTAATAGTCGTTTTTGACTTCGTGAAATTATGAACTTCTTTACTGAAATTCTTGCAGATAAGCACGCAGTGCATTCAGAGCATGCGGGTCTATATAAAACATTTTGTGATCTTCTAAAGCCTTGCTTGCTCAGTGTGTTATTTATTGAGTCGCCGACTCTCTTACTAATTGGTGTAAAAAGTTTTCTTTCCAACTGGTTTCTTAGGTAAGGACATTCCTGCGAAGCGGTTACAAAAAATTGCGGAATTATCGATGTTGAGTGTCTCATATTTACTCTTTTCCTTATGGCAACACTTTATCAATCACTTTAAGAAACCTCAAACGTTTCTTAAAAGGAATTTTTTATATTAATTTAAAAGGTTTAGTCCCAAACTTTTAAAAACTGAAATATAAGCTCTGTTGCATAACCAACAGATTTAAGTCTTATATTTTGTCGGCCTAAGTTTCCAAAATTTACATGTTTGGCATCGTTTTGAATTTTCTCACCTGCCCAACCAAAAAATACTAATCCTACTTCTTTTTGCTCAGAATAGGTAGGTCCAGCAACACCAGTAATTGAAATACTTAGTTGAGAGTTGGCTTTTTCAAGGGCTCCAAGAGCCATTTCTTTAGCCGTTTCTGCTGAAACAGCTCCATGTTGATTTATGGTACTTTCCTGGACGTTTAATAGATCTATTTTAGATAAATTAGAGTAGGTTACGTAACCTCGATCAATAACCTGTGAAGAGCCCGGTATTTCAGTTAGGCTGGCGGTTAATAAGCCACCTGTGCAGCTTTCCGCCACCGATATTCTAACATTTTTTTTAAAAGCTAAACTAATTATTTGTGCGGGGCTAATATACATATGTTAATACCATCAAAATGATTAATAAAAATGCTGAAAGAATTCCAGCATATAAATCGTCAAGCATAACGCCTATTGCATCATTCCGCATATCAGCTTGTTTTATGGGGCCAAGCTTAATTATGTCAAAAAAACGGAAACATAAAAAACCCAATAAAATGAATAGCCAGAGATCATTTAGGTCTAATTCGTAAGTGTAAGCCATTAAGGATATTGGAAATAAGGTAATTGACTGCCCAACTACTTCATCAATGATTATTTCCTTACGATCTTTATGTTCAATTTCCTTTGTTGAGAAATGTATAGCTATTGTTCCTACTAATCCCAAAAGTAAAATGATGCAAAAATATAAGTAAGGATCCCCATTTAATGATACGACAATCATTAATAGAACGCCAATCAACGAACCCCAAGTACCAGGAGCAGGTTTTATATGACCGATGAAAAGGACTGTTACAAAAGCTTCTAACACTTTGAAATCAATCCTAGGGTCGTAAGACACGCGATTCCCTCTTTTCGGCCAGTGAACCCTAAGCCCTCGCTGGTAGTAGCTTTTATATTTATTCGACTTAGTTCAATTTCCAATATTTCAGAAAGCTTTTTCTCCATTGGAGCTTTGTATTGGCTGATTTTTGGAACTTCACAAATAAAAGTAATATCTATATTAGATATATCATACCCCTGATTATGGACGGTTTTTTGGGCATGTTCTAGAAAAATTCTACTATCAGCGTTTCGCCACTTTTTTTCGGTTGGTGGAAAGTGCTGCCCGATATCTCCACATCCAATGGCGCCGTACAGAGCGTCAGTTATACTATGAAGACCTACATCTGAGTCAGAGTGGCCTAATAAACTCTTTGAAAATGCTATCTTTAAGCCGCATAAAATAATAAATTCTCCATCTATAAACCGATGAACGTCAAATCCATGTCCAAATCTAAAATCCAATTAATTCTCCAAAAAAAATCTAGCTATTGCAAAGTCAGATTCAAATGTAATTTTAATATTTTTCACGTCTCCTTGGACCGTAGTAATACTCAATTTTGATTTAATAGCTAGTGCTGTATCATCCGTTGTTGAAGTTTCATTTTTTCTATGAGCATCAAGAATTTTTTTATAATTGAAACCTTGAGGCGTTTGAGTGGTTACGAAGTTTTCGCGTATGCAAGATTTTTCAAAACTTCCTTTCTCTGAGTTTATTGTCCATAGAGAGTCAGTTATTTTCATTACAGGTATTACGGCATCGAAAAACTGT
>JBMYRX010000063.1:0-10541 GCA_049602715.1 Paracoccaceae bacterium | reverse complement strand
GTTCCTTTTGAGAGCATAAATCTTTCGCGTGAGCACAACGCGTACGAAACCTACAACCGGAAGGCTTATTAATTGGGTTAGGTATATCACCTTCCAATCGGATTCGTTTAGCTTTTTCACCAGAAGAGCTAGTTAAAACTGCAGATAATAACGCTTTTGTGTAAGGGTGTCGTGGATTATTAAAAAGTGTTTCGCGATCAGCTTTTTCAACAACGGCTCCTAAATACATAACTGCAATTTCGTCACAAACATGCTGTATTACAGCTAGATCATGCGATATGAATAAAAATGTCAAATTAAGGTCGTCCTGTAATTTGCATAACAGGTTTAGAATCTGTGCTTGAATAGCAACATCTAGAGCAGACACTGGTTCGTCACAGACAATAAAATCTGGATTAAGTGCTAAAGCCCTGGCGATACATAATCGTTGCCGTTGTCCACCCGAAAATTGATGAGGATAGAGAACTTGTTGATTTTTTTGCAGTCCAACCATCGAAAAAAGTTCATCAACCCTTTCCTGTCGCTCTTTTTGAGAACCAATATTGTGGACAACAAGCGGATCCGCGACAATGTCTCCGGCTGTTTGGCGTGGATTTAGTGCTGAATATGGGTCCTGAAATATTATTTGCATTCTTTTACGCAAAGGAAACATTGCCTCAGATGAAATTGACGTAAGTGCCTTATCTTCGAAATATATTTCACCACTATTAGATTTTACTAGGCCCAGTATAGCCCGCCCCGCTGTTGTTTTTCCACAACCACTCTCACCTACTAAACCGAGAGTTTTACCTCGATTAATTTGTAAGCTGATTCCATCAACGGCATGAACTACCTGAGGATCTGAAAACCAACTGGTTCGCTTCAATTTAAAATGAACCTTTAAATTATCTAACTTCACTAGAGGCTTAATATTTAAATTATTACTCATTTAACTTCACCGTCCTCTGCAAGCCAACACATTACCGAACGTTTAGGCCCAAGGTTAAAACTTGGAGGCATTTTTAAACATTTTTCTGTGGCTAAAGCGCACCGTGGACCAAAAGGACACCCCGGTTGACGATTTAAAAGATCAGGTACAGAACCGGGAATTTCAGGTAATGGTTCTCTAAAACCTTTCGAATCTGGTTTTATCTCCAACATTGATTTTAATAGGCCCTGTGTGTAAGGATGAAGCGCTTTGGTTCGGATTTCGTTTAAAGGCCCTTCTTCTATTTTGTAACCAGCATACATCACTATCACTCTATCGGCCATTTCATTTATAGCTCCAAAATCATGGGTAATTAGAATTATACTCATTTGATTTCTATTCTGTATCTCTTTGAGAAGATCAAATATTTGCGCCTGAACCGTTACGTCTAAAGCAGTAGTTGGTTCGTCAGCAATCAATACCTTCGGATCACAGACTAATGCCATAGCAATCATTACCCGTTGACGCATTCCTCCTGATAATTGATGAGGGTACTCTTTTATGCGCTGTTCAGGAGCTGGGATCTGAACAGATTTCAATAATTCTATTGCTTCTAACAACGCATCACCCTTAGAGATTTCTTTATGTTCCCTAATAGTTTCAATCAGCTGATTTCCTACAGTAAATACAGGATTTAATGATGTCATTGGTTCTTGAAAAATCATCGATATTTCTTTTCCACGAACTCTTTTCATCTCTTTTTTTGAAAGTGATAGTAAATTTTCACTATTTAGGATCACCTCGCCCGCACTTATTCGTCCCGGTGGTGAGGGCACCATGTTTAATAGAGCTAAGGCGGTCATACTTTTACCACATCCACTCTCACCGACTATCCCTAAGGTTTCTCCCCTTTCCAATTCAAAATTTACATCTGACAATATATCAACAGGTTGTCCTTTGACATCAAATTGCACATTAAGGTTTTTTGCTAATAAAGCTTTACCCCCTTCATACTTGAGCATCTCTTTCATACTCGATTACCTACCACGTAACTTTGGATTGAAAGCATCATTTAAGCCATCCCCAATTAGAGCAATACACAATACAACCATTAATATCGCCACGCCTGGAAAAGTAACTGTCCACCAAGCATCAAAAAAGAAATCTCGCGATTGACCAATCATTTTACCCCATGTAACCAAATCCGGATCAGTTAGACCCAAAAAACTCAAAGCAGCTTCATAAATTACTGTGATACCTACTCGCAATGTTATTGCTATAATTATTGGTGGCATTGCATTGGGAAGAATAATTTTTGTAATAATTCGAAAATTCCGATCCCCCAAGGCCTTAGACGCAGTGACATATTCATATTCTTTGATTTTTAAAAATTCTGCGCGGGTAAGCCTTGCCTCTGTTGGCCAGGTTGTAACAGCAATAGCTAATATAACGATAACTATATCCGAAGAAAAAACCGCGACGATCACCATAGCAAAGACTAATGGTGGAAGGACTTGAAAAAACTCTGTCACTCGCATCAGCACATTATCAATCATACCACCATAAAATCCTGCAACCGCGCCAATAGTTAACCCAATTAATACCGTGACTAATGTAGCAGTCAGCGCAATTATCATTGTTGGCCTAGCTCCATGAATTATCCCAATAAAAACATCACGACCTAAATAGTCCGAACCAAAATAGGTTTCACCGCTCGGCCCTACCAAGGGAGGTGCCACCATTTCAAATGGATCGGCTGGCATTATAATAGGTCCAAAAACACCAACTAAGATAAAACCGCAAACAAAAATAAATCCTAAAAACGCAGCTCGATTTGCACAGAATAATCTAACGGTTTCACGCCACTTTATATCGGGTTCTGACATAGCCTCGCTAGAATCAAATATTATATTTCCGTATTTTGGCTCTGTCTGGCTCATGAAATCGATTTAATCCTTGGGTCCATCCATCTATAAATTATATCCGTAATGATATTTGCGACGATTGTTGTCGTAGCCGCCCCAAACAATACTCCTAAAATTACTGGGAAATCTCTTCTAACTATTGATTCATAAAGTAATGGGCCAACACCTGGAAGGCTGAAAACCGTTTCGACTAGAACAGCTCCAGAGAACACTTGAGCCAACTGCAACCCTGCGAGCGTTACTACAGGCATCGCTGCATTTTTTAGTGCGTGTTTAAAAATAACTCGAAACTCAGAAAGCCCCTTAGTTCGAGCCGTACGTATATAATCTGATCCTAAAACATCTAACATAGAAGCTCTAGAAATTCTGCTATAACTGGCGAGATATAGTATCGCTAACGTAAAGGTGGGTAAAACTAGATGATGAATCATATCTAATATTCGATCAAAAGTGTTTTCAGGTTGAGGCCAGGAACGAATGCCAAACGCTGGGAATAAAGGAAGATAAAGAGCAAACACTAATAAGATAATCATACCTAGCCAGAATACTGGAGTAGCATACCCAAACAGAGATAGCACAGTAACGAAATTACTAAAAATACCGTTAGGTTTTAAAGCAGCATATACGCCAAAAAGCGTACCAATAATTACCGCAAGAACTAAAGCTGATAAGGTTAACATAAGGGTAGTTGGTAAATGCCCAATTAATAGAGCGGCTACAGACTCATCATAATAGAAAGAATAACCTAAATCCCCTCTAAAAACCTGCCCTAAATATTTTATAAGTTGAATGTATAAAGGTTGATCCAACCCGTACTGTTTTCTTAGCCTAGCTGCAAGTTCAGGATCTCCACCCCCTGCTTCGGCTAACATAGCATCGACAACGTCTCCTGGAGCAGCTTGCAACAAGAAGAAATTTAGTACCATTACCGCGATTATTAGTATTACGCCAAGAATTATTCTTTGGATCAATGCCTGCTTCATCTGTTCACACTAGTATAATGCAAAGTAACTGCCAATCTAAGATTTATAAAAAATTTAGTAAATGAGTGAACCCAAATAAATTGGATTCACTCGAACATTTAAATTAACAAACTTAGTTTTGTTCTTTTGTCCAGTACATGACATCCCAATTTTCTGCAGTTCCATACGCTGGAAAGAATAAATCTTTATGCCGAAGGAAAAGGCTCGGTGTATCAAACATCCAAAGCATTGGCATTTCTTCCAAGAGAATATCCTGTACCTCATAATACAACTCAGTACGCTTCTGCATATTTGCTTCTTCTGCTGCAGCCGCAAAGATCTTATCAACCTCAGCATTACAATAACCAGATGTATTAGTATAAGCCTGATTCTTAATATTATCACAGACATATAGACGACTCACACCGATAGCTGGATCAGTTTTATCGCCAGGCCAGTTTATTGACATATCAAAATCCCAAGCAGCACTGCGTTCAGCCCAACCCGCAAAACCTTGAAGCGGTTCGAGTTTTACTTTAATCCCAATTTTCTTAAGAGATGCAGCCACGAACTCAGCTGGCATCGTGTTAAAGTCTGGCATAAATGGCTGTGCAATGAAAATTAAATTCAATTCAAAACGCATACCATCTGATCCTTTAGGATACCCAGCTTCATCTAATAAGCTATTTGCCTTATCTAAATCTAGCGGATACCCTTGCAACTTATCATTAAAGAAAACATTAGTAGCTGGCATCGGTGATCTTGAAGGAACAGTGTAACCACTATGCAAAACATTCGAAAGCTTTGAACGATCAACTGCGTAAGCAATAGCTTGACGGACTTTCTTATTACTTAATTTCTCAGTTCGATTGTTAAATTCTAAAACTATTGCACCTCCGGCTATCCCTTCATATGGAGCTAACTCAAGATGATCAATTTTTGAGAACTCTTTAATATCACTGAACCGCATTACAGAGTCTGTTCTCGCAAGCTGAAATTGGTTTTTCCTTAGTCCAATTCTTTTTGCTGTCTTATCTCCCACATTCAAATAAGTAATACTATCGAGGTATGGTAGACCATCAACAAAATGATTTTCATTTCGAGCAATCGACACGTATTCATCAGTTTTTCTGTCACTAATTACAAAAGGCCCTGACCCCACAGGATTACTATGGGCTTCTTGTTTCATAAAATCATCAGAATTCCCATATACATGTTTCGGCATTACAGGTAGTTGTCTTGGCGTTGTGGCAGCTAAAAGTAGAGGCCCGTGTGCCTTTGAAAGATTTACTACAAGAGTATTTTTATCAGGGAATTCATAACCTGTTATTGGACCAAACATCTGTTTTCCAAACCTATGATGTTTTAAAACAACGTCAATTGAAAATGCGAGATCCTCAGAAGTTACAGGATTACCGTCATGGAACTTTGCGTTTTTTGCTAGATTAAACGTATATGTTTTACCATCAGGTGATATAGTCCAGCTTTCTGCAAGGTACGGTGCTATTTCGTTGTTTTCATCCATCCTTACGGGGCTTGCGAATATCTGTGAAGTCACAAGACCTACCTCATACGCAGAATGAAGTGGGTTAAGGCTTGGTATTTTCGAAGATAAATATACTACTGATCCACCTTTAACGGGCGTACCCGCAAATGCAGTAGGTAAAAAAGTAAATAACACTACAACTCCGAAAATGAAAGCACTTACAATCTTTATTAGTCTTTCTTTTATTAACATTATTCTCTCCCAAAAATTTTCTATTCAATATATAAATATTCTTTTTTTTTGAACCCTTAGCCTATGTTGAAAATTCTTTTTCAAACTTTTTACAAAGAGTTTTAAAGTATATAAAAAATATATAATTCAACGCTAAATCACATCCCTACCCCTGTAAAATGCCATTTCTACATGCAACTATGCATTATTAACATAATGTTATCAGAACTTGATTTTGGCTTAAAAATACATTCAGAAAGAAGTTATATGAGAACTTACAACATTACACTACTTCGGCGGCTGCCAACTCATATCCGTATCCAAGGGAAATATTGGTCGCGGAACCCTAGACAAATCTAATTGATAAAGGTTCGGGGTTGTCAAACCTGGTAAATCAACTTCAAATATCTGATTTGGATTGAAAAATTCATCAAAACCAGCTCTAAAATGACCACGTGACTTTACTACAAGAACCCTTACCGAAGATAGATCAACTCCTAGCCGTTCTATAAATTCTGGGTCAGCCAGCTGATGACGTCCACTAGAAACTGCGACAGTAATTCCATCTATTCGTAAAAGGGCACAAAAACCTAAGTCAACCCTACGATTGGCATATGTACCTCTTCGTCCCACACAGTTTCCTTTGGCGAGAGAGATCACTAACGCATCTACCTCATATTTTTCTGAAAATTTAGTTTTTTCGTTTCGGTTAAATATAGCCTTAAATTTTTTTCCTATACCAGTTGTATGAGCATCTTTTGCGAGATCCGCATCTACAATCATTCCTAAGGTAGCATTTCCAATTTTTTCCTTAAGCATTCTTTTTAAAGCATAAAGTGTATTACCTCGACCTCCACCACCAGGATTATCTGCAACGTCAGCAATTATTATTTGAGGCTCATTAGGATCAGAAACAACTTTTTTAGAAAGTGCAATCATATCATTCAACGTTATTAAATTCGTCGTATACTTCTTTCTGTCTCTCCAAGCCGATTTTGCTAGAAAAAATGCAGTTTCTTCGACAATCCTTTTACTGTCTAAGTGTTGCGCTTTACCAGTCACGACGATTGACATTCCATTTGTCTCAGCGTTTGCAGGTGCAAATCCTCCAAGAATTGAAATATTCAAAATATGATCTTTATTATTTTTTAAGATCTCCTGGCCAATTCTTATAAGCTCTGCATAAGACCCTTTGTCGGTCAACAAACTTACAGATGGAGAAATCATTGGAACCTTTATGAAAGAACTAGTCGTTTTGGTTCCATTAAGCATCAATAACATATGATCTGCTGCTTCTAACCCTCTTTCAAATTGATCAATATGCGGGTTTGTAAGATATGAAATTAAAATATCTACAGAACTGTGCATTCGCTCCGTTACATGGCCATGTAAATCTAAAATTGCAATAATTGGTACGTCAGGACCAACAATTTCACGTACAAGAGAGAACACTACGCCATCCGGATCATCCTCTTCAGTCGTTAAACCAGCTCCATGTTCACTAATGATCACTCCATCAACTTCACCGGCACAGATCAAACCAGTGCGGACTTCTTCCAGGAATTCCATGAAAAACTTGTGATCTGCTGGGCCACCAGGTGGTGCTTCAGCTATAGTGATAGGGACAGCATCCCAAACCCCATTTTTATCCATTTGTTGACAGAAACCATGAATATCAGCCCTCACTCCTCCGAAATCTCCGTCTAACTCTTTCCTAATTCCCTCGGAATCAAGATAATGAGTTTCTGTAAAAGCTTTTTTATCTGAGACAGGAGCAGATCTATTGGCCTCCAAGGAGAACCCTAGAATAGCAATCTGAGGACGTTTACTAGATGGCATAGGCTATTTCCCAAAGTTGATAGAGTTTATTTTTTTATATCTAAATCTTAAAATTTTTGAAAAGGTCACGCATATAGATATTGTGTCTTCATTCAAAATTTTAGATATGACACTTATACATATATTTATAACTCAATAAAAAAGCCTTGGGAAATGCCACTTTGATATAGATCTATACCAAATTATCATAATAGTAGGGGTTAAATATTTTTTATTTTAGTGGAAACACTCTTAAATCCAATGCTAAAGCATCAGCTCTTTGATCTTGGGAAAAAAGAAACTTAAAGGTGTGTTCACCAACATTTCCGTTTTTAGAGCTAGAAAATTTAAACTCCTCTAAAGTTTCAGAATATTGTAAAAATAACTTTTTCTCTTTTTCGAACACATTAAAATTACCCATTTCTAAGGAACCATAAATTCCCGTAAAATTTGAGAGATCATCGTTTTTAAAATGATTTTGGTCAACTTTTGGTGGCCATTGAAGTTTAACAAGTTCGATTCGATTTTGAAGGAACTCCTTGAAAATATTTCGGCCAAAACGAGCGGTAGGCGCGTCAGCAATATTTATTGCTAAAGCAACCGATAACCTTAACTCTTTCAGATAACCTACAAAACTCGAAATACCTGGACGCTGACCAGTGTGCCAAATTAATGTGTTACTGTTATCCAACAAATCTATCTCAAGTCCAGAGCCATATAAATATCTCTTACAATTACGTGATGTCACTGGGATTCTATTATCAGTTAATGGTTCAGAAGTACCAAAGGAACCAAGGCTACCAATATGGGATATTAAAAGACTCATATCCTCGACTGTAGTCATTAAACCTCCAGCAGAATAAAATAATGGAGCGTCCCAATATTGTATTGGCGCAAAGTTTGTGTTTTTCTTTCCAACTTCTAGTGGCTCTGCAATATTATTAAAAAATTCAGCTTGGTTCATCCCAATGAAACTCCTACTCAATTTCAAGGGTTCAAAAACTTTTTCTGTAGCAACAGAAATAAAGGAGTCATTATATAGCCTTTCGATAATACAACCCAATAGACAATAACCTTCATTGCTGTAGCTTAGCAATTTACCTGGCTCTGCTAACATATTAAAATCTAGCTTATTCAAATATCGCACGAGATCATCAAAAGATTTCATTCCATCGTTTATTTTAGAACTGAATAGGTCTGTTGACTTATGCCGAGTTGGTAATCCTGGAAATCCAGCAGAATGATTTAAAAGATGTCTAATCTCGATTTTGGTGTTTTGTACGCAACACAAATCTGGAACATACGCTGATACCAAATCAGACGTTTTCAACATATTTTCATTTTCGGCTTGCTTGATTATTAATGCCGTTACCAATTTTGTAATAGAGGCAACCCCGAAAATAGTTTTGCTATTGACGCATGAACTAGAACTGACATTTCTTAAACCAAAGCCAGATTTGTAAATTATTTTTCCCTCGTGCATTACACAGGTCGCTAAACCTGGAATATTATATCTATTCAAAGCACCCTGTAATAATTTCTCTAATTTTATTTTATCAAAATACATTTTAAGACAATCCAACTTTACTAAAGCACTAAAGAGTAACTTGATTAAACAACAGCACTAAATAAAATTTTTGTAAGTAAGAACGGAAATATAGTTCCCGTTGTATAATAGTCTAGTGTTTTAATTTACCATATTTTTTTCTGCATAATATCATCCATCTTATTAATTATACTGTTTCTAATAGATTGAGATAAGTACAATTTATGGTATAAATCTTTGATGCGTACGATTATTCTAATATTGCTAATAAATTTTGCTTCAAATGCCTGGGCAAATAATGTTGTTACTGGAAGCGCAGGTAGCAGATTAGAAGGTGAAGTTGTTTCTAAATTCAACAAACCCTGGGCAATGTCTTTCATTAACAACGACAACCTATTGATCACTACAAAAGCTGGAAAACTTTGGCTAGTAAATAGGAGAGGCGAACAATCTTTAGTATCTGAGACTCCAAAGGTTTTTGAAGGTGGCCAAGGAGGTTTAGGTGATGTCGTTCTTCATCCAAATTATAAAAGTAATAAACTAGTTTATATTTCTTACATCGATTCAGACGATGAAGGAAAAACACGATATGCGACAGTAATACGAGGCACACTAGAGAGGTCAGATAAACCACAACTGAAAAATATTGAAGTCATTTGGAAGCAAACGCCCGCTCGGTCAGGGAAAGGGCATTTTTCTCACAGAATTGTATTTGGCCTCGACGGAACAGAACACGCCAGAAAAATTTTTATTACTTCTGGCGATCGACAAGAGCAAACTCCTGCACAACAATGGGACAAGGCATTAGGTAAAATTATTCGTCTTAACGAGGATGGCACCATACCTAAGGATAACCCATTCCAGGACAAAGGTGACCTTGCAAAGACTTTTTGGACAATTGGGCACAGGAATGCCCTTGGAATAGCATTTGCTAAAAATGGTCAGCTGTGGTCGCATGAAATGGGTCCAAGGCACGGAGATGAACTTAATTTAATCGTGGCCGGTGAAAATTATGGATGGCCAATTGTATCGGAAGGCAATCATTATAGTGGAGCAAAAATCCCAGTTCATGAAACAAGACCCGAATTCATGGTGCCAAAACTTTATTGGGTGCCTACGGTAGCTCCATCAGGATTAGTGTTTTATGAAGGAAATGAATTTTCTGAGTGGAAAGGAAATGCATTTATCGGAGGATTGAAAAGCAAAGCGCTGGTTAGAATAGGCTTTAAAAATGGAGAACCATTTGAGGCTGAACGCTTCAGTTGGTCTAAAAGAGTGAGAGAAATCGAAATAGACGGTGAAGGTGCGATTTGGGTGTTGGAAGATGGCTCATCTGGTAGGTTAATAAAATTCACAAACCCGAATAAATAGATAGAAAAAGGGTACCGCGATCGGTTTGACCGCTTAGACATAGATTGTAAAACACTAATCGTCACTCACTAAATCTGTGAACTTTGCCGCCATAGTCGGATATAAAGCTGGGTAACAAATCTTATGACAAGCTAGGATGTCACCCTGTTAGACTGACAACGCTATTATCTGTTTTGATCTGATGCTTTGTGGTGGGTATAACGGTGGGTAGATTTTTTTAAATTAAATATTATTAATATAAATCAATTACTTATGGCCATTATATGGCGGAGGAGGTGTCCGCCTTACCAAACTC
>JBMYRX010000062.1:0-10647 GCA_049602715.1 Paracoccaceae bacterium | reverse complement strand
GCGGGCGTAGCTCAGGGGTAGAGCATAACCTTGCCAAGGTTAGGGTCGTGAGTTCGAATCTCATCGCCCGCTCCAAGAGAATAAATTTTCAATACATTTAAGGTTTTTGATTAATTAATTAATCAATAGCCTTTGAACGGCGTTTTGAAGTTCTGCTAGGTTTTAACGTCTCGCCTGTGCCATCAAAAGTAGAAGTAAAGTCACCTAAGGTTTTTTGAATTAGCTGATGGGTAGGCAATGGTCCAGGTAACCGAGTGTGTAAAGCATGATTCATATGCCGAAGGTGCAATGGAGTGGTACCACAACATCCACCGATTATAGTCGCACCACAATCTCTCGCTAGACACGCATAATCCGCCATTATTTCTGGTGTTCCATTATAAAATATTTTGCCATCAGAATACTTTGGGATCCCCGCGTTCCCCTTTGCTATAATTGGAAGAGCGTTGGCTTTGAGTCCTAGGATCGTCCTTAATAAGTCAGATGCACCAACTCCACAGTTTGCACCATAAGCAATCAAATTTTTACTACAATTTTTTACAAAATCAGAGAATTCTACTGAAGTAACTCCCATCATGGTTCTTCCCGAAGTATCAAAACTCATCGTACCACAAAAGGGCATTTGGGCAAGATCTGCAGCCTGAACTGCTGCATCAAATTCATCCAAAGAAGACATTGTTTCAATCCATAAGATATCACTTCCGCCCGACTTTAGTCCCTCAGCTTGCTCATGAAAGATTTCTATAGCCAGAGATTTAGCAAAGCCACCAACAGGTTGAAGTATCTCCCCCGTAGGCCCCATTGAGCCTGCTACTATAACATGTTTAGGAGATTGATCTGATAGATTTCGAGCAATTTCTGCTGAAAGCTTTGATAGTTTAAAAGCTTCCGCTTCGAAACCGTGTAATTTTAGTCTTGAATAATTGGAACCAAAAGAGTTGGTAAGAACTAGATCACTTCCAGCATCTATTGAACTTTTATAATGTTCCTCGATAAGAAGGGGATTAGTTTCATTCCAAATTTCTGGAGATTCCCCGGCTGTCAATCCCTTTTTAAATAATTGGGTCCCCGTAGCACCATCAGCTAATATCCACGGTTTTTCTTTTAGTAGTTTTTCAAAAGGATTAATCGGTATTTTTATACTTGGCATTTATACTACTCTTGAGAATATTAGATCGCTGTTGTTAATAAAAATTAATTAATCCATTCATAGTAATAATGCTATCTATATAATACAAGACTGAAAACTTTTTATAACCATTTTCATACGATTAAGTCAGAATAAAAAAATATCTATTGGCTATCTGTATAATAAAATCAGCTCACAACCTATTCTAAGGTTGAAATCCGAATATGTAATTTCTGGTAATTACCTTTTGCAAGAAAGGTAGTGGTGGGCGACCTTGGAATCGAACCAAGCGTGCGTCTCCGCGAGGGAGTTACAGTCCCCTGCCACACCTTGCGGCCTGTCGCCCACTGTTAAGAAGCCTTAACAAGACGTCAGATATAAGGAGCCTGTTCGTGCGTCAACAGAAAAAGTAATCTTACACTTGTAATAAGCTCCTTTAAATGTTCAAGGTAAGGAATAGGAAGGAACTTATAATGTCTGCCAAAAAGCCTAAATGGGTGGTATCAAAAGAGCGTGAAAAGAAAAAAAATAATAGCAAGACAATTTGGTTATTTGGGTTACACGCAGTCCGAGATGCGCTTAATAATCCTCAGAGAGAAAAATTGCGACTCATAGCTACCCAAAATGCGGCTGATAAGCTTAACCTCGACTTCAAAAACTCTAATATAGAAATAAAATTATGTGATGCACGAGCGTTTTCAGCTCCTATCGACCCTCAATCAGTTCATCAAGGAGTAGCCCTTGAGGCTAAACCGCTAAACTGGGGTGAAACATTAGAAATTTGTAAACCTGGCAATAAACTAGCGCGCCTTATCGCTCTGGATAGAGTTACGGACCCCAATAATGTAGGAGCGATTTTACGCTCTGCAGAAGTTTTCGGAGCTCAAGCTGTGATAACACCAACCCGTCATTCAGCTCCAGAAACAGGATCGTTAGCAAAGAGTGCATCAGGCGCTTTAGAACGACAACCATATATCAGAGTAGGAAATCTATCTGCAACATTAGAACAGTTAAAAAGTCTTGGATATTTTATCATTGGCTTAGATGCTGACGCGGAAACAGATTTATCAGGTTTATCAACCATAAAAAAAGGGCCGTTAGTAATTGTATTAGGCGCTGAGGGACCAGGCCTAAGAGAGAAGACAAAAAAATATTGTGACTTGTTAGTTAAAATCCAATCGTTTGGTGGTTTTGGATCCCTAAACGTCTCTAATGCGGCGGCTATAGCGCTTTATTCTACGAATAATTATTTGAGCTGACCCAAAGGCATGGATACATTATACTTAATTTCGTGTAGAGATACACTTGAAGACATACCTGTAAATTCAATTTTGTTAATTAAAATTTGCTGAAACTTATCATAATCCTCAATACTCTTAGCGACAATTTTCAACATGTAGTCAGCACTAGATCCAGTCAAACGATGAGCTTCTATAATTTCATCATACTTTAAAACCAAAGTGGTAAAATGTTCCGCCCAATCAGCGGAGTGCCGGCTTACAGAAATTGATAGAAAAACTACAATTGGTAAATCCAATTTGTTCCTATCTAGTATGGTTGGTCGTTTAGTTATAATACCATCTTCCTCCAATCTTCTAATACGATTCCAGCATGGCGTCTTTGAAATACCGATACGACGCGATAATTCGGTTAACGGCATAGACGCATTGCCCTGAATAAGCGTTAAAATTTTTATGTCTAATAAATCCATTCTTCTATTTACCTCTAATTAAGAATATTTTCCTAATTAATTAAGATTTTAAAAAATTAAAAGGATAAAATCCTATTAATCCTATTTTAAATAGACTAAAGTTCTGACAAAGATATCTCAACATCACGATATTAAGTATATAAAATGGAGAAAAAGATGTCCGATACAGAAAGCTATGGTTTTGATACTTTACAAATTCATGCAGGTGCTCAACCTGATCCAACTACCGGCTCACGTCAAACCCCAATTCATCAAACGACTGCTTATGTTTTTCGAGACGCAGAACACGCGGCCGCCTTATTTAACCTTCAAGAAGTTGGATACATATACTCTAGGCTCACTAACCCAACAGTTGCTGTCTTACAGGAACGCATAGCGACCTTGGAAGGCGGTGTGGGCGGCGTGTGCTGCTCTTCGGGTCATGCCGCACAAATAATGGCTCTTTTTCCTTTAATGAGTCCAGGGTGTAACCTTGTGGTTTCAACGCGGCTTTATGGAGGGACAGTCACTCAGTTTTCTCAGACAATAAAAAGATTTGGATGGTCAGCAAAATTTGTAGATTTTGATGATCTAACAGCGGTAACTAATGCGATTGATGAAAGTACCAGAGCAATATTTTGTGAATCCATAGCTAATCCTGGAGGATATATCACAGACTTAGATAAAATTTCCATAATCGCAGATAAAGCTAAAATTCCGTTAATTGTAGATAACACCTCAGCGACTCCATATCTTTGCCGACCAATTGAACATGGCGCTACGCTAGTCGTACACTCGACCACAAAGTACTTAACAGGAAACGGGACAGTAACTGGAGGTTGTGTAGTTGACTCAGGGAAATTTGACTGGGCTTCATCTGATAAATTCCCATCGTTGAGTAAACCAGAGCCAGCATACCATGGGCTAAAATTTTCTGAAACATTTGGTCCTTTGGCGTTTACATTTTTTGGAATTGCTGTGAGTCTCCGCGATCTCGGTATGACAATGAATCCTCAAGCCGCTCATTATACATTATGTGGAATCGAAACGTTATCTTTAAGGATGGATCGTCATGTTG
Source organism: Paracoccaceae bacterium (assembly GCA_049602715.1). Taxonomy (GTDB): domain Bacteria; phylum Pseudomonadota; class Alphaproteobacteria; order Rhodobacterales; family Rhodobacteraceae. The sequence continues at coordinate 6,750 of JBMYRX010000062.1, read as the reverse complement.
AAAATGCAAAAAAAGTTGCAGAATGGTTAGAAAATGATCCCCGCATAGACTTTGTTTCTTATGCTGGGCTTAAATCATCCCCATACTATAGCAGAATAAGAAAGATTTGTCCCAGGGGGGCGGGCGGTCTGTTTACATTTGGTGTAAAAGGCGGTTACGAAGCATGCATAAAATTGGTAGACTCGTTAGAAATCTTTAGCCATGTTGCAAATCTTGGGGACGCCCGATCCCTTATAATTCATTCTGCCTCAACCACACATCGACAATTAACAAAAGAACAGCAAGAAGCCGCAGGTGCGGCTCCTAATACCGTAAGGGTATCAATCGGAATTGAGTCAATCGACGATTTATTAAATGATTTAGACCAAGCCCTGACAAAGGCATCTTCTTGATGAATAAGACTGATACAAGAATTAGAAATATTCTTAACACAACAAAGACAATTGCCTGTGTTGGAGCGTCACCAAATAAACTCAGACCAAGTTACTTTGTTTTGAGATATTTATATTTAAGAAAGTTTAAAATTATTCCTATTAATCCAAATTTTAAAGGACAAACACTATTTGGAGAACGTTTTTTGGGTTCTGTTTCTGAAATCAAGCAATCAACTAATATAGACATGCTAAACATTTTTAGAAAATCAGAGAGCGTTTTACCCATAGTAATTGAGGGGCTCTCTAATCTAGAGGGGCTGAAAACTATATGGATGCAAATTGGGGTTAACAATGCCGAGGCCAGAAAGTTAGCAATAAGTTCAGGTTTAGAAGTTATAGAAAACAGATGCCCAAAAATAGAGCATCAGCGTATTTTTGGAGAATTACGTATGTCCGGTTTTAATACTGGCATTATTTCATCAAAATTAGTAATTAATTAAGATAAGTCATAAATTTAGCTAAATTATACTTAAGATTGGAAAATTCTCTTTTCCTTTTTGCTGTATAGGTTTTAATGTAAAATCATTATCATACTTTTTTACTCCTAAATAAAACCGTAACTGATCATAGAGACCATGACGCCAAATTTTGCGCTTAAATTATCAGAGGATACGATCGTTCTTTTACAACGATCTGTCGACGGTGAACACTGGCATATAGAAGGTGAGGTATTAACTGACTCTAAAAGCCTAGAGTCCGACATAAAAGTTTTACAAGAGAAAGTTACTTCATTAGCAGGTCTAGTAACAGATAGTGATTTTATAAAAATCATATTACCCGAAGAACAATTATTCTCTTTTGATATAGTAGTTCCAAATACTAGTGAAATAGAAATTCAATACGCTTTAGAGAATGAAATAAGTTTAGTAGACTATTACAAATCAATCGATCAGAAACGTACATCAACAGATGAACGTTTTGTGCGCAATGTAGATAGTTTAGCTTATGATATAAGTGGCTCACCTCCAAATATTTCAGTAGTTGCAACACCCATTTCTTTATTAAAAGAGATAGAAGAATTTTTCAGTCAATTTAACTTCAAAATAGCAGGTTATACAGCGATCCCTTTAAAGAAATTTCTTGAAAAAGAGCCCTGTCTATCAAAAAATTTAATTCCTCCAATTATACCTTTTTCTGCAGATAACGCCCCAGTCAAAATAACTCCAAGAGAAAAAAAAGCGTTAGAGTTAGAGCAGCCAAAAGCACCCAAACTAATTTTAGACCCCAAAATCAAAGACGCTGTTTTAGAGAACTCAGATCAACTTTTACCAAAAACACCCATCGCGAAACAGCCTACAGAGCTCGATAGCGGCAAAAACCTAAATATAGGATCATTCAGACCATTCGCCGAACTAGAACAACGAAAGGTCGCCGACTTTCACAAGCGCATAAAGCGTTCCCTAATCATAGTTATTTTAGTTTTGCTGGGTCCAATAGTTTTTTTTTCTATCTATTCACTATCAGAGTTTCTACAAAATACTGATTACACAAAAATAGACACCTCGAATCAAACCAACGTAAAGGAAAATACAAACAAGGTAGATAAAAAAACCGAGAATCAAAAAAAAGAACCAACCGTCGAAGATCAGACTCTTCAAAATAATGACTTGGTGTTAGCAGAAAAAATGTACAAAGAGAACGGAATATGGCAGTTTGTACCAAAGTTCAAGAACATCCAAATGCCAATAAACGAGTATTCACTCTTCGATCCAGCTAGAGATGTCATGCCATCGTTTGAGGATGCACCATCTGTATCAGGCAGAAGAGAGCATTATCAGGAAATTCCTTTCAACTCACCTTTATCACCAGTCTTTAAGAAAGATGGTTTTGAGCTTGGGTCAAATGGATTAGTGGCGGCGAGTAAAACTGGCACTCTAAATCCAGATGGAATAATGATCTATCTTGGTGAACCACCTGTACCCGCTCGAAAGCGTCCGAAAGACCTGAGAATAGGCCCCCAGAATAGAACCGATAATGAGCTGGAAAACTTCAAACCTAAACTAAGGCCTAAAAATATGCTTGAAATGTTAGAGCGTGCTCGTTTTGGAGGGCTCTCCAGATACGAACTTTCTAAGCGATCGCCTCCGCGACGTACAAGAGAAATTGAAGATGTAATTAATAAGCTCATAGACTCAAATAAAAATTCAGTGGCAGTTGCTAGAATAAGTAGAGCATCAGCAGATGGAGATTCTCCTCAAAAAGTACTTCGTTCTGCAGTTAACAGAAATGTAATCAATTTACAAAAAATTAGCCTTATTGGAACTTCTGGTAGGGCCCCACGAAGAAACGCTATTATAAGATTTCCAAATGGCACAATTGAAAAAATAAAACTGGGTGAACGACTTGACGGTGGTCGAGTTGTATCTATCACCCAAGACAAACTTCAATATCAAAAGGATGGGTCAGTAATCACATTAGATTTACCAAACGGATAAATTCAAACATAATCTTCAAGTAAACCTTATAAATTGAAATATTACTTATAAGAATAAAAAAGCTAAATAAACATTAATCGATTAACCTTAGAATAAATATAAATAAAAAATCATCCTGAAATACTACTAGCCAACCTTGACTTTAACAGTTAGGCTTAATCGCTCAAAGAGCTTTGTATAATTATGGGATAAAACCATTAAATGGGATTCAATACAAAAGTTTTACTCGGAAAAACCTTAAGCTTTTCTAATAATCCGTTCACGAATGATCTAGGAGAGTCGTGCTGTTTTAGGGATAGCGGTGCAGTTATAATAAAAGATGGAGTTATTCAAAACGTTTTGGATGCTAGTGAACTCTCAGTATCGAATGAAACAGAAATTGTTGATTATAAAGATTGTCTTATCTTAGCTGGCTTTGTAGATGCTCACCTACATTATCCTCAAACAGCCGTAATTAATAGCTGGGGTAAAAGGTTAATAGATTGGCTTAATTACTACACTTTCCCCGAAGAGAAAAAATTTTCCGACCTTGAATATGCGAAAAAAGTTTCAGCAACATATTTTGATATAGCACTTTCAAATGGCATTACTACTTCAGTAAGCTATGGAACAGTACATCCTGAAAGCGTAGACGCTTTCTTTTCTGAGGCTAAAAAAAGAGGATTAAGAGCTCTTGCAGGAAAAACCTGCATGGATAGGAACGCTCCAGATTGTCTTTGTGATACGCCACAAAAAGCATATGACGATAGCAGAGCTCTGATCCGAAAATGGCATGGAACAGACCGCTTAGAGTACGTTATTACGCCCCGTTTTTCACCAACATCTAGTATGGATCAACTACATATGCTTGGGGGTCTATGGAGCGAGTATCCTACCTGTTTAATGCAAACCCATATTAGTGAACAACCAGAGGAAATTGACTGGGTCAAGAAGCTTTTTCCAGAATCAAAAGATTATCTTGATACATATGACGCTGCTGGTCTTTTAGGAGAAAGAAGTGTTTTTGGACACGGAATCTATCTAAATGAAAGAGAAAAAGACCTTATAAAAGAGGTAGGGGCGTCAATCATACATTGCCCTACATCAAATACATTTATTGGTTCAGGTCTTTTTGACCTTTTTGCACTTTCAAAAGCTGATCATAAAATCGGCTTAGCAACAGATATAGGAGGCGGTTCATCTTTTTCGATGCTCAAAGTTATGGCCTCAACTTATGAAATAGGCCAACTATTAGGAAATGCAATACATCCTGCTGAACTTCTTTGGCTCTCCACCGTAGGATCAGCCAAAGCGCTTCATTTAAATTCTAAAATTGGTAATCTGGCAAAAGGAATGGAGGCCGATATAACTGTATTAGATCTACACTCTACTATCGCTATTTCTCAGCGAGCGTTACAAGCTAATAATATCTGGGAACTAATATTTCCGACGATTATGATGGGTGATGACCGTGCCATAAAAGATGTTTTTATCCGTGGTGAAAAATGGGCTTCTTAATCAACTTAGTTCTCTTGGGATTTTTAATTCCGAAAATAGGGAAGCTATTTGAGCTCCGTGCATATCTCGATCCGTTCTACTTCCTTGCACTTCTCGTCGATGGAAACTGAACTTAACGACAAATAAATCTGGAATTTCAAATTTTTTCAGACACTGACTGTCTACTTTCAACAACTTTTGAACTTCGCAAACAGTTAAAACCTCTCGTATAGAGGCAAAAGTTTCAGGGTCTCCACAAAATATATCAACCGTTATCCAAAATGGACCCGCATTCTTCGATCTAATTTTCTCTACAATATCAACAAGCTTAGTCATTTATTATTTCACTTACTTTAATCTTAAAACAATCCATAGGATCCTCTAAAATCATTACATGATTTATCCCAAATTCATAAAGTATACCTCGATCAATCTGAGCCGGTGAGAATGGAAATGCAAATGTTGGGTAATCCTCATATTCTTCTAAAGGATGATGTAAAAGAAAAGGATTAATTAATTTTGATAGTTCTGTCGCTTTAGTTTGAGTATTAGCAGTCACAACTAACTGAACGCCAATTTCAGTAGGAATATTTTCTTTTTTCTCAAGGCCACCCAGCACCGCATTTAGACCTATTAAACGAAAATCTAAATGATAATCCTTCGAAGGGAGTTTCATAATATCAAATATTTTCTTTTTTATAAATTGTTCTAAATTAGAGACCCATCTATGAATATTTTTAACATATCTTTCATCCCTAACTATTACTAAAGAAACTGTTTGATAACCGACTGGGATAACACCTTCTAATTTAACGCTATACTTTTCCGACTTTTCCCATTCTGATCCACTGACACGGACCTTTCTTTCACTTGTAGCTTCATATTCTGCATTCCTTACATTCAAATACCCCCCCGGTTCAAAAAGTAAAAAAGGATCTGCATTCTCATACAACATATGAGCAGAAACAGAATGTGGTGTACAACGAGCATCCAACGCCATTGGTTCAACAGAAAAACCGCCTTTATCAAATTCTACTAAAACGACGCCACTAGTAGGACTTGTCGAGCAGAATGCTCCACATTCTGCAATTTTTGCTCCATGCCAGGCCCCTCCAATATTTTCACCATTCATTATAGGAAGAGCCGCAATTGAAGCTGTATCTGTACTTCGACCAGCTAAAATTATGTCCGCACCAGTATTAATAGCTTCAATAATTTGTTCTACACCAGCCAACGCAACAACATTGGAAAACTTACTAATCTTTGTTTGATCTATATCTGGAGCAGGGTCCAAAGGGATTATCTTTTTAGCTTCGAATGCTTGTGTTAGATAATTGACTGATTGATTACAATATAGCTGAGCCACCCGAATACTTTGACCTAATTCAAGTGCTATTTCGGCAGTTATTTCATACATAAAGTCGACCATACAATCTACACCGCATGTGCCACACGATCCAATTATCAGAGGTACATTTATGCTTTTACGAGCTAACATTAATTCACGCCATTCAGCTTTATAGACATCGCGAGCATATTTAGATGTTCCCGATCCAAGATAAAAAGGCCCACTATCCGTTGACCCACCGTCAATACAAATTATATCAGGCTTGTAGCTCAATCCGTTTTTAAGAGCTAAGCTATCAAATCCAAGCCCTAAAACACCAGATGGAACGAGTACCTTAGTCGACATATTTTTAATTTGAATGGCGCTCAGGTTTCGTCAAAAACCCTCGTAAAAAGATCGGCGCAATAAAACCAACGATTGCCGCAACCCACAAACCGATGGAAATTGGTGACGAAACCAGATATGTCCAATCCCCATCTGAGAGCACCATGGCTCTCCTTAAACTTACTTCCATATGCCCACCTAAGAGTATGCCTAATATTACTGGAACAGCTGGTACGTCCACTTTTCGCAAAATATAACCAAGTATACCAAACCCTATCATTAGCAATAAATCAAAATAACTACCAGAAAGTGAATAAATACCCACAAAAGATATCATCGTAACCGCAGGGAGCAGAACTGACGGTGGAACCTGTAAAATGCGGCTAAATACCTTTACTAAAGGTACGTTTAATATCAACAATACAACATTTGCTATCAATAAGGCTGATATTAATCCCCAGACCACTTCGGGTCTTTCAGTAAAAAGAAGAGGTCCCGGCGTAATATTTAACGTCATTAATAAGGCAAGAAGAACTGCAGTAGTACCAGAACCGGGGACACCAAGTGTGAGCATAGGTACCAAAGCACCACCCGCTGCCGCATTATTCCCTGCCTCCGGAGCTGCTATACCTCTAACATCTCCCTTTCCAAACTTATTTTTATCTTTTGCCATACTTTTTTCAGCCATATATGCAAGAAAACTTCCTAATGAAGCGCCTGCACCAGGGAGTAA
>JBMYRX010000061.1:0-10760 GCA_049602715.1 Paracoccaceae bacterium | reverse complement strand
AAGATGGTGCCCAGGGGCAGAATTGAACTGCCGACACGAGGATTTTCAGTCCACTGCTCTACCACTGAGCTACCCGGGCACCGTTGTTACCTTTAAAAGGAACTGATGCGTTTTATGATACACTCAGTTAGCTGTCTAGAGGGTAATTTGAAATAGAGGCTTAAAATTGGTTCTTAATCTTTTTTCTAGAGAATTTAGTCTGTAATTTCGTTAGCTGAATCATCGATTGCCACCCCCGGTACAACATACGTTTCACTGGCCCATCGGCTTAAATCAATATCTGCACATCTTTTCGAACAAAAAGGCTTAAATTCTTCGAAATTATTTTTCGAACAGATTGGGCATTTCATGGCTTTAATACACTTTCTAAAGACACTCTCTCTCTTTTCCGTTGTATCTCATAATGGCCTAAAGGAGTCCAACCTACTAAAGTAGTGTCTACAGGATCTGCCTTGAAAGCCTTTTTTAAGTCAATCTCAAATAATTTACGGTCACGTTTTGGCATGGGAGCCAAATCCAAAACAATTTGTCCACCTAAACCACGTAGTCTCAATTGTCTTGGAAGCATGCGAGCTAAATTTAGGTTAGCTTTCAGTCCAGAAGTTACAGAAAAATCTTTTCCTGTATTAACATCTACCGCTACAACAGCTCTAGTAGGTTCAATAAAAACTGCTCCTAATCCGGCTTCAACTTTTGGATTAAGTAGTGAATGGAGCTTGTCTAATATACCGTAATCTTCGAACCCATTAGAAATAACTTTAATATCATCCGAATCTCGCCACTCTCGCAAGGCTAATTCATGTGGAGTACTACCTTGGACTAATAGTGTTGGTTTTTTTTCTTCATCAGAAAGAATTTTCTGAGCGATATTTATATAAGATTTTGCTTCATTTTGAATTTCTTCTGAACAGATTTGTGTCGCTATAGATCTTACAATTACACCAAAATCTTTATCATCAGAAAAAATACTATTTAAAACATCCAAAATTCTTAGTTTTTCGTGATCTAATTTTATTTGACGAGAAAAATTTACCCCTTTAGCGAAAGGAGTGACAATCACCGTTCTACCCTTTAACATTATTTTATTTGATAGAGGAATTGCCTTACCCTCCTCTGGGTAACCAGTAACCTGAACCAGAATTTTTTTTCCAAGTTTTAAACCTTTAGAGTTTCGTAAAAAACCTGTTTTATTATTAGGGAGTTTTATGAAGGCTCCTCCCTGCCCCTTAACAGTTCGGTCAATTAAGCCATTATATATATTTCCTGGAGTTAAAAAATTTTTATTCACTAATGAAAAAAAACAATCTTCAATTCTGTTGGAACGAAGTAGAACAGCAGCCTCTTGTCCATTAAGTTCATCTAAAATTATAAGGTCCTGTACCATCTTGTTAAGATAGAATTCCTACCGTCGCGAGTAAAGCCGAAGTCTCGGCCAATGGGAGCCCAATAATTGCTGAATAAGATCCTTGTATCCATGGTACAAACGCCGCAGCCGAACCTTGCAAACCGTAGCCACCCGCTTTACCCCTCCAATCTCCCTCGCTAATGTAAGCCTCCAAATCATTATTAGGTATTCGTTTCATCTTGACAGTACTTATAACACAACGTTCTAAATAAATATCCTGATGTTTCACACCAACAGAAGTAATAACTTTGTGCCTACGGCCGGACATCATCAATAAAAATTCTCGTGCTTGAGTCTCGGTTTGAGGTTTCCCAATTATTTTTCGACCCATTGATACGATAGTATCAGCCGTTAACAAAACCTCATCATCCTGAATATCTATAGCATCTGACTTTTGTCTTGCCATTCTCATACAATACTGCGTTGGTAATTCTCGCTTAATAAAGGATTCATCAATATTTGGAGATCTAATAGAGTCAGGTTTTATTCCAATTTGCGCTAATAACTCTAATCTTCGAGGAGACCCAGAACCAAGAACAAGGCGATTCTTTATAATAGATTTATTTAAATTCACTTGAACCTATAATTAATTCGTCCCTTTGATAAGTCATAGGGCGTCATCTCTACTTGCACCTTATCACCGGCTAATACTCTGATCCGATTTTTTCGCATTTTGCCAGCTGCATGAGCGATAATTTCATGCCCATTTTCCAATTCAACTCTAAAAGTCGCATTTGGTAAAAGCTCTTTCACGATCCCTGGAAATTCAAGAAGCTCTTCTTTTGCCATTTTTTCTCCATTAATATTTATAACTATTAAAACTTTAATACCGCACTAAATGCGCCTTTAAGGATAATTATTCAAGAAGGAAATTACTTTTATATAAACGATAATACCTATTATTCTTTTGCTTCTCCAAAACGTTTTATAACTTGATACTTAATCTGATCTCTAACCTGCCTATAAGCCCTCAATTTTTCTTCTCTACCTTCCCCTAATCCTGTGGGGTCCATGATAGGCCAGTACTCTATTTTCAGATCATAGGTAGACGTCAATTCAAGAGCTCGATGTTGGCTAGCCGGGGTAAGAGCAATTATTAGTTCAAAACTGGAAATATCATCTCCCAGAGAGATCATATCATCAAACGAGCGAGTCTTATGGCGGGAAAGCTCAACCCCAATTTCTTCGCAAACAGAAATTGAAAAACCATCAATTTCAAGATCATTTTTTACACCGGCGGATTGCGAGTAGATTGTTTTTCCATAGAACCTCTTGACCATTCCTTCAGCCATAGGTGATCTGACCGCATTATGGTCACAGCAAAATAGGATTGATTTAGGAAATTGTTTAAACTTCAAACCAAACTCCATAATTTAATACTGAAATTAGCGTGAAAAGCCTTCGTGCTGTGTCACGGTCCAATACTACTTTCCCCTCTAGGCGTTCGATCAAAACTCTAGCACCCTCATCGTGGATACCACGTCTCGCCATGTCTATTGTTTCAATTTTACTGGGTGGTAATCTCTTAACTGCCTCAAAATAACTTGTACAAATTTTATAATAATCTTTTATTACTTGCCGGAAAGGCGCCAAGGAGAGCTGAAATTCTATCAACTTTCCGTTATCAACATCTTTTATATCAAAAATTAAACGTTTCTCTTCTACTTTTAGATTTAATCGAAAAGGTCCTTGAGTGTTTTTTATTCTTCCAACTTGAAAAGAGTTCTTTTCAAGTAAGTCAAATATGGCGACTTCTCTTTCTTGTCGAATCTCAGCTGTTACTTCTGTTAGGTCAGAAGTTCCAAGTTTTATTTCTATCAAGTAACTCATTTTTGATCTAAATTTTTTCTTTTAAAATTTTGTTGTAAGTCATTGAAAAGAGTTTTAATCTCTTTATTTGACCGTAATTCTTTAAATATTATCATGCTTTGGCCGTTTTTTAGAGGTCGCCTGATAAGGTCTAGTCACATCCTGTAGCAAAATATTTATACATTCTGCGTTGAGAGAAATTATGCTATTGCCAGAGAATACTAACTGAAAGACACCAGTGGTATCTGAAGATGCTTCCCAAGTAATAGTTAATAACGATAAAATATTCTCAGAGATATTTTGATCAATCCCCAGAGTGCTAACTTTACTTATATCATCAAACACCAGAACCGACTGGACTCTTTCTATCGACGACATCTCTACTTGATCCTCCCAGCGAGCCCTATTTATAAGTAAAGCGAACCGGTTTTGTTTTGGCCTCCAAGAAATCTCCGAAACTGGGATTACGGAATCTTGAACTAATGTAGCAATTACTTTGAGATCCTCAACATCCACAGCCATCAACTTTAACGGACTATCAGCTCCATCCTCATATTTTGCATCCTTAGTCATTCAGAAATTCTTTCAATTAAAGCTCCACACCCAACCAGCTTTTTTTCAAGTTCCTCGTATCCTCTATCCAGATGATAAACCCTACTAACAACTGTTTCTCCCCTTGCTCCTAAGCCAGCTAGAATAAGAGATACTGATGCTCTAAGATCTGTAGCCATTACCGGCGCTCCTTTGAGGTTATCAACGCCGGTTACTTTCGCAACACCCCCATAAACATCTATTTTGGCTCCCATTCTTATAAGTTCCGGTGCGTGCATAAACCTATTTTCAAATATTCTCTCTTCTAAAACTGAAACACCTGCCGCGGTACACAAAACTGCCATCATTTGTGCCTGCAGGTCGGTAGGAAACCCCGGAAAAGGCTCTGTAAGAATATTTAATGCTCCGATCCGATTATCCGACATTCTAATAATTAAACCGCTCTCAGAATTACTTATATCAACCCCAGCCAACTCTAGCTTTTCACAAAAAGCACCTATTAGCGCACGGGTTCCTCCAATTAGTTCAACCTCTCCTCCAGCAATTACCGGAGCCAGCATATAGGTGCCGAGTTCTATCCGATCTGCAATCACTGAATGTTCTGCTGATTTTAATTTATTTACCCCAGTGATGCGTATTGTAGATGTACCTTGTCCCGTTATGTCAGCGCCCATTTTTATTAAACATTCTGCAAGATCTATAATTTCAGGCTCTTTTGCAGCATTCTCTAAAACAGTTTCACCTTTAGCCAACGTGGCCGCCATTAATGCATTCTCAGTTGCACCAACAGAAACCGAAGGAAACTCAAATTTGGCCCCTACTAACCTACCGGAAGTTTTTCCAAATATATAGCCATCTTTCAATTCAAATGTTGCCCCCAAGGCCTCTAATGCTTTCAAATGTAAATCAACTGGACGAGCTCCAATTGCGCATCCACCAGGAAGAGATACTACCGCATAGCCATCTCGAGCAAGCATGGGGCCTAACACCAAAATGGAAGCTCTCATTTTTCTAACAATATCATATTCAGCTTTATGGTTAGTGATTTCACGAGCTTTAATAATTAACGTGCGTCCTTGATTCTTCACACCTATTTCACATCCCAATGACGTCAAAAGGTCGGACATCGTAACAATGTCACTCAGTTTTGGCACATTAGTTAACTTCAAGGTTTCGTCAGATAAGAGTGAGGTGGGCATTAAAGTAAGACATGCATTCTTCGCACCAGAAATTTTAATCTTCCCATTCAACGGTCCGTTTCCAGTTACTACAATTTTATCCATGTTTATTTACTTTTATCATCAAGCGAGGTCTCTTGTTGGGATGATCTAACGCGAATCTGATTTTTTCTTCGTTGCATATTTGTTTTTAAAGCTCGCTTTAATCGGTCTTCTTTGGTTAATTTAAGACTCTTTGAGGTTTTACTACCTTTGTTTTCAAACAAGTTATTCATAACTTCTTATTTTATATTAGGAGCATCGTCTCGTCTAGATTATACTTGCCTTATAATTATTTTGGTTTTATCCACCAAAATAATTATATATCAGGCTGTGGTAGCTCAGTGGTAGAGCGCGTCCTTGGTAAGGACGAGGTCGAGAGTTCAATTCTCTCTCACAGCACCATAATGACTTCGATCTTGTTAATTACGTAATAAAAAGTAGAGTATCGTTACTATGAATTATCGATATAGGGCGTTAAATTGTGAAAATAAATTCTCGAAAAAGATTCCTGTTTTTATTGTTAATCATTATTAATCTATTTAGTTTTCAAAAGTTAAAAGCTGATGAAGCTAAAGAGATCTGGGATTACTCAGTTTGGGCTTCGTTAGGTACTATTTATCACGAAATAGGGCATCACTTAGTAGATATTTATAATATACCCGTGTTTGGAAATGAAGAAGATGTTGCAGACTCTTTCATAGTCTATGGGCTTCTTCAAACTAAAGGGAGGTTTAATACAGAGGAGACTTATAAGGAGTGGGCAGATTGGTATCACAAAATACTTACCGAAAGTTTGGACGTCCATTATTATAAATATTTGCTAGGAACCGATTACAAGGAAGAAGTAATTACTCATTCATCTACGAAACGTAGATTTTATAATTTAACATGTTTTATGAAAAGTGGTAATCCTGAATATTTCAACGCTTACATAAAAAAGAGACGCATAGATCATTTACTAAGAGAAAAGTGTAATTTTGCCTACGGTGAAATGGTTACCTCTTGGAATACTTTTATAAAGAAGAATTGGGTTGGTGGTCCCAAAACAACAAAAAAATTAATCCCGATCTTTGAAACCCCTGAAGACAAATATTATCTTTCTATAAAAAACTATTTCGAAAAAAGTGAAGTTTTATCATGGACCTTAGAACAATTTCCTATTGAATTACCCCAATCTCTAATTGTACGGTTTAAAAAATGTGGTGTAAAAAATGCTTTTTACTCTCTTGACAGAAAAGAGGTGGTTGTCTGTTATGAGTTACTAAAAGATTATGCATCTCTGAAATCTAAGATAATTAGCTTAAAAAAAGGTCTATAAATAACAGTTTTGTAGATATATAAAGTGAGTAGTAGAGGGTTCAATTCTCTCTCACAGCGCCATCAAAACCCTTTTTAGACTATTCAATATCACGGTGTGTTACTGTAACCGCTTTAAACTTTTTAAACAAAAGTTTGGACAGCTTTTCTACAATTGTGACAGATCTGTGTTTTCCGCCAGTACAACCGATTGCAATTGTAAGGGACGTTTTTCCTGCAGCGGAGTGCAAAGCAATCCATTTTATCATCAAATTCGAAATATTTTTAACAAAATCACTAGCTTCATTTTGAGAAAATACATAGTCAGCTACCTCGATATCCAGCCCAGTTTTGTCTCGTAACTCAATTTTGTAAAATGGGTTATCAAGGAACCGCACGTCAAACATAAAATCTGCGTCTAGTGGTACACCATTTTTGTATCCGAAACTCATAACATTTACAGAAAGTTCCGAGGTAATATCCCGATTTAAAATTAGCTTACCTATTCTGAGACGAAGTTCATTAGTCTTCATTGATGACGTATCTAAAACATAATCAGCCCGAGCTCTAATCTTAGAGAGAAGCGTTCTTTCCTTGGCAATGCACTCGATTAAACTATCACTTTCTTGAATGGGATGCCGACGCCGGGTTTCAGAATAACGTCGGATTAAAACATCATCAGCACAATCTATAAATAAAATAGTATGTGGTTTAGTAGTATTTTCTAATTTATCAATTGTTGAAAGAAATTTAGAAAAAAATTCGCCTCCCCTTACATCTAATGACAAAGCCAAACGCTCTTGAGTTCCGGCAGAATATTTAGGAAGTAACGTAAGATCATGAAGTAACTCGAGTGGGAGATTATCAATACAAAAGAAATCGAGATCTTCTAAAGCCTTCATCACTTCGGATCGACCAGCTCCAGAAAGACCCGTTACAAATAAAATTGGTTTATTCAATATTTTAACCTCTTATTTATTTTAGTCGCTCCATCATATACGTCGGACGACTATATCCTTTCTGTTGTATTATTTTTTCTAGTATAGCACCATGATCACCATTTACAAAATCTGATGCATGTACACCGCTTAGCAAAAGTAATGTATCCCCTCCCATTGCATAACCTCCAAGGATGTCATGGCCTAAACTATCTCCAATCATTAAAAGACGGTTTGAGTTAAGAATAGTCTGTAGATTCTTAAAAATATGTTTGTGGGGGTCCCGTAATATACCACTTCTCCTCCACCTTCACTATAATATTCTGCTAACAATCCGGGTGCTGTTATTAACTTCTTACCAGGACGTATGCTCAAAAGATCAGGATTTGAACAGTAAAGTGGGATATTCAAAGCTAATCCTTTAGCCAAGATAGCTTGCCAATCTTTAAGATCATATAATAAAAAATAAGGGCCGATCAATTAATATCGGCCCATCTAATGTTAAAGTCCTTCGCTTTAAAGGCGAGTTTTACTTCGTAAATGACTGAGTGGAATAATCGCTCTCATCAAGTTTAACTACTGTACCTACTTTTCTAACGTAATTTACAAAACTTTGTGCGTAATCAAGATAGGTATCTGTAACTCTACCCTCTTTAGAAATAGTGCCAAAAGTTAAATAACCATCCCGACCAGACGAGATATAATTATTCGTGACTACGGTATACATCCTATCCATATCCAGTTCTATCCAAGCTGTATCTTTAGGACCCTTAAACTCAATATTCATAAAACGTGAGCCGTTATCCTTTGAGGTGTCAACATGCCAACGAAGTCCAGCAGCATAAGGGTACGCGCCAGTTGAACCATCAGGACTTAAAGCATAGTTCAGCGCATCTTCAAGAACATTTTTAATTTCTGTCCCACTCATTTTAAGTTCTACCAGTGTATTAGAGAATGGTAATAACGTGTAGGCGTCTCCAATTGTAAAATCACCGCTAGGGACGTCAACTCTCACACCTCCAGCGTTTTGTATTGCGATATCTGAGGTTCGTGCCATATCCCGAAAAGCGTGAGAAACTATATTAGATATATCAGATCCATAAACTGCAGTTTTTGATACATCGCAAAGCTTTGACTTTCCCTGCCCTGGGATACGCTCCAGGCATAAGTCTTCAGATACACTACCAATTTTAGCTGCTTTCAACTCATCAACTTTTGAAGAAAAACCTCCCAAAAGTGCTGCTGCATTAGCATCCCCCTTTACCAGGTGTAACTTTGGATCAGCCATTATGGCGTCTAAGACTGATTGCCTTTCTTCCCCTTCTAACTCAACTCGATCACCATCTGCGTTTTTCCTTTTGAAGCTGTCACCAAGCATCATGTGAGGTAGCCCACTACATGTTTTTACAACGCCGTCATTGGTAAACTCTATATTTAACTCTCCTACTATTTGACTATATTGCCATGCTTGTGCAACACAAACTGTCTGCCCGTCAGCATTTTCTACCACTGTTGGATACGGACCCGAACTGTTTAGACCTAATCCTGCGAAATCACCTAACAAGGTGTGTGAGTCCCCACCAATAATAATGTCTACTCCTCGCAATTTTTGAGCTAGTCTTAGATCGTTTTCATACTGATAATGTGTGAGCAGTATGATGTGATTGATACCTTTTGAAGTTAATTCATCAATATATTTTTGTGCTGTTTCAGTTTCATCCAAAAATAAAGTACTCTCATCAGGACTAGATGAATTTTTTGTTTTATTAGCAATATCAATACCGATTATTCCTATTTTCATCCCGAACCTTCGATTTATGACAGTGTAAGGCTGAATATAATCTGTAGCTGACATCTTGGCTAATGGTGAAACTCCAATTTTTGGGACTACGTTTGCACCTAATACAGATGTTTGACACTCTCCCTTATTTAAATAATCAAGAAAATTTACTAAACCCGCATCACCATCATCAAATTCATGGTTCCCGAGCGCAAAAGCATCAAAACAGACCTCATTCATTAATGCAGCATCTGCTTCGCCTCTAAATAAAGTGTAGTATAAATCTCCCGTTATGGCATCACCCGCATGAAGTTTTAGAATATTACTCTTACCGACTGAGAGCTTATCAAAAGTACTAACAATAGCTGGAAATCCACCCGACCGAACACGTGTTTTTTCTCCACCGATATTCAGCGACATTCTTCCATCGGCTCTTAGATGGGAATGATGGTCATTAATATGTAAAATAGTAAGCTGATTAGTTGGGGCTATAAGGTCTTTTGCCTGAACAGTACCAATCATTATTATAGCTGCCGATACCAAAGATATGGCTTTTAAAAGTCGCATTTTTTCCTCCAATTCAAGTTTTTAGAATACGATTCTTACTTTATATCATGTAAAGTAACATTTCTAACCTATTACACTTTTATTAGGTGTATTTCTAAATTTCATCATCAAAAATAAAAAATAGTCTCAAAAAAATAGTAGGTATTCCCGTAAACTAACAGAAATTTAAATTGATTATTTTTCATTTATAAAAACGTAACTGATTTCAATAACTCTTAATAATCTAATAGTTTTTAGTACTCTCTATATTTAAGATTTTTAATGAATATCGATCCATCATAAAATCTATCAGCAGAAAAAATTCTGACTATTGCGTGGTCGTTCCCTGTTTTTGTATAATTTTTAAAAGACGGAAAAATAATTTTTCTTTTGACGCCTTTTTCAAACGCTCTTTCTTATTTTTTTCAGATATAGATAATTCACTATTCTTGTTTATTTCATTTAAGTTACTCATAATAAGTACTTACAGCAGGCTTACCATTGCGTCTAGATTATCCTTGCGTAAAAAGAATTTTGATCGCATCCAACCCGTCAGTTATTTTTATTTGCTGTGGTAGCTCAGTGGTAGAGCACACCCTTGGTAAGGGTGAGGTTGGGAGTTCGATCCTCCCTCACAGCACCATTAGAATACTCTCCTATTGATTTCTGAATATTACTAGAAAAAGAAATCAATCACTACTTTTTATTTGATGGTTTCACAAATTACTCAGTATTAAACAAATAAATAGCTTAAGCTAAGTGTAAATAGCGTAAATTAGCTTCAACATTCCATATAAAGGGAACTTTCTATTAGGTAGTTTTAATAGATAAAAGGTTGAATTTAAGCCATTTAATGTTAGGTCTAAAGGAAAATATGAGGGTTTGTTTAATTGAGAGTTTTGATAACCGGTGGAGCTGGGTACATTGGTACTCATACTGTAGTTGAATTTTTATCAGCCAACTACAGTGTATCAATTATTGATAATTTCAGTAACAGTAAACCCGGCGGACTAACTTGTGTCAAAGAATTGACAAAAAAAGATTTTCGATTCTCAAATATTGATATCACAAATTTTGAAGCCCTAAAAAAGGAATTTGAAGTAGTGCGTCCAGATCTAGTTATTCACGTTGCTGGCTTAAAAACGCCTTTTAACCCAATTAATGATGGATTAGCTTATTACACACAAAATATTTTAGGTACTATTCAGTTACTA
>JBMYRX010000060.1:0-10922 GCA_049602715.1 Paracoccaceae bacterium | reverse complement strand
GAAGTTTTCAGTACACAGCTTAAAGAAGTCGATATTGATAACTTTATGAAGACCAACCAGAAAGAAGGAAAAAAAACCGTTATAATATTTGGAGCTAATTGGTGCCCTGATGTTAAGGTTTTTGATGATATTTTGGATATGCCGATTATGACAAAACTTATAAAAGAATCTTTGGGGATATTAAGAATTGATGTGGGGGATTATGATAAAAACATGCATCTAATGCAATATTTAGGTGACAGTACCCAACAGGGATTACCTTTGGTATTGATTTTTGATGATGAGCTAAATCTTTTGAACTTAGATGAAAGTCGACATTGGCGTACGGCCAGAGAAAGAGAGCCAGCAGAAATTATTAATTACTTCGAGGCATATGCTAATTTATAAATAAACATTACGTTTTTTGAAATTTATTGGTTCTAGGGGTTATAAAAATAGCTTATATGCTAAAGACAGTTTAAAAGCTTTATTATTGTAAATGTATAAATAGGATCTCAAAATGGCTTTACGCTACCTAAAGAAATCGATAAAAAAGTCTGATACAGAAATATCCGATGTCAGAACACGCGTTCAAGCAATTTTGGATGATATAGAAGAGCGTCGAGAAACTGCAGTCCTAGAGTATGCTAGTAAGTTTGATAAATATAATGGTAACATTCAGTTGACATCAGCAGAGATAGAGACGGCGTGCGCTTTGGTACCGCAAAAGTTGAAAGATGATATTAACTTTGCGTACGATAATGTAAGTCGTTTTGCTGAACAACAAATGAAAAGTTTGCATGATCTTGAATTTGAAGTTCAACCGGGGTTTAAAGTTGGGCAAAAATCTATTCCAATAAACTGTGCAGGGTGTTACGTACCCGGCGGTCGTTACAGTCATGTTGCCTCCGCAATCATGACAGTAACAACAGCGAAGGTTGCTGGTGTGAAGAGTATCTCTGTGTGTTCGCCTCCTAGTCCAGATATTGGAATTTCACCTGGAATTATTTACACGGCAAATTTATGTGGTGCGGATAGAATATATGCATTAGGCGGTGCACAAGGTGTTGCATCCATGGCGTTTGGTCTCTTTGATCAACCCAATGCAGATATTATAGTAGGACCGGGCAACCAGTTTGTAGCTGAAGCAAAGCGTATTCTATACGGACGGGTGGGTATAGATATGTTTGCCGGGCCAACGGATAGCCTCATATTAGCAGATAAATCGGCTGATCCCGAAATAGTTGCGGTAGATTTAGTTGGACAGGCTGAACATGGTTATAATTCTCCGGTTTGGTTGATTACAGATAGTGAAAATTTGGCAAAGAACGTATTAGCTCGAGTACCGCAGTTAATTGCTCAACTCCCTACAATAAACCGAGAAAGTGCCTTAGCTGCCTGGAGAGATTACGCGGAGATAATTTTATGCGCTAATAGAGAAGAAATGGTCTCAATATCGGACAATTATGCCCCCGAACATTTGACTGTTCAGGCTGAAGATCTTGACTGGTGGCTATCGAGGCTAGAATGTTATGGTTCCTTATTTTTGGGAGAAGAGACGACTGTGGCTTATGGAGACAAGGCATCTGGTACCAATCATGTTCTACCAACATCTGGTGCCGCAAAATATACTGGAGGGTTGTCTGTTCATAAGTTCTTAAAAATTGTCACATGGCAGCGATCTTCTAGACAAGGAGCTAAGAGTATTGCCGAGGCAACCGCTAGAATCTCACGGCTAGAGGGAATGGAAGGTCATGCTAGAAGTGCGGATGTACGACTAAAAAAGTATTTTCCTGATGAAACTTTTGATTTGGGTACGATAGATTAATATGAACAGACTCTTTTGATCTTTTTATTCGATTAATTTATGGGCTGTGGGTACTCGTTCAAATTCAAGATGAAACTCATCCAATTGAGGTGGGCTTATACCACAGACGAAGGATTTATCTTTGTTTAACCAATCTACAGATGTAGCTATCATCGGTTCCGGGATTACTGGCATTGCAACTGCTTATTATCTGGCCAAACAACACGGCATTACAAATGTCATTTTGATTGATGCGGGACAACCCATGGCGTTTACATCCGCACAATCCGGTGAAAACTACCGTAACTGGTGGCCGCATCCATCAATGGTCGCTTTTACCAACCGAAGTATTGACCTGCTGGAAGATGTGGCACGGGACACCGGCAATCGCATCAACATGAACCGGCGTGGTTATGCACTGTCGACCCGCAGTAGCAATATTGACGAAATGTTAGAGCAGCTTCATGCGGGGCTCGGCGATAGTGCTTCAAGTTTACTACGCTTCCATAACCAAGAGCAGTCAGTAAGCTACGAACCCCCTTTGAACTCTGTTTGGGAAACCGCCCCGATCGGTGTGGACATACTGCAAAACCAAGAGTTGATCCGTAAAACCTTCCCCTCATATGATCAAGACATTGAGATGGTAACACATATACGTAGAGGCGGCGATATCAGTGGCCAGCAACTTGGAATGCATATGCTGGAAGGGTATCGTGAACTGGGTGGAAAACGCCTGACAGGTACTGTGAAAGACATAAAACTTGCAGACCATTACGAAATAAGCATTTCTACACTTGATGGCACCATGACCGTTAAGGCAGAAAACATCATCAATGCTGCAGGCCCCTTCGCCGATAAAATAGCCCAAATGCTGGATGTAGATTTACCCATTTACAATTTGTTCCAGCAAAAGATCGCGTTTGAAGATAAAGCCAATACAATCCGCCGTGACATGCCGTTTTCAATTGATCTTGACGATCAATTAATCGACTGGACTGACGAAGAACGCGAAATGTTACTCGAAGAACCTGAATATAGCTGGCTCGGTGAAAAGATGCCTGGAGCTATTCATTGCCGTCCAGATGGGGGCGACAATGGGACGTGGTTAAAGCTTGGCTGGGCTTACAATGAAGTATCCGAGGCGGCAACTTGGCAACCAACGTTGAATGACCAATTCCCAGAAATTGTTTTACGCGGCGCAGCCCGTTTAAATCCATCCCTTAAGGCTTATTATGGCCAATTGCCACGTAATATGCATCATTATGGCGGTTGGTATACAATGACGGATGAAAACTGGCCTTTGATTGGCCCGATGGGCCATGAAGGGGCATTTATGAATTGTGCTTTGTCAGGATTTGGAACCATGGCCGCATGTGCTGGAGGCGAGCTGTGCGCCGCATGGGTTGCAGGGGTAGAGTTGCCAGAATATGCGCGTGAATTCTCATTGGAGCGGTATAAGGACGCTCCTTTGATGAAGCATCTACATGCATTGAACAAGGGCGTACTTTAGGGCAGATTAGGACACTATTCTATTAGTAGGTGCAGGTCGTATGGGTGCTGCTGTTGTTGTGACAATAGTCAAGTATAGTTAATCTTCTTTATAAAAACCTACAGTGTCTCCACTTGTGGTTACGCCTAAACCGTTAAGTAATCTATTAACGTAGTTAAAATAACCTACGATTTGATTTAATTCTAATATCTGGCCATCATCGACATTTTCTTTCCTGAGGTTTAAGACATCTTCCTCGATCATATCAGACGGATATAGTGTAAGCTTTTCTGCGTATTGAAGCATTGCTAGTTCTGCTCCAAAGAAGGCTTCATGAGGTTTTCTATTTTTTAAGGCTACTTCAATTTTATTTGAGTTACGATCATCTTCCATCAAGTGAACGGCATTTTTCCAATGGTTCGCCAAGGAATATTCACAGCTATTTAATATTGAAACATAGCTACTAACAGTTTCCTGAAACCACATTGGAATTGTATTAGCATCGTCGTGGAGGGCAGCTCGATATAGTATGACATGCCCTTTCATAGTATTTGGGCGTAACGAGTGTACACGCATTACATTGTCAACTGTACCGTGAGGGGTTCGAGCTAGGTCCAATACTTCTTTTTGTTCGGGAGTGGCATCTTCATCAGAGACCATTTTAATCCAAGCTGACATTAAAAAATCCTTTAAATCTTTCTAAAATTTTAGTTATTTTTAAACTATATACTATTTTGAGAATTCATCAAAAGCTTCTAACGCTTTTGCACTATAACTTATACCTGGACCACCGCCCATATATGAAACCATGGCGAGCGCTTCGGTTACTTCTTCCCGAGTTGCTCTTAATCGTACAAGGGATTTTGTGTGAAAACCAATACAGCTTTCGCATTTAGTCGATATAGCAATCCCTAGAGCAATAAACTCCTTTGTCTTTTCGTCTAAATGCCCATCTGTTTTTGCTGCCTGCCCCATTAAAGAAAATCCTTTAAAGGTATCAGGCGTCTCTTTTGATAGGGTATTAAAGCGTTCCATGGTTTCGTTAAGTAAATTTTGCCAATACATCGCAGTTCCTTTTTAAAAATCAATATAAACTAAAACTCTTTTATCATAGTTCAATAAAGAATTTCCTAATATAAGATTGTTTTTACATCTAAGATCTTTGGTCTGATCCCATTCTTCTCTCTAACCAACGTACAAAAAAACTAATAACCAAAACTAATACCAAATATTCAAATATCAAAAAGGTATATATCTCCAAAGCTCTATATTCGTTTGAGTTAAGTTCAAAGGCACGTTTTGTGAGCTCTTGCATTCCTATCACATAGGCGAAAGCAGACATTTTCACTATATAAATAAATTGGTTTGCTAGCGCAGGTAAAATTCTTCTTAATGCTTGCGGCAATACAACGTATAACATTGTCTGATAATAATTTAGCCCAACTGTTTTTGCGGCTTCGGTTTGTCCTTTTTCTATCGATTGGATTCCTGCTCTGTAAATTTCAGAAGTGAAAGCACTATCAGAAATACATAAAGTTATGACAGCTCCCCAAAATGGCTCTATCGGTATATCAATTCCCATTGATTTTAATAAGAAGGGGAAGCCATAAAAAACCCATAAAAGCATTGGTAACAGAGGTACAGAACGGATGAACTCTACATAAACTCTACTTGGTAATCGAACCCACCGATTATCTGATAAACCCGGTAGGACAACTATCAACCCAATTATCATTGATAAGACTGCAGCTACAACAGAAAGTCGAATGGTAGCGGAAAATCCATTGACTAAAAATATAATATTGTTCCATCCTTGTTGTGTCCTTGGATCAATTACATACCAACCCCATAAAACTTCTGTTGTATCGCTGGATGAGCAACCCACAACTAAAGTTCCTAAAAGTATTGCCAATATGGTTCTGTTTCGCACGAATAAACCTTTTTTAATGTTGTAATATTTGGTTAAGAAATAGTTTGCACCTATCCGTTTTGGGTTTCTTAAAAAACTCTTTAGGGGCTCCCGTTTCAACAATTCTTCCTTCATCCATGAATATCATTTTGTCAGCCGCTTTTTTTGCAAACCCCATTTCATGGGTAACCACAATCATCGTAATTCCTTCTTTAGCCAGATCTATGATTACATCTAGAACCTCGGCTATCATTTCTGGATCTAACGCAGAGGTTGGCTCATCAAACAACATAATATTTGGTTCCATACAGAGAGACCTAGCAATCGCAACACGTTGTTGTTGCCCTCCTGAAAGCTGACTTGGGTATTTATTAACCTGCTCAGGAATTTTTACGCGTTCAAGCAATTTCATAGCACGGGCCTCCGCATCTTTTCGGGTTAGGCCTCGAGCTTTCATTGGGCCCAACACTAGATTTTCTTTGACCGTAAGGTGAGGAAATAAATTGAACTGTTGGAAAACCATTCCAACATCAGAACTCGCGTGCTTTCTCTTTTTAGCTTTTGTTCCTACCTCTTGCCCATGCACTGAGATGGTCCCTTTTTCATGATTTTCGAGACTATTTATACACCGGACCAACGTTGACTTACCTGACCCAGATGGTCCACAAATGACTATTTTCTCTCCCACGGGGATTTGAAGATTTATATCTTTGAGGACATGGAAGTTATCAAACCATTTGTTAACGTTAATAAACTCCACAGCGAAACTGTTATCTGGCATTACTGAACTCACAATTTATTCCTAATGGTTTGATAATACTTAGCTTGATATTCAATCACAATTTGTTATGTGTGTACATAATAATGTCTATAATAATCAAAAGAATTGTAAATTTATAATCTTAAGCCTATTATGAAGTATTAAATGGAGGGAAAAACATAATGAAATTACTAAAAACATACTTATTAGCGTTAGCAACATTTGTAATGATAAGTGTTCCTGGACACGCTGAATCAGTTTTAAATCAAATCCTTAGTTCAGGAGTACTAAAAGCCGGTACGACTGGCGACTTTTATCCTTTTAGTAAAAGAGATACAGCAACAAATAGTTATGAAGGCTATGATATAGATATCTTGAAGGAATTAGCAAAAGATTTAGATGTTGAGATAGAGTTTGTGGCTACAACTTGGGCAACTTTGGTTAATGGAATAACTGCCGATAAGTATCACGTTACTGGATCTGCTAGTATAAAAGCTAGCCGAATGAAGGCTTCAGGCTTTTCTGATCCTTATACAGCTGTTGTAACTAAAGCCTATACCACTAATGATAAAATCGATCGTTTCAATGGTTGGGACTCCATCAATAAATCTGATGTAAAAGTTGCAACCACGTTAGGTACGTCTTTTGAAACTCAGGTGGATAACTGGTTTACAAATGCTGAAATTAAAAAAGTGGCTGCTCCAGCTCGTGGTTATCAGGAAGTCCTAGTCGGAAGATCTGATGTGTTTGTTACATCAAATATTGAAGGTGGAACTTTATTGGTGAAATACCCCCAATTACGTGAGATTCCAGTGGAAGCTCCCAGATCACCAGTGCCATTGGCTATGCTTTTACCCCAATCAGATCAGGTTTGGATTAACTTTGTGAATAGTTGGATTAAAATTAAAGAAGCTGGAGGCTTTTTTGCTGCCACAGCGGCTAAGTATGGTCTATAAATTATAGAAAAAACAAAATAATTTTAAAAGCCCCAATGGGGCTTTTTTTATATTATAACTCTGTATTTTAAATATAATAGAAGAGTTAATTAATAGGCTTAAGAGTTTGATGATATAATGAGACTAATAAATTCAACATGGTTAGAGATTGAAGATTATTTGACAAAGTCAGACGGCATCATAGTACCTACCGGTTCTATAGAACAACATGGACCAATGGGTCTTATTGGTACTGATACAATCTGTGTTGACGAAATTGCTTTGTCCGTAGGTAAGAGAATTAATTGCCTAATTACCCCTCCAATGTGGTTTACCCCAGCGGAATTTAATATGGGGTTCCCTGGGACTTTGTCTGTTCCCAAAAAACTGTTTGAAAGTTTGTGTGCTGAAGTTTTTAAGTCTTTAGAAAGACATGGTTTTCGTCATATTTACGTTTTGAATGGCCACGGTGCAAATCTAGAGCCACTAAAAAAAGCAACTAGTTACGTGGAGTTAGCAAATATAAGAGTCAAAAGTTGGTGGGATTTTCGAGGTGTGAACAAATTGAGAAAGAAATATTTTGATGACTGGGAAGGGATGCATGCAACACCGTCTGAAATAGCGATTACACAAGTCAATAATCGAGTGGTGAAATCATCTTTGGCTGAAAAACCACCAGAAAAAATTTCTCTAGATTTCATAAAAGCTCATGCTGGCGATAAACATGGATCTGCAACTGAGCATAGAAACGCATTTCCTGATGGAAGAGTAGGATCACACTCTGCTTTAGCTAATAGAGATAAGGGAATAGAGCTTTTAAAGTCAGCCTCCCACTCTGTTGAAAAAGATTATTTAGATTTCCTTAATACCATTTCTTAATCTTCAGGCTTTTACGGCAAATTTTGTGATTGTATTAAGGCTATAGGCATCACATCTGGATTAAGTGAAGTCGTGCTCATATATTTTATAATTTAACATTTGAGATAAATTTTTTTGTAAAAATTGGATCAATCGCGGTATCTTTACTCGTGGTGAGATTTCGAAGCTACAAAATCCATAACGGCTAGAAAAACTCCTGAACCTATGAAAACAACATGTATTAAAATCATCCAGTACAGTTTATCCTGACCACCGTCTTTCAATATATAGTCGATATCCATAAAAGCTTCTAATAGATTAATACCAGATATAGCAACAATTGAAGCTATCAATTTTAATTTTAACTCACTAAAATCAACTTTTCCCATCCACCCTGGTTTGTCTTCACTGTGCTCAGCGATAGAAATTTTTGACACAAAATTTTCATAACCTGCAAAAATGATCATCAAAATTAGATTGCCGACCAACGCTAGATCAACAATATGCAATAAGAAAAGCATCATACCCTTTAGATTTGTATCAATGACATGGGGAAGTATATGGATGAATTCTTGGATTACTTTAATTGCAACAAATGCCAGTGAAATCGATAACACCAAATAAACCGGCGCAAGCAACCATCTACTGGCAAAAATAGATTTCTCTATCATATCTTCTAAAAAATTTTGCATATTTCTTCTCCCTGATCCATATTACTTTAAGTCATGAACACAGAAAATAAAAGTAAAATAGAGTGTTATTAATTAAAAATATAGTAAAGCGGATTTGGTTTTCAGTACTTATTCAATTTGAGAAATACCCTATATAAGGGTTTAAAAATTATTATTTTCAGATAAGAGTTTATTAAACAAACCGTTGGAGTTTACATTAACATGAAGATTAATACTTTTTACGGCTTTTCCAAAGTTTATCTTCTAATGATTTTGACAATAGGGTTATTTAGTTCATTTGTCGAAATAACATTATTAGGATGGAATATAAGTTGGTCGACGGCTCAAGTGGCTTGTTCTCTCTTGGGTTTGCTAGTTGTTTTGCGCTTAAGAAATAGCACCCGTTATTTTCGACTATTATTCTTAGTACTGATATTACCAATAATTGCCTATTTAACGCTAGATTATATTTATGACGTATTAGGTCTTTTGACTAAAAGGAGTTTGTTATCGGAGGGTAACAGCACGTGGTTAACTAAGGCATTAGATTTGACGTACTATTATATTTTACCAATTAATTTTATGATGGCATACAAGTATGAAATTTTAGATCGTCCAAAAGTAGGAGGTGAAATTTATGTCCCAGAAATAATCTCTTTAGTAGTCCAAGTTTTACTATTTGGAATTCCAACATTACTTGTTCTGTCATCCGTTTTTGGATTCCAATTAACAAGTATTCTTGCTACTTCTGGAGTTTTAGCCGCGGTTATCGGTTTAGCGATACAGGCCAATCTAAGCAATATGTTGTCAGGTGTTTTCGTTAATATAGAACGGCCCTTTTCACCCAATGAATGGGTTACAATAGATGATAAAATAGGGGTTGTAACAGATGTAACATGGCGGTCCACACGACTTCGAACCTTTGAAAATACAGAGATTACGATTCCAAATGAGGTTGTTGCGAGTTCAGTTATTACAAATTGGAGTAGAAATGATAAGGAAAGAATGAGTGAAGGTTTTCATATTTTTAATACTTTTTCTTTTCACCCCAGGCATGATCCACAACATATAAGCCAATTGATATCAAACGCCTTGAAGAAAGTTAAACCTGTTGATGGACGTGATCACCTTGATTTACAATGGGTAAAGTTTGTAGATGTAGATGAATATGGTTTAAAATTTGCAATAGCATTCGATTGTCTGGATCGAATGCTAAAAAACTCCCAACAGAATGTAGTGATGCTTGAGATACATAAGACGCTTCAACATGCTGGGATCAGTATGAGTGCCGGCAGACTATCCACTATTCTTGAGGAGGATGCTGGATTTCATGCGCTGGCATCAAATAATCGAATTCCAGAACATTTTGAGGCAGAGTTTTATGGTGAGTTTAACCCGTATAACGAAGCAATTAAAAATAAAGTGCTTCTTCAAAAGGTTCCTATTTTCATGTCAATGAACGATGAAGAGCTGGATTTCATTTCGCAAAACTGCAGTAGAGTGCATTTTAACAGTGGTGATGTTATAATAAAGCAATCGGATCCTGGTGATAGTCTCTTTATTATTGCTGATGGGGTCGTCAGTGTTCAGGTTGAACAAGATTCTGGTGCTCGACATACTGTATCCAAACTTGGTGTAGGAGATTTTTTTGGAGAAATGTCTTTAATGACTGGCGAGCCTAGAACTGCGGATGTTATTGCAGAAAGTCCTACAGTTACATTAAGCGTTCAAAAAAGTGTAATTAGAGACATCTTTATAAAAAACCCTAAAGT
Source organism: Paracoccaceae bacterium (assembly GCA_049602715.1). Taxonomy (GTDB): domain Bacteria; phylum Pseudomonadota; class Alphaproteobacteria; order Rhodobacterales; family Rhodobacteraceae. The sequence goes on along the minus strand of JBMYRX010000060.1, from coordinate 742 downwards.
CTCTGATATGATTTCTGATGTCCTAGCTAAACGGAAAATCACATTGGAACAGATCAAATTAAAATCCAAAGATCAGACTAAAGAAGTTACTAGTATCGCCTCTGAAATCAAGAATGCTATTGTTAAGTTTTTATCTTAGCCTTCGTCAGGGCTTTTTTTGTAAGGCTTCAAATTTTCTACTTACTAATTTTAACTCCTCAATAGCAGATTTAATATCGCTTGCATCGAATACGTCTACATCCAAATGTTTACCTTGGTGAGAGTAGACTTTTCTTTGATTTTCAATATATTCGTCCTTTAGGTTTAATATGTTTTACAAATTACTAATGGAGAGAATAATGGTTCAAAATCAATCTAGCGCGATTGAGAAATATATTTCGGATGCTTTGACGGAATCGCTGAAGACACCAAATATACATGAAACGAGTGATACGCTTAAAATTCAAGTGGTTGGGATTATTGGTGCTGGAACCATGGGCGGCGGAATAGCTATGAACTTTGCTAATGTTGGTATTCGAGTGAAAATTGTCGAAGTTGATGAAATAAAGCTGAAAGAAGGTCTAAGCCGAATTAGAGAAAATTATCAACGAAGCGCTGACAAAGGTAGATTTCCTCAAAGTGAAGTTGAAAGCAGAATGAATCTTATTGAGGGTTCTACTGGATTAGAAGAATTAGCAATCTGTGATTTGATAATTGAAGCTGTTTTTGAGAATATTGAGATTAAAAAAGAAATTTTTTCAAA
>JBMYRX010000059.1:0-11385 GCA_049602715.1 Paracoccaceae bacterium | reverse complement strand
CGGGATCATTTACTCTTTCTCGGATTTTTTTTGCAACAAAATCCGACATCAGTTTATTTGCGCCTTCGTCTGTCAGCATGTCGCGGAAATTACCTTGCCAAATGCCAAATCCTTGTCCCGCGTATAAGCTCTCATAGAAAGCTAAACGTTCCTCCTGGGAAACTTCAAACGTTCCTCTAGGATCAATTGTGTGTATAAAACAGGCTGCTGTTTTTTTACAGTGATCAAAAAGCTCTGGATAGCCAGCTTTAATTTTATCCATTTCTTTTTTTGAAATAGGACCATTATGAAGAGGGGTACACCAATTAGGACGTCTTTGAAACACTGTTAAACTTTTAGCTGTTTTCGAAATATCCTGAATCGCTTGAACGCCACTGGCACCTGTTCCGATTACAGCAACTCTTTTGTTATGATAATCAATGCCCTCTTTTGGCCATAACCCCGTGTGACACCAAGCTCCCTGGAAATCGTGAATTCCATCAAATTTAGGCATAGTGGGAGTTGAAAGTAATCCAATTGCTGTTATGAGAAATTGTGCAGAAAATTGTTCTCCTGTGTCAGTACCCACTGACCAAGAGTTATTTGACTTTTCATAATGAGCAAATGACACCCTTGATGAAAAACAGATATCTTTTTTGAGATCAAACTTGTCAGCAACATAATTACAATATTTTTCTACTTCTGGTTGACCGGAAAAGTGTTCCTTCCAATCCCATTCCTCTAGTAATTCCTTCGAAAATGAATAGCCATAAGAGTAGCTTTCCGAGTCAAACCGCGCTCCAGGATAGCGATTCCAATACCAAGTTCCACCTACCCCGGATCCTGCCTCTATTACCAATACGCTAAATCCTAAACAGCGTAATTTATAGAGTTGGTAGAGACCAGACATACCCGCTCCTATCACTATGGCATCATAAGTTTTATTTAATCGACCATTTTTCTTATTCTTGGTTCCGCCGTGATCAGTCATTTTACGCATCCAAAGCTTCTAATTACGTTGCCATTAATTTATCAAAAACCAAACGTTTTTCCAGTTAAGAGTAGTCTGAAATTACAAAATTATTATGTTGCTAAGACTTACGATCTATTTCAAAATAAAAATGGCCCTTTTCCATGCGCATCCATTAAAGTTTTCTTTTCAATCGCTCTCTGTGAAAAGAATATATTCCACTTGCGACTATTATTATCGTTCCTAATAGAGTGAGCTGGTCTGGCCAGTCATCGAATAATAAAACGCCGATAAAAATTGCCCAGACCATAGCTGTGTATCGAAAAGGCGCTACGAAACTGGCGTCTCCGTAACGCATGGCCATAACACTAAATAAAAGACCAAAAATGATTGCTATTGCTGTGATTATTAAAATTGAACAATGAGAACTGTTAACAGTTGCCCACTGAACTGTAGGCAACATAAAAGCACCTAAAAGTGTCATTGCTATGCCACTTATCAACGCAACGAATATTGACGGAGATTTTGGTGAAAGTCGACTTGTTGTTAAATCTCGTATTGTTACACACACAACGGCACCCAGAGCGGATATTGAATATATTGAAAAACCCTCCAAGCCTGGTCGTACAATTATTATTACGCCAACAAAACCAATAAAAATTGCCAACCAACGTCTCCAAGTGACATTCTCGTTCAAAAACATTGCGGCACCTAAAGTAACAGCAAGGGGTAAAACCTGTAAAATGGCAGTTACATTAGCTAGTGGCATATGGGCTAACGCGGATAAGAAGAAGACGGCCGCGCCTACTTCAGCAACGCTTCTAACTAGGATAAGTTTCCAGTCTGAAGAAGATAGATTGATGAAGAGGTGGCCCGCTTTCCACGCAAAGAATAGCATTATCGGTATGGTAAGTATGCCTCTAAGGAAAATGGCTTGATAAATAGACCAATCTATAAATAGGATTTTCATCAAACCGTCATTGAAAACGAAAGCAAGCATGCTTGCGCTCATTATAAATGCTCCTTTAATATTATCCGATAACGGCAATTTTGAATCCTCTGAGATTTGGCGATAAAATAATAGTCTTGGTTTAATAAAATATTGAGCAAGCTTAGTACTCAAGATGTTAAATTTCGATATAGATTAGTGGTTTCACCTTAGTAAGTAATTTACAATAAAAAAGCTATTATCTCGAATTCATAAAAAGGTCTTGAATTAGAGTTGTAAAAATAAAAGTTTCTAACTCTCACACATAAAGTTAAAAGTTAAAGACGTCATTGTTTGCCCGGTGGATTATTCTGATGCAAGACAAGAAAAAGGTGCTCGCAGTCGATCTTGATGGTACCTTACTAAGATCGGATTTGTTATTTGAATCCGTTTGCTATAAGCTCTCCATGAGCTTTTTTTATTTATTCCAAATTATCAAGTGGCTTTTTTCTGGTAAGGCAAATTTAAAAGCCCGTCTTGCGGATGGGTTTGAGTTTGATCCAGCTTTGTTGCCGTTTAGGCGATCTGTTATCGATTTTATCGAACAAGGACGGAATAATGGTGCCCATACAGTTTTAATCTCTGCGTCGAATGAGCATCTAGTTAGTAAGATTGCCGAGTTTTTAGAATGTTTCGATGAAGCTTTTGGCTCTGATGATAAAATTAATTTAAAAGGAGTAAATAAAGCGAAGTTTTTAGTGGATAGGTACGGAGTAAATGGGTTTGATTATATCGGAGACTCAATTGCCGACATTCCAGTTTGGAAAGAAGCAGATAAAGTTTTGATTGCAGGTGCATCAAAGAGAGTCATAGAAAAGGTATCTAATATTTTTTCCTATCATGAATGCATTGATGAGCCATTAAACTCAAAAATATCATATGTTAAAATTTTACGACCACATCAGTGGCTAAAAAATTTACTTGTGTTTGCCCCCTTGATAGCGGCTCATAGTATTGAGCTTGAAGATTGGTTCGCTGGGTTTATTGGATTTATTGCGTTTAATTTGATTGCTTCCAGCGTTTATATTTTAAATGATCTTTTAGATTTAGCAGCAGATCGGCAACACCCAAGAAAGAGGATTAGGCCTTTTGCTTCGGGTGAGGTCCCAATAAAATTTGGCCTATTGACGATGCCCCTCCTAATAGTTTTAGGGGCAATTGTCGCCAGCTATTTGCCATTGAAGTTTGCTTTGATCCTTGTCGCTTATTATATCATAACGTTACTCTACTCATTTTTTCTCAAACGAAGAGTACTCGTCGACATATTTACCTTAACAGGCCTTTATACACTTAGGGTGGTTGCCGGGGCCGCCGCTACTGGCTTGATTCTGTCTCCATGGATAGTAGCATTTTGTCTATTTTTGTTTCTTGCTCTAGCAGCTATTAAGAGACAGACTGAACTTGTGTCGAATCTGAGTTTAGGACAATTAGGTTCGGTCGGAAGAGACTATAAGGTCGATGATTTATTAATTATCGTAATGATTGCTTTATCATCAGGTTGCATTTCGGTATTGGTATTTGCCCTTTATATAAACAGTCCTGCTGTAATCAGCCTGTATTCGTCACCGTGGTTTCTATGGGGGGCATGCCCGATCCTGCTTTATTGGATTATTCGTCTAGTCTTGTTGGCACATAGAGGAGATATGCATGATGATCCTGTAATTTTTGCAACAAAAGATAAGGTTAGTGTATTCTGTGGTGTTATCATTGTAATCTGTGGCGTTTTAGGCAGTATTATATGAACCATAAAAAACTGATTGTTTTGTACATTTCCTTTGCTCTAATTGCTACCTTGGGGAACTTGGGCGCTCAGCGCATTTCATTGAGTGTATTCGAAGAGCTAGGTTTAATATTTGCCATTGGGATGGGAACTCTCATCGGTTTGATCATCAAATATATCCTAGATAAAAGATGGATTTTTGGAGATTTGACGGTAGGCATAACCGATAATAGTAAAAAATTTGCTCTCTACAGCGCTATGGGCGTGAGCACTACATTAATTTTTTGGGCAAGTGAAACTTTATTTTGGTGGATTTGGCATTCTGATTTTATGCGGGAAATCGGTGCCGTTTTAGGTTTAAGTGTTGGTTATTTTATAAAATATCACCTTGATCGTGTTTTTGTGTTTGATCGGAAAATACAATGAAACTAGAGGGATGGGGGAGATATCCTTCTAAAGATTGCAGAGTGGAGTCGCCCAATAATGAGATAGAAATTAGTGAATTTCTATCTCAAGGAGCTGTTATAGCGCGGGGAAATGGCCGGTCATATGGAGATAGTTCTCTTAACGTAAGTCTTACATTATCGATGGAACGGTTTAACTGCCTACTCGAATTTGATTCAAGAAGTGGGCTTTTGGTATTAGAATCAGGGGTTAGATTAGAAACTGTTCTAAAGACGTTTCTACCACTAGGATGGTTCCCCCCAGTATCACCGGGAACGAAGTTTGTGACCATAGGTGGCATGGTCGCCGCTGACGTTCACGGTAAGAATCATCACCGCGCCGGAACATTCGGTAACTTTATCTGTTGGTTAGACATCGTAGTCGCCGACGGTACGATAAAAAGATGTAGTGCGAGTGAGAACCCAGAATTATTCAAAAGTACTATCGGTGGAATGGGATTGACTGGAGTAATTGTGCGGGTAGCGTTTTATTTACAAAGGGTTGAAAGTGGATGGATCAAACAAGAGACAGTTGTGGCTCGCGATCTAAAAGAGACCATGGATGCGTTCGAGACCTCATTTGATTGGACTTACACAGTCGCATGGATTGATTCCTTATCAAGAGGTTCAAAACTTGGACGATCTTTACTTTTCCGAGGGGAACATGCAAAAATTTCAGAACTAGGTGAATCAGAAAAACTCCATCCTTCCTGTTTCAGACATACAAAACGGTTAAAGATTGGGTTTGATTTACCTGCTTTGATACTTAATAGACATTTTGTTAAGGTCTTCAATTGGCTTTATTATAAAAAGAATAGTTTTGGAAAAATGTCAGGTTTAGTTGAGTGGGAAAAGTTTTTTTATCCACTTGATCGAATAACGGACTGGAACAGGCTTTATGGTAAAAATGGGTTTATCCAATTTCAATGTGTATTACCATTGGAACATTCATATGAAGGTATTAGGGAGTTGCTAGAAGTTATATCAGATCAAGGAGTAGCCTCGTTTTTAGCTGTGCTGAAATTATTCGGTCCGCAAGACTTTCCATATTCCTTTCCAATGAGGGGCTATACGTTAGCTTTGGATTTTCCGGCTAATAAAAAGACCTTTGAGGTTTTAGAAAAGCTTGATGAGATTACCGTAAGAAATGGTGGTAGGTTCTACTTGGCAAAAGATTCTCGGATTGATGACAATACCTTTGCCGTTTCAGACCCCAGATTCTTAAAATTTAATTGTTATCGTAAGAAGGTTGGTGCTTTTGAGAAATTCCAATCGGAACAATCCAAAAGGTTACAGTTGTAATGGGGGAATCCGTTTTAATACTTGGTGGTAGTTCGGATATTAGTATTGCGTTAGCGCACAAATTAGCTAGTGATGGATACGACATTCAGCTTGTAGTTCGAAATATAACTGCCATAAAAAGGATTGAAAGTGATATTGAACTTCGCTACGGGGTTAACGTAAAATCTTTCTACTTTGATGTTTTAGATATGGACAGTATTGATTTGTTTTTAGATAAACTTCCTTGTCTCCCTATAATAGTAATATCAGCCATTGGCTTCCTTGAGCGAGAAATTTCGATAAAGGATGATGTTGAGATAGTCCGAAAAGTCATCGATACTAATTTTACGGGACCTGCATTATTTTTAGAGTCTGCAGCCCGTCGTTTATCAAAATTAAAAACACAAACAGCTGTAATCGGTATAAGTTCTGTGGCGGGTGATAGAGGAAGAAATAAAAATTATTGGTATGGGGCAGCAAAATCAGGTTTGACCTCTTCCCTCTCGGCAATGCGCCAAAAGTATAATAAATCTAACTTACATGTCATGACTGTTTGTTTAGGGTTTGTGAATACTAAAATGACCGAAGGGTTAGATCTGCCAAAGTTTTTAATTTCAAGTCCAGAAGATACAGCTGATCTTATCCTGCGTTCGTTGAAGAAAAAAACAAATATAGTTTATAACTGGAAGTGGTTTATTGTTATGACCATTATAAAATGCATACCAGAAAAAATTTTTAAACGACTATCATTTTAAATTCTTTGATCAAAAACCAGTTGAGACTAATTAGGGTCATCGCCGTGGTAAATAGTTTTCTAACTAGTCGCGTTTTGCAACGACATGTATTTTTCCGGAGAAATATGGAAGCCTTAAAAATAACCCAGATTCTTTGCAGATAAGACAAATTTTTGATGGTTTATAAAAGATGAAACCTAATTACCTTTTATCAATTTCTATTTTAGCGATCGTGAGTTTAACCGCATCCTACTTCTTGAAATTTTCAAACTGGAATTTCGACGACTCCTATATCGTGTACAGAATAGTCAATAATATTTTAGACGGACATGGTTGGGTCTATAACATTGATGAACCATATAACGCGTCGACATCCATATTAAATACAATAGTTATTGCCGGCTTGAGTATTATGACGAGTGATATTGCGCTAAGTGGACATGTAATAGGGGGAGCTGGCATATTCCTGACAGCGCTAATATTTTTCCAAATTTTCCAACGTGATTTTGGAGTTTTTTTGAGCCTTCTTGGTGCGCTTTACCTGATACGGTTAATGAGCACGAATTTGACATGGGGACTTGAGACGAATTTTTTTATAGGGTTGGTATTTCTATTTATTTTTATTGAATATAAGAATAGACGAGGAGCATGGTGTACTCTTGGTTTTATTATACTGGCGAGGCCCGACGGAGCACTTTTGCTAATCCAAAAGGCGGCTCAAGAATTTTTTAGAAATAAAGCATTACCTTGGCAGGGTTTGTTTATTGTCAGTTTAGTCGTTTTGCCTTGGGCACTTTACTCATTGGTTAAGTTTGGTCAGGTGTTTCCAGAAACTCTAAGCCAAAAGATTTGGCAGGGAAATTCGGGGTATTGGGGATCGGGATATGTTTACTTACAAGGCATACTAGGGAAGTATGGTAATAATGCTTCATTTGTTGATTGGGCAAATCTGGCGTTTTTAGTCCCGGGTATTCTGGTTTTGATAAAACTAAGGAGCCCATTTTTACACTTGATTATTTTCTGCTTTTTACAACAGGTCGCGTACATTTTTTTTAATGTTCCTTTTTATCATTGGTACTATGTCATGGCAGATATAGCTCTATCGCTCTCATCCATCTATTCCCTAGGTTGGTTAGCGAAAAAAATGAAAATAATCGATGTTTTTGAAGCAAAACCTCTGTTCAGAAATATTAGCGTAAGTTTAGTCGCTCTTTTGGTGGTCTTTTGGTCATACAGATTGCAGTCAGAGCGGGAGATTGATGCACGAGATTCTGTGTATACTAAAATTGTAAAGGTTATTGAAAATAAATATGACGGCAAAAGTCTAGGGTTAACTGAAGTAGGTACTATTGGATTTCACTCAAAAAAGCGTATCGTAGATATTGTTGGACTAACCTCAAAATCTGACCAGTTTGTTACACAAAATAGAATGAGTGACTTTTACGATAACCCTCCTGAATTATTACTATTGCACTCACCACCTTGGGATTTGGAACATTCTATTTTTCTGGATAGTAGATTTGAAGAAGCATATTCACTAGGAGAAAAATTCAATGAACTCCCCAAACCAATGTCTCTATTTGTTCGAAAACAAAATTATAAAAAGGCCACTAGCAATCATCAAACCGAAAGATTCATGTCAGCAGAATTGCGGGGAATCAATCTTAAAAACGTGATTGATAATAGTAAAAAGGTCAGCGCGAGAGCCGGTAGAATTAATGGTAAGATAGTTCCAACAATTTTTGAAATTCGTTCAAACAATGTCCATCAGTTTAAGGGTTGGGCTATAAATCATACCAAGCAAACAAGTCCCTCTGAAATATGGATTGTCTTAAAGTTAAAAGAAAAATATTATTTTGCTGAGGCTGTCCGCTTTGATCGCCCTGATGTTGCCTTACATTTCAATCATGACGGTTATTTGAAGTCTGGTTTCTTTTTAAATGCTAGACTTCTTGAAATCCCTGCTGGAAATTATTCATTTAATATCGGACAGAGACTCAGTGATGGCAAAATTCATCTCGTTGATACGGGCACCAAAGTACTGAAAGTCGAAAATTGAGTTGCCCCTCGTGATAAATAACGGTAACTAATACGCAGTTATGCTAGCAAAAATAGTCACTCTGAGGATTACCACAAGATAGTTACATTATATCTTCTTTGATGACTAATAATAAGCGTTTCAATGGCTGGCATTTTTAGGTCAGTTCAAACATAATGAAAATCTTCTAAGAAGAGGCGAGTGATATTTTAATCATCCAAAAATTGAGATCAGCCGTTAGGCTCCTGATTTCTAGTCCAAATAAATTTCTATTCAGAGTTTTTGATATTGGTAAAAAATCATTATGGAAAGGCTTCAAATTAAATACCCAAAATGAACAAAACCAGTTTCAAAAATACTTAACGAATTATACTACGTTGCAGCCGAATGATAGCAATCCATTCGCTCTATTTGAAAACTGCTGGTCCTCAAAAGTTCCCAACGTTGATAACACCGGAAGTTTTGATGGTTTTAATGATAATCGAATTGAATGGTTAATTGATGAAATCGGTGACCTCACCGATAAATCTATTCTTGAACTCGGTCCACTCGAGGCAGCACATACCTATATGCTTGAAAAAGCTGGAGCTAAAGTTACTGCAATTGAAGGAAATTACGGCGCTTTTTTTCGATGCTTAACGGTAAAGAACTTATTGGGATTGAGAGCAAAATTTAAACTGGGAGATTTTTCAAAATTTGATCCGGGATCAGAGAAGTTTGATATAATCGTGGCTTGTGGCATTCTGTATCATATGTCAGACCCAGTGGGCTTGTTAAAGAAATTATCGGAGATGACTGATAACATCTTTATATGGACACATTATTTTGAAGAAGATCTCGAAAAATGGTCGCCAATGGCGACGAAACAATTAAATGCTAGAAAATGGGATCTTGAGAACATAGAAACCCATAATATAAATGGTATTAATATTCGAACAGTTCGTCAGAATTATGGAAAAGCATTGGGCTGGGGAGGTTTCTGCGGTGGCAATGAAACATTTTCGTATTGGATTTTCAAGCAAGACTTGTTGAAACTGCTGAAAAGCCTAGGTTTCGTTAATATAAGAATTCCTCTGTATTTTGATCAAGTTGATCACCAGCATGGCCCTTGTTTCGCTGTGCTGGCAAGTAAAGTGCCTAACCCCGAGAACATTGATGTGGAATATTATTTGGATCCCGAAATTAATCCAGATTTATGTAAGGAATTTGGTCAATTGCCCAGCATAGAGCGAGAATCAAAGGCTATAGAGCATTTTGTTGCATTGGGTCGGGAAGAGGGGCGTTTGCCCAATCGACGTGCAAAGAATAAAACTAATAAGAAATAGATTTCTAATATTGATACAACTTTTGATTATTATTAACTTTTTCTGTAGACATTATTCTAACCATCATCACTGAGGAGGATAGATTTATGAAAGTCGCTCTTTCCCCAATTGAGTTCGCCCGACGCGCTAGACGTCTGTATTCAAAAAATGAAGCTGTTGTGGATGGTGATCTGCGTTTAAATTACGAGGAGTTTTTTAACCGCTGTGACCGATGGTCCTTTGCACTCCAAAATATGGGCGTCAAAAAGGGAGATAAGGTCGCATATATAGCTCCAAATACTCATACCCACCTCGAGGGTTATTACTCCATTCCTCAAATCGGTGCGGTCTTAGTTCCTATAAATTATCGCCTTTCTGCAGATGAATTCGAATATATAATAAACCATAGTGGTTCGAAAGTAGTATGCGTGCATCCCGATTATTTTGATGCTGTTGACAGTATAAGAGGAAAGTTGTCGGCAGTGGAACAATACGTTGCACTAGAGGGGAAGAAAGATGGCTGGAAGGAATATGAACGCCTTTTAATGAACGGTGATGCGACCTATGAGGGTGTAGAAATAGATGAAGATGATCTGATAACAATCAATTATACCAGTGGTACAACAGCACGACCAAAGGGAGTGATGATCACGCACCGAAACGCCTACATGAATATAATGGGAACCCTTGTGCATCATCATCTTACGCCAGAGGACCGTTACCTTTGGACCTTGCCGATGTTTCATGCCAATGGTTGGACTTTTACCTGGATTAATACAGCACGGGGTATGGCCCATATCTGCCTAAGAAAAGTTGAAGCTAGTATAATATATGAGCTTCTGAAAACTGAACGCATCACCATGTTTTGTGCCGCGCCTACAGTTTTAATTAGTATAACTAACGTTCCTAAGGATTTGCGGGCCACCGCACCAAAAGGCATTCGCTTGTTCACCGCAGGTGCTCCACCTGCAGCTGCCACAATCGAAATAATTGAGAGAGATTTAGGTTGGGAGTTAACTCATGTATATGGTTTGACAGAAACAACTCCATTAATTGCAATTTGTGAACCACGCGCCGACCACATGAATTTAACCATAGAGCAACGAGCAAAAGTAAAAGCCAGGCAAGGGATCGAATTGGTGAGTTCGGGAGAACTCAAGGTTGTCGATGATAACGGCAATGAGGTGGCTAAGGATGGAGAAACTCTAGGAGAGATAACAGTTAGAGGTAATGTTGTCATGACGGGATATTACAATGATCCCGGGTCTACAGCGGCTGCCATCAAGGATGGTTGGTTTTATACGGGAGATGCTGCGGTTGTGCACGACGACGGTTATCTCGAAATACGCGACCGTTTCAAGGATGTAATTATAAGTGGGGGCGAAAATATTTCTTCTGTTGAGGTGGAGGGGTGTCTTTTACATCACCCTGCCGTTTTGGAAGTGGCGGTTGTAGGAATGCCTCACGAAAAATGGGGAGAGGCGCCCCACGCCTTTGTAGTTTTACATGATGGAAAAACATCAAGTGAAGATGAACTAAGATCGCACGTCCGGGAGAATCTTGCTCATTTTAAAACACCCCAATGGTTTAGTTTTGTTTCTGATTTACCGAAGACCGCAACGGGTAAGGTGCAGAAGTTTCTTTTAAGAGATGGTAAGGCCGGCATTTCAAAACAATAGTTGGCCAATTACAGAATAAGATCGGTTAAGTTTCAACGTTTAAATAATAAGAATATTTAAAACCAATATTGATAACAATAGTCCTAATTGATACCGCCGCTGGTATGTAGAACGCAATTGGGTTGGATAAAGGTATACGATCGATTTCCAAAAAGGAATTTAGTGATAAGTGATTACTCTATTCGATTTGATCGTTACGGGTCTATTTACAAAAAAGGTTGTGAGAAATGTTCCGTAATTTATCAGATG
>JBMYRX010000058.1:0-11496 GCA_049602715.1 Paracoccaceae bacterium | reverse complement strand
TATGTTAGATAAAGCATCTAAACCCTATGATAAGTTGTGTACGTTTTTAGCTAATGATTTAGATAAGGTCTCTAAGTTAATTCAATTACGAATGCAGTCCGAGCATGCGCCGCTAATCAGTGATATTTCTTCTCATTTAATTAGTTCCGGTGGAAAGAGGTTGCGTCCTCTGCTAACACTAGCTTCAGCTCAATTATGTGGATACAAGGGAAGTCGAATAATCAAACTGGCCGCTACTGTAGAATTTATTCATACCGCTACGCTACTCCATGACGATGTGGTAGATGAAAGTGATAAGCGAAGAGGTAAATCATCTGTAAATATCCTTTGGGATAACTCTTCTAGTGTATTGGTCGGAGATTATTTGTTTGCCAGATCTTTTCAGTTAATGACAGAGGTTGGTCGGCTGGATATATTAGAAGTCCTATCAGACGCATCAGCAAAAATTGCGGAGGGAGAAGTTTTACAGTTAACGGCAGCAGAAAATATAGCTACCACCGAAGAAGTTTATTACAAGATTGTAAAAGGAAAAACAGCTGCATTATTTGCCGCTTCTCTAGAGGTGGGAGCGATGCTTGCTGATGCAGATCCAAAAGTAAGGGCATCTTTGCATGAATATGGCGATGCGTTAGGTACAAGTTTTCAGATAGCAGATGATATTTTAGATTTTGTTGGAAATGAAGAACAAGTTGGAAAAAACGTTGGAGATGATTTTCGAGAACGTAAACTGACTTTACCGATCATTCATGCTATTTCTAGAGCAAATGAACACGAACTGAAATTTTGGAGAAGAACGCTTGAAGACGGTGATCAAGATAAAAATGATTTCGATGATGCGCTGAGAATTCTAAATGAGACCTCTTCGATAGATTATGCAAAAAAAACAGCGATAAACTTATCTCAGAAAGCAAAAGAAAGTCTATCTAGTCTGCCTAATAGCTATCTTAAAAAGATACTTATTGAATTAGCTGACTATATAGTACTAAGGATTAATTAGCGGTTCTAGTTCACTTTTGCAGATTGAAAGTTTCGATGAGGCCACCCACCATTTGGGAAAATCTGTTTTCAACCTAAGCTCGGCTTCTGAAGCGTCTTCAACAAATTCAAACAAGCCGAAACACGTAGCGCCTGAACCTGACATCCTTGAAACTAAACACTTTTGGTCTTTTTTAATTTCTGTCAGAACTTGGTGTATTGTTGGCTCTAATCTTATCGCAGTTTCCTCAAGGTCATTCCGGTTTGTAATAATAAAATCGACTAATGTCCTAAAGTTACAGAAATCTGGTAGAAGTTCCGGCATAGGTTCATTATTTTTTTGTTTTAAAGCGCTGAAAACCTTCTTAGTTTCTAATGGAACACGGGGGTTAACTAAAACGATAAACCCTGTTTCTGGCCAGTTACTTATTAACTGAAGCTTGTCGCCTGCACCTGACATTCTCAAAGGTTGACTTTTTAAGCAAGCGAGTACATCAGAACCAAGATCCAAAATAGCTCGTAAAGAAATATCAAGCCCTAGAGAACGTGCATCTCTTATTGTAGCTGCAGCATTCGCTGACCCACCCCCAATACCACTCGAAATTGGTAGTTCCTTCGTTAATAAAATTTTGCGTACATAGTCTTTGTTAAATAATTTTGCTGACTTTAAAATGAGGTTTTTTTGATTGCTAGGTAGGTTTTCCTCTGTTGCCCCAGTAATCGACAGGTTCAATTTTTCGGCGCTTGAAAATGATAAGCTATCGCCTATCGCTGGGAAAGTTATTAGACTATCCAATAGGTGCAAACCGTTTGGCTGTTGCCCAATCACGTGTAAAGATAGGTTAACTTTTGCAGGGGAAAAGAATTTATTCGTTTGCAGTTTTTGTATCAAGTGATTTCTCATTTTCTAGAACTTCATCTAGACCTAGTTTAAGTTTTAGCCTGATTCGTTCTGCCTCCTTTTTGCTTGGAGAAAAAGACAAGGCTCTTTTCCATTGAAAGTTGGCCTCTCTAATACGGCCAACCATCCAATAAACATCACCTAAATGATCATTTATAATAGGATCTACAGGTCGTAGTTTAACGGCCTTTTCCATGGGCTCTACGGCAGCTTGATAATCTCCCAACCTAAAGTATATCCAACCCAAACTATCGGTTATATAACCACTTTGAGGTCTCTCTTCGGCCGCTGACATAATCATGCTTAATGCCTCCGGCAATCTTTTGCGTTGTTCAACTAGGGAGTAACCTAAAAAATTTAAAACATCTGGTTGTTTAGGAGAGAGTTTAAGCGCTTTTTGAAAATCTTGTTCCATTTTAATGAAGTTTTTTTGCCTTTCATAGATCATTCCACGATAAAAATAAATTTCCCATCTAGGTTTTCCTAATTTATTAGATATATCTATTGCATTACCATAGGCTAGTATGGCGTCGTTATCGCGGTCAACTTGTCTATACGCGTCTCCGAGCGAAGAATGAACAACCATGTAATTTGAATGACTTTTCGCTAGAGATTTGAGAACTTCAATTGATGCATGATTTTTTTTAAGTAAGGAAAGAGTCTTCGCGCGACCTAGCTCTGCCAATAAATAATTAGGATCATTTTGAGGTATCGATGAGTAAGAAATAAGTGCGAGTTCATATTGTTTTAAATTTTCTAAAAGAGATGCCACTTGTATACTTGTATTAGAGTTTTCAGGCCATAAAAATTCTGCTATTCGGCTGAGCATTAAAACTTCATTTGGATCAACCCTGTCTTTAAGTAACTCTACGATACCTAAATATACTTCTGCGATACCTTGCCTGGGGTTGATAATAAGATCGTATTCGATTTCTAAACCTGTTTTAATTTTATCCTTCAGATTATTGAGAACAAAATTTTGATGACGACTTTTTGAAAGGGTTTCGTTTATCAGGTCGAGTGCTAGTTGCTTTTTGCCGACCTGAAGCATAATTTGCGCATATGCCTGCAGTCCCCGATTGCTTAAGCTTATATTACCGTATTTCCTTCCGGAGAGAATTTCCTCCGCTTCCTCAAAGTCGCCTACCATCGCGACTGCAAGAGCTTCATGATACCGCGCCTGATTTCTATAATTCGCATCTTGCGCGATATTATTAAATTCTTCCTTGGCGGAGCCCATTTCA
Source organism: Paracoccaceae bacterium (assembly GCA_049602715.1). GTDB lineage: Bacteria > Pseudomonadota > Alphaproteobacteria > Rhodobacterales > Rhodobacteraceae. The sequence goes on along the minus strand of JBMYRX010000058.1, from coordinate 8,376 downwards.
CCATTACCAAGTAAAGCCCAGGCCTTTACTAACCTACTGGTTAGTGGGTTATTTTTTTTGTTATCGTTAATTTTAGTGATAATAGAGTTATAATCTCCTTTTATGATCATAACTGTGTCTTGCACAAAATTAGAGACGTTGCTTTCGCCACCCATAAGGGTGTAATGATCAGAAATTTTCTTTGCACTTTTAAAGTCACCCTGACCTATAGCTGATAGTAATGCCTCATTTAGTAGAACTAGGTTGGTTGGATCTTTATTTAAAATTTTTTCATAAAATTTTGATGCTGTATTAAAACTGGATTGAGAAATAGCGTATTTTGCAGAAAGATAGGGTCCAACAAGACCAGACTCTTTTTGTTCAGCCCAGACCTGACTACAGGAAAGCCCAATCAAAAATAGGATTTTTATACAAAGATATTTTTTCATCTGAATGAGTCCAATAAAGAGCACGGGATACTAAGCATAATTGTAATTTAAAGTTTTGTCCATTTTCTCAACAAACCTTTTTCGCTACATGTTCGGATAGTTTGGTCCATCGCCTCCTTGAGGCGTAGTCCACGTTATATTTTGACTTGGGTCCTTGATGTCACAGGTTTTACAGTGAACACAATTTTGGTAGTTTATCACAAACTGAGTATTTTCATCAGAATCAACAACATATTCATATACCCCGGCAGGACAGTACCTCTCTGATAAACCTGCAAAAATAGGCAAATTTACATTCACTGGTATTTCAGGGTTTTTTAACTTTAAATGGATTGGTTGAGTTTCTTCGTGATTGGTCATAGCAAAACTTACATTCGTTAATCGATCAAATGATAGAACCCCATCAGGTTTCTTGTAAACTATCTTTTTATAGTCCGCAGCTTTTCCAGTTGCCTCAGCATCATTTTTATTATGTTTTAGGGTGCCAATAAACGAGAAACCAAATAAATTATTTGTCCACATATCCAGTCCACCCACTATTAAAGAAGCTAATAACCCAAATTTAGACCATAAGGGTTTAACATTTCTTACGTATTTTAGATCTTTAGCAACCAAACCGGTACGTATTTCTTCCTCATAGGACGTAAGTATGTCTCTAGATCTTCCTTCATCTATAGCTTTTGCTGCTGCTTCTGCAGCAGCGATACCAGAAAGCATAGCATTATGATTTCCCTTTATTCTGGGGACATTGACCATACCTGCGGAACAACCCAACAAGGCTCCACCAGGAAATGCTAGTTTAGGTAATGATTGCCAACCTCCTTCGGTTATGGCCCTGGCACCATAGGCAACGCGTTTACCCCCTGTTAAAAGATCTTTGATCATTGGATGATGTTTAAAGTTCTGGAACTCCATATAGGGAAACAAATACGGATTTTGATAGTTTAAATGGACTACGAAACCGATATAAACTTGGTTATTATTTATATGGTATAGAAATGAACCTCCACCAGCATTTTTTCCAAGTGGCCAGCCCATGGTGTGTGTTACGGTCCCTTCTTCATGTTTTTCTGGATCAATATCCCAAATCTCTTTCATTCCGAGACCATACTTCTGAGGTTCCGAGTCTTTATCGAGTTTGAATTTTTCAATTACTTTCTTTGAAAGAGACCCTCTAACCCCTTCGGATAAAAAAATGTATTTACCATGTAACTCAAGACCCGGCTCATACCCTTCAGATTTAGAGCCGTCTGCATTCAAACCAAATTCTCCTGCTACAACGCCCATTAACTCATTATTCGAACTATAAACTAATTCTGAACACGCCATTCCAGGAAATATCTCAACACCAATCGACTCTGCATATTCTGCAAGCCAACGGCACAAATTTCCCATTGAGACAATATAGTTACCATGATTATTCATTAATGGTGGTAGAAGAAAATTAGGTATTCTTATTTTTCCAGCTGCTCCAAGCATATAAAAATTATCTTTTTTTACTTTAACCTCGACTGGTAAACCTAATTTTTTCCAATCAGGTATAAGCTTATTTAAACCAATGGGGTCTAGAACGGCTCCCGAAAGGATGTGAGCTCCCACTTCTGATCCCTTCTCCAAAATTACTATATTTAAGTTAGGATTTAATTGTTTAAGCCTTATTGCAGCGCTAAGACCTGCTGGACCGGCACCAACAATGACTACATCATATTCCATACTTTCTCGTTCTTGATTGGTCATTCTACTGGGTCCTTTTTCATTAAGTTCTAAAATCTTATTATATATAGTAATTAAAAACGATAGCTTATAGTATTTTTTTAATTTCTAATCTATTGTTACTAGCTGTGACACATTATAAAGCGAGTAGCTTATGTCAACTCAACTAAAACTGGATCAAATAAACAATATGGATCAATTTAACTATAAAACTGGAGAACTTTACGTGGAAGACGTTCCGGTATCTAGTATTTGTAAATCCGTTAGTACTCCGGTGTATGTATACTCTGCAACTGCAATAATAAATAACTATACAACTCTAAAAAAATCTTTGGAGGGGTTAAACCATTTAATTTGTTATTCAGTCAAAGCGAACTCGAATGTCGCTATTTTGAAGCTATTAGCTGACTTAGGCGCGGGTATGGATGTGGTATCAGTTGGAGAATACTTACGGGCTAAAGCTGCCGGTGTTCCAGGTGAGTCGATAGTCTTTTCTGGAGTGGGAAAAAGTAGAGCTGAAATCTCTGAAGTTCTGAATGGTGGTATTAGACAATTTAACGTGGAGTCAGAAGCCGAATTAGAAGTATTAAATGAAATAGCAAAATCGTTGAAAATGGTGGCTCCTATAACTCTCAGAGTAAACCCGGACATAGATGCTAAAACTCATGAAAAAATCTCTACTGGTAAGAAAGAGGACAAGTTTGGGATTCCCATAGCATGGGCTCGAAAGATTTATCAAAAGGCATCCTCGCTAGAAGGTATAAAAATTATAGGTATTGATGTTCACATAGGAAGCCAATTGATGGACCTCTCACCTTTTCGCTTAGCATATGAAAAAATAGCAGAGCTTGCAAAAGAATTAATTGAAGATGGTCATAACATTGAAAGATTGGATCTTGGAGGGGGATTGGGCATCGTGTACAAAAAGTCCAATGAAAAGCAGCCCCTACCGAGTGAATATGGTACCATTATAAAGGAAACTGTAGGTTCTTTGGGTTGTGAAATCCAGATTGAACCAGGTAGGTTTATAGTTGGTAATGCGGGTATTCTGGTTAGTGAAGTTTTATATAAGAAGTCTGGTTTAGATAGAGAGTTTCTAATCCTTGATAGTGCTATGAATGATTTAGTTAGGCCTTCTATGTATCAAGCATACCATGAAATTATACCCGTATCTGACCCTGCGCTCACACCCAATGTCTATCAGTATGACGTTGTTGGTCCAGTTTGTGAGACAGGCGATATGTTCGCAAGCCAACGAACATTAAGTGAGATGACGGCTGGAGATTTAGTAGCCGTTCTAAGTGCTGGTGCTTATGGTGCTGTAATGGCCTCTGAATATAATTCGCGACCTTTGGTACCAGAGGTTTTGGTACAAGGAGGTAAATTTTTTACAATACGTAAAAGGCCTTTAATTAAGGAGATAATTAGTAGAGATTTGATTCCGAGTTGGTTGTAAAAGGCCAGTTTTAAAATATCCTTCAGTTTAATGCCGTTAAACAGCTATGCTTATAAAAATTTTCATGAATAGATCCATTCGAAGTGTATTTTGGGTATTCCATTATCCCCTTTTTCCTTTCTCCCAATCATCTTGAAGCCTCTCTTATATAAAACTTGTGCGCTCGCTGATTAAAAGTATGACTTCATAAATGCAGATATTTTCTATTTGTCTTAATTTTATCCGATAATTTTTTTCTTAACCCATTCCCGGGGTTTGATATATAGAGTCCGGTAACCTGGAACGTTTGAATATTTAAGGGAATATAACCTTTTGTAGGAGTACCTATCAACCAAACCTCTCTTTCGGGGGTAGCTTGGGCAGTCATTTTCTCCGAATTTTTTTTGGTTTGTAGCTGAGGAGTATCCTTTGTTTCAGACCTCCAATTATGAACTATCGCAGCACGCTCTCCAGCGTCTTCTATTGTTGCTTTTCTTAATTCTATCATTTCGTGTAAGCTTCTATCAAAGTTTCTAAATTTGTGACCTAGTCAGAAAAATTGTTAAACAAATAGATAATTTTTTCTATAATTCTGCTATCTGTGATCCTAAAAATAAAATACTCATATTTTAACAATACCCCTTCTAAAACAGGAAATTTATCTACTATATAGCTACTGTTCGAATGTATAATTTTTAGGATTATACCTAAACCTGTGAGTATAATAATAGAGTTACCCATTAATCCCAAAGTTTCCTGCTCGGTAGTTACTTCCTTGATTGATTTAGAATCTTTAGAAGAAATCCTTTTTTCGTTTAACTTATCAGAGGGTTCCTTTCTCCTCAGACGCGTTTCATATTCTACCTCATCCTGAATAATCTTAAGTGCCTCTGGACTTGTTTTATTCGTTGTAGAACTCACAGATTTTTTATTTTTGTCAGTTTTTTTCATCGCTAGTTTTTAAATATGGTGGTTCATGACAGTCTTAATTTAAGTTCAAAAGTTTATTTGAATTATTTAGGCTATTCTAATTTCATGATATAGAATATAGCATAACTAAACAATTTAATATCCAGTAAATTAAACTTATTTAGATAAAAAATACGGGGTGAAATGTTCATTTCCACTATAAAATACCTATTACAATGGTTAAGGTCTCTGTTTTTTAATGTTCAGATGTACGTTGCACTAATTTTCTTTGCTTTGTTCTTTTTGCCTTGGATGGTCGTTAGCAGGAAAGGTGCCCTAGCTGCGGTAAAAATTTTCACAACTTATGTAATTTGGTCTGCTGGTTGGATAATAAACCTTAAGACTGAGATTCGTGGAAAAGTACCCACCTCGGAAGTTTTAATTGCATCCAAACATCAATCTTTCTTAGACATAATAATGATTTACAGTGTAATTCCTAATGGCTGGTTTATAATGAAAAGAGAATTATTGTATATTCCTATTATTGGGCAGTATGCCTACAGGCTCGGATGTATAGCCGTAAGCAGAGGGAAACGAGGTCGAGCTATTTTCCAAATGATAAAGGATTTGGAAAATCGAAAGGAAATCGGAGGTCAATTAGTAGTTTTTCCGCAGGGTACTCGAGTTAAGCCAGGTGTTAAAAAACCATATAAAGTTGGTGTTTCGGTGATTTATGATAACTTAGGACAGCATTGTATTCCAGTTGCAACAAATGCTGGTTTTTTCTGGCCTAAGAGAGGAATTTATAGAGCATCGGGTACAGCTGTAATTGAATTTTTAGAGTCTATACCACCTAAAATTCATAAAGATGAATTTTTATTAAGACTAGAGAGTGTTATTGAGGGTTCCTCTGAAAACTTGTTATCAGAGGCTAAGAACAATATGTGATCGCAATATCTTATGCTGCTAGTGTACTCAATCCCATACTTAGATATTTTTTTCGTCTATCTTTTATTAGTGAGTTACCACTTTGGGACTCAAATTCTTCAATCATTTCTGTAATTGTATTACCGACAGCGCGGATTACATCTGATTTATGTCTTTGTGCGCCACCTATTGGTTCAGGTATCACAATATCACATATATCTAATTTTTTTAAATCTTGTGCTGTTAATCTTAGCGCCTCAGCTGCCTCCCGCATTTTTTCTGCATCTTTCCAGAGTATTGAAGCGCATCCTTCAGGGCTGATTACTGAATAGATAGAGTGCTCTAGCATTGCAACTTTGTTAGCTGTAGCAAAAGCTACTGCACCGCCAGAACCACCCTCTCCAATTATAACAGAAAGAAGAGGCACACCGATTTCTAAGCACTTTTGAGTTGTCCTGGCTATGGCTTCCGACTGGCCTCGTTCCTCAGCACCCTTTCCTGGATATGCCCCTGGTGTATCTACCAGTGTTAAAACTGGTAGTTTAAATCGATCCGCTAAATCCATTAGTCTAACAGCTTTACGATACCCCTCAGGTCTTGCCATACCAAAATTGTGTTCTATACGACTCTTTGTATCGTTTCCTTTTTCATGCCCTATAATAACTAAAGATTTATCTCCAAATCGAGCCAAACCGCCCATGACAGCATGATCGTCTGCATAATTTCTATCTCCAGCCAAGGGAATATACTCTTCAAAAAGGTTTTCAATGTAATCCTTACAGTGAGGCCGTTCTGGGTGTCTTGCCACTTGGCATTTTCTCCACGGACTAAGATTTTTGTAAAGATCTGTGAGCAACTTAGTTGCTTTACTTTCTAATGAGCTAATTTCTTTTATCAGTTTCTTATCTTTACTTTCACTCATAGATATTCGAAGTTCTTCAGCCTTGGAGTATATTTCTGCCACTGGTTTTTCAAATTCTAAATAACTGACCATCTTCTTTTTCCCTTAACGAGCTCTTTTATTAGGCTCGTTGGCTAGAAGGTTAAATTGATAAAGTCTTTAATAAGGCTTTAAACTAAAAAACTCAATTCGTTTTGATATATGGATTAATACATTAGTTTTGATGATCAAATTTAATATTTTTTAATTTACTTCAACTTATTTTCACTAGTTGTTTACCAAAGTTTTCTCCTTTTAAAAGATTTATAAAAGCCTGAGGGGCTGTCTCCAGGCCTACGGAGATAGTTTCTTTGTACTTTATTGCGCCTTTACTTAATAAGGGTACTACTTCTTTATGAAATTCTGGAAAACGATCATAATGATCAAATATTATAAATCCTCTGACCCGTAATCTTTGCCGTAAAATAGAGCCCCATACCGCAGGTATCGGTGCAGCAGTCTTTGTTTGATCAGGAGAGTACCATGCAATCATTCCGCAAACAGCAATTCTGCCAAAGGTATTCATCAGTGGAAGAATAGCCTCAAGAGTTTTCCCACCTACATTCTCAAAATAACAATCAACACCATTTGGTGCCGCTGCACTTATTTTTTCTCTTAGTTTCTTCGTGTCATAAATCTTATGATCTATGCAGATGTCATACCCAAGTTCTTTGACTGCATAATTATTTTTTTCTGAACCACCGGCAATACCAATAACTCGTAAACCTCTAAGCTTCGCTAGTTGACCAACCAGACTTCCAACAGCGCCGGTTGCGGCTGAAACTACTAAAGTTTCACCTTTTTTAGCATTGAGTATATCGTTTAAGCCGACCCAAGCGGTTAATCCCGGCATTCCAAGTACTCCTAAGCCAGTAGAAATGGGCCCTAGTTTCTCGTCAATTTTTTTTGAGTTTATACCATTAGATATACCATGTGATGCCCAACCAAACCGATCAGCGACTATATCCCCAATTGAGAACTCTGGATGTTTGGACTCTATAACTTCAGCGATACATTCACCTTCCATAGTTTCATCTATATTTACAGGTGGAGAGTATGATTTTGCATCGTTCATTCTACCTCTCATATAAGGATCTAGAGACAACCATATTGTTCGAGCTAAAAACTCATTATTTTTGAGTGGCGGAAGGAAAGTATTTTCTAATCTAAAATTATTCAATTCAGCATATCCGGACGGTCTTTTAGCTAAAACTATTCTTTCTATTTCTTGTCCCATTTTAATTCCCTATCATTAAACGTTTTATTGTAGATCGTTGAATGCATTTTGCATGCGTGTTACTGCCTCAACAACACGAGATCTTTGGGTAGCAATGTTAAATCGCATAAATGTTTCACCACCTTTACCCATATTTTTCCCATATACTGTTGTAATTTCTGCATCTTTTTCGATTCTGTCCTTTACGTCTTCGTGACTCATTCCTGTGCCTGAAAAATCTACCCAAGCCAAGTATAAGCCTTCTGCGTGAATGGCATTACACCCTGGGATTTCATTGATACCAGAATTAAATATTTGGAAATTCCTTTCTATATATGGTATTACGTTTTCTAACCATAGAGCACCTTCGGAAGAATAACCTGCGGTTGCCATATGAAGACCCAAAGAATTTGGACTTAGACCTAGCATTTTTGATTTTGTTTCGAATTTTGTTGCTAGTTCTTCATTTTTTATTATAACATTTCCCGTATGAGCACCTGCGATATTAAAAGTTTTGGTATTGGCGGTTAGCATTATTAAACGATCATTAATCTCTGGTGCAGCAACAGCCATGACATTGTGTTTGTAGCCTGGCATGATCAAATCATGGTGAATCTCATCGCAAACTAAAATTAGATCATTCTCTACACAAAAAGTAGCAACTTGCCTTAACTCGTCTATCGACCAAACACGCCCTCCTGGGTTGTGCGGTGAACAAAAAATTAACATTTTCTCTTTCCCAGTAAGCTGTTTTTTATAGCTTTCAAAATCTAGTTCATAACGACCGGATTTAAGAGCAAGTGGAAAT
>JBMYRX010000057.1:0-11503 GCA_049602715.1 Paracoccaceae bacterium | reverse complement strand
AAGAGTTATTAGAAAATTTACAAAAAATTTTAAAATTTTCAAACAAAAGAAAAAAAGATTTAACCCTTGAGATTATCAAACGAAACCCTCTTTTGCCGATTACAGTCGTCGATAATATAACTTGGGAGGATCTAACCAGTATAGCGGTGAATTCACCTTCTTTGCCGGGTGTAACCCCTGAAGTAGGTTTGAATCGTTTCTATCCACGAGCCAACGATTTTTCGCACATAATTGGTTATGTGGGTGCTGTAAACGAGCGTGACAAAAAACGAATGGAAAGAGATTATGATATTGGGTTAATTGGAACAAAGGATCCCTTATTAGAAATTCCTAAATTTGAGATTGGTAAAACGGGTGTAGAAAATAGGTTGGATAAGCAACTGAGAGGTAAGGCTGGTAATAAAAGGATAGAAGTTAACTCGGTTGGTAGAGTAATGCGCGAAATTGCTAGAGTTGGGCATTTAAATGGGGCTGATATAAGTTTAACATTAGACACTAGATTGCAAAATTTTGTCCAAGAAAGGTTATCTGGTTTGAGTGCGTCAGCTGTCGTGATGGATGTTACGAATGGAGACTTGTTAGCTGTTTCATCTGCACCAACTTTCAATCCAAATAAATTTGTTGGTGGTATTTCTCATAAAGATTATAATGCTCTATTAGAAGATCCATACAAACCACTCTGGAATAAGTCAGTTCAAGGAAAGTACCCACCTGGTTCTACGTTTAAGATGATAGTTGCTCTAGCGGCGTTAGAAGCAGGTAACGTATCATTAAATGAAAAGATAAACTGTACTGGCTTCACTGAAGTTTCTGGGCAAAAATTTCATTGCTGGAAAAAAGGAGGTCATGGTCTGATAGATTTTCATAATAGTTTGATGCAGTCCTGTGACCATTATTATTACGAGTTGGCACAAAGAGTGGGAATTACAAAAATTGCAGCGATGGCAAGAAGACTAGGAGTAGGTGAACAACATGATCTACCGCTGCCAAATGTTACCAAGGGGTTAATGCCGGATAGAGAGTGGAAGTCTCAGGCTAGAGGGGAAGAATGGAGGATAGGTGATACATTGAATGCTAGTATTGGCCAAGGTTATGTTTTAACTTCTCCACTCCAATTGGCGGTTATGACTGCCAGGTTAGCAACAAATCGCCGAGTAATACCCAGACTTATAAAGTCTTACTCTGGACTTACTAGGCCCACAGAAAAATTTGATCCTTTAGGAATTGATCCATTAGCTTTAAAGAAAGTCCAAACCGGCATGTATTCGGTCCTCAATAGTAAAAAAGGAACAGCATACGGAAGTCGAGTAGAAAGTAAGAGTAAGTATTTTGCCGGGAAAACTGGTACCTCACAGGTTACTGGGATATCTAGGTCGGAAAGAGAAGATGGTGTTTCTAAGAATGAAGATAAGCCCTGGAAATATCGTGACCATGCGCTTTTTGTAGGCTATGCTCCTTTTAAAAATCCTAAATATGCTGTTTCAGTAATAGTAGATCATGGTGGAAGCGGATCAGCATCTGCCGCGCCAATAGCGCGAGACTTAATATTAGCAGCACAATACAATTCAATCCCACCGTTAACTTCATACCCTGAGGCACAAAGAAACAGAATTAATTCGAAGTTAAAAAAGATGAGATTAATTGATCCAAAAGAAACAATGGGATTATAGCTACGTTGACTTTTTTTGAGAATAACACGAAGCAAATACCCTCAGGATTTTCCAAGATATTATATTTAAACTGGCCTGTAGTAATTCTAATTTTTTCTATAGCCGCTATCGGTTTCATAATGCTTTATTCTGTGGCTGGGGGTTCTTGGACGCCGTGGGTGGAACCACAGTTAAAACGTTTTTTTGTTGGCATGGTTGCCTTATTAGTTATTGCTATGTGTCCAATTTGGTTTTGGAAAAATATTGCTGCCTTGATGTACGTAGTGAGTGTAATTTTACTAATAGCAGTAGAATTTTTTGGAGCATCTGGGATGGGTGCGCAAAGGTGGCTAGATTTAGGTTTTATAAGAATACAACCCTCCGAGTTAACTAAAATTACAACTATAGTTTTCTTGGCTGCATATTATGATTGGTTAGACATAACTAAGGTTTCGAGGCCATTTTGGGTGTTAATACCAATAATAATTATTCTGTTACCAGTATCTTTGGTAATAACTCAGCCAGATCTGGGAACGGCTTTATTAATTCTTTGTGGTGGAGGAGGATTAATGTTTTTGGCTGGTGTGCATTGGGTTTATTTTGCTGGAGTAGTAGTTTCCTCCTCTGGTCTCATAGCCGCTATATTAAAATCTCGTGAAACAGATTGGGCTTTATTAAGAGAATACCAATATCACCGAATCGATACTTTTCTAGATCCCGCTAGTGACCCTATGGGGACTGGATATCATATAACACAATCTAAGATTGCTTTGGGGTCTGGTGGACTAAATGGTAGAGGTTTTATGCAAGGGACCCAATCACAATTAAATTTTTTACCTGAAAAGCATACTGACTTTATATTTACAACTTTAGCTGAAGAGTTTGGTTTTATTGGTGGAGTTTCGGTTTTAGGTATGTACTGTTTAGTAGTTGTTTTTTGTATGATTTCAGCTATGAATAATAATGATCGTTTTTCGTCATTATTATCGATGGGTATAGGTTTAACATTTTTTCTATATTTTGCACCAAATATGGCTATGGTTATGGGTTATGCTCCAATAGTTGGAGTACCATTACCTTTAATTAGTTATGGTGGCTCATCAATGTTAGTGCTTCTAGGTGCATTTGGTTTGATGCAAAGTGCGCATGTCCATAAGATGAGGTAAAAAAATGACAATAATACTATTTGCAGCTAGTGCTAAGGATTGGAAAAAGTATGGGGAGGTTTTAAAAAAAACACTTGATACCTCAAACCTTGATTATGAATTGACAACTGATATTAATAATATTGATGCTGAGTATATAGTCTACGCACCCAGTTGTGGATTGACAGACTTTAGTCAATTCAAGTCACTTAAGGCAGTATTAAGCCTGTGGGCCGGTATCGAAAATATAACTGGAAACCGAACTATAAAAGTCCCATTATGCAGAATGGTTGATATTGGCCTTACTCAAGGTATGGTCGAATGGGTAACCGGGCATGTGTTGCGACATCATTTAGATCTAGATGGATATTTGAAAATGCAAGATGGACTTTGGCAAAGTCAAAAGTATCCGCCTCTAGCTAGTGATAGAAATGTAACCATACTGGGTTTAGGTGCTTTAGGCTTAGCTTGTGCAAATGCGTTAACTAATTTGAATTTTAAAGTTCATGGTTGGAGTAGAGGAAAAAAAACTAATCTGAAGAATATTGAGACATATTTTGGCACTAAAGGTTTGTCTGAAGCTTTAAGTTATGCTGAGATTTTGGTATTATTATTACCATTAACAGATGAGACAGCTAATATAATAAATTCTAATACTTTAAAGACCATACCGCCCGGTTCTATAATAATTAACCCGGGTCGTGGACATTTAATTGACGATTCAGCGTTATTAGAATCTATTGAAACAGGACAGATCCATCATGCCACCTTAGATGTTTTTAGGAAGGAACCTCTTCCTAAAACTCATCCTTATTGGAAAAACCCGAAAGTAACCGTAACTCCACATATAGCTTCCGTTACCAGAGCTGATACATCTTGCAAAGTTATTACAGAAAACATTATACGAGGAGAAGCAGGCCAATCTTTTTTATATCAGGTTGATCGTGTGAAGGGGTATTGATCAGATTTATGCAATAAAACTGAGGCTGAGTGAGGCTAGTAAAAGGATAGCTACCCACAAAACCATAGTTCCAGTGGGCCAAAGCTTTGAAAGATGACCAGCTGGGCCATAATATTTTACTAAATTCCCGACTATAATACTCTTGAAGGAAGCTAACCCATCGATTAATTTATTGAGGCTGGGGCTAGTTAAAACGTAAACTATTTTAAACACACTTGGAATTAATTTACGGTATACCCAATCAGTATCCAAGTTTATTGAACGCTTGTCTTTGGGATGCAGTCCTAACTTCATTATAATGGTGAATGCCAAGAGCGCGAAGAAAAGAAGCTGTAATTGTGAGATAACATGATTAGTTGTATAAGGAATAAATTCTACGGGATAAGGAAGCCATGGATAAAGTATCGAAGGCATTATTCCAATCAAAATACACAGCGCAGCCGTGATACCCATGGATAATTGCATATGGATTGGAGCTTCTTTGGGACGTAACCCGCTATCTTTCCCAAAAAAAGTGAAGTAAGGTATTTTAATACCTGAATGTGATAATACTCCGGCAGATGCAAAAATAAGGGCAGCCCAAATTATCGTATAATGCCCTTTTGCAGTAGCATCTAATATTAATGATTTTGTTACAAACCCTGAAAATAATGGAAATGCTGATATAGATGCGGCTCCTATTAAACAGAATATTGCTGTACGAGGCATAGTTCGATAAATACCACCAAGCTCCGATGCTTTACAGGTTCCAGTGCGAAATAAGACAGCCCCAACTGCCATAAAAAGAAGAGCTTTATACAGTATATGAGCAAACGCATGACTAACAGTACCGTTTAGAGAAAGCTCCGTTCCTATCCCAATACCGACTACCATAAAACCTAATTGGTTATTTAGACTATAAGCTAAAACTCTTCTTAGATCATTTTCTATTTCCGCGAAGAAAATGGGAAAAAGTGTCATTACCGCTCCTATATATATCAAAATTTCGGTACCCGGAAATCCTCGAGCTAAAGCGTATACTGCCAATTTTGTAGTAAAGGCTGAAAGTATTACCGTACCAGTTACTGTAGCAGCAGGGTAACTGTCCTGAAGCCAGTTGTGCAAAAGCGGGAACGCACACTTAACCCCAAATGATAAAAAGATTAAAAGAGTTCCAATAGAGTTTAGTGTCATTTTATTAAACTCTATCGAGCCTGTTTCCCGAAACACGAGTAAGACGCCACAAAGTAATAGTAATCCCGACCCTATTTGTATGACCAGGTAACGCATTCCTGCATAATAGGCTCCCTCTGTACCTCGAGCCCAAATAAGAAATACGGAGGTTATTGCTGTAGCTTCCCAATAAACAAATAATGTTATTAGATCACCAGCAAAAACTGCACCTATTGCTGCCCCAGAGTAAAGCAATGAAGCTACCTGTTGAATGGTATCCTTAAGATGAGCGGCATAAAGGTTCCCGAGAAAAGCGGCTAAACAAAAAATAACACCAAAAATTCTGGATAATTTGTCAATCCGCATCAGTTCGAGTTGGAAACCAAATAGTTCAACTTCAAATAATTTACCTAAAGGTAAAGAAAAAATATGCCAAACGGCTATGATAGGGGTTATAAGTAGAATTAAATTGCGTATTTTTCTATTTTGAAAAAATAATATAAGAATTGCACCAACAACAAAATAAAAGGAGGGTGGAAATAATTCAATTAGAGTCATGATCTACCTTTTCAATTTGGCTTTCTGGGTAGTTTTCGTGATCAATCGCTTTTGATGAGTAAAAATTCTCTGGTCTGTTAATGAGTAATTTTAAGACTTTTACACTAAAAATTATAAAAGAAAAAATTGCAAAACCGCATAACCCATAGAAACCCTGTAATTCTTCTATCTGGTAATGCCCGTATTTATTATAAGTGAAATCACATAGAAAAAGTATTAGGCAAACAATCGCTAAGAATATCAGTGAAATTTTCATACTATTGCTGTTGTCTAATCTATTCATCATTCTCCCTAAAAAGGGAAATTCAGCGGATTTATTTTTATTATCACTCATTATTTTATTCCACTAATACGATTGGTTTCAAAAATTCTACAATATTTCCTGCTATGAAAAATAATATTATGCAGCCTAAGCCGGTCAGAGCGGGTGGTAACCATATAAAAAAACTACTTTCTGAGTAATTATTATTTACATGGTTATTCTCAGATAGAAAAAAACCTTTTGCGACAATTGGCATTAAATAAGCTACATTAAGAATAGAACTTAATATTAGGATTATGACCATAAACCATTGATCGAAATCTAGTGCACCAGATAATAACAACCACTTACTCCAAGAACCTCCAAACGGTGGTAATCCAATAATTGACAGTGACCCTAATAAAAATGCTCCAAAGGTAATGGGCATAACTCTACCCAGCCCTTTCATTTCGCTTATATTGGTTTTTTGGGTGGCAACATATATTGACCCTGCACACATAAATAATGTTATTTTCCCCATTGCATGCATAACAATATGGGTACTAGCGCCCAAAATGCCTATTGAAGTAGCAAGAGATGCCCCTAAAATAATATATGATAACTGACTGATGGTTGAATAAGCGAGGCGTGCTTTTAGATTATCTTTTGTCAAGGCGATAACTGATGCTATTATAATTGTAAAAGCCGCAAGCCACATGATCCAATATGATGCTCCGCTATTTTGTAACCAATCTAAACCAAAAATATAGATGCTTACTTTTACTACCGTAAATACACCAGCTTTAACTACAGCAACAGCATGAAGCAGTGCTGAGACAGGTGTTGGGGCAACCATAGCTGCTGGAAGCCATCTGTGAAAAGGCATTATTGCAGCTTTCCCGATGCCAAAAATATATAAGAACATCAATATAATTGCTAAAAAGCCATCTATATGACCATTTAAAATTCCACCCCTAGAAAAATCTAGGGTATCTACCATTAAAAAAGTCCATATTATAGCTGTTAGCTGGAACCCTATTGAAGTGCCTATTAAGATACCAAAATAGGTACGGGCTCCCCTAATAGCTTCTTTACTACCTTTATGTGCGACTAAGGGATATGTTGTTAACGTTAAAGCTTCATAAAAAAAGAAAAGAGTGAACATATTAGACGAGAATGCGATACCAATAACGCATCCGATTGCTAAAGAGAAACAGGCAAAAAAACGTGAATGATTTTTTTCCTTATTTTCTCTCATATAACCTATAGCGTAAATATGAGTAAAAACCCATAACCCTGAGGCTAATAGGGCAAAAACCAATCCCAAAGGTTCAACATGAAAAGCTATCTTTAAATTAGGCAATATCGATAGTAAAACTATTTCTTTTGTTATGGTATTTCCTACATCTAGAAAGATTTTCAGGACACACAAGAATGTCAGTATAGATCCAATAAATGTTGCAAAATCTCTTGAGTTGGCGTTTTTTCTCATAACTAGATTAAGAATTGAAACCGAAAATGGTATCATCATACTCAGGGTTATGAATAAGTTTGCTTCCACTATTAAAAAATTTCCTCTAATTATTATTTACATAATCGGGTTGGAGAGTTTGCGATGCTATCTCTGCAATGGACATGGTTATATCTGTATTAAGGCCAAAATATATACAAGCGATAGCAGAAACCCATATCGGTATTAACATTGATTTTGGTATTTCTCCTTCTTTTGAAGGGATTAAGTTGTCTTTAAAGTATATTGTTTCAACGATTTTCCAACAATAAATTACTGCCAATAGTGATGAAAGAATAATTAAAATAGCAATTAGCCAAAGGCCTTTTTCTAACGAGGCCTCTACTAATAGCCATTTACTTATAAAACCGGCAGTACCAGGCACTCCAATTAAACTGAGAAAGCCAATCACGGCAGCTGCACTTGTCCATGGCATTGTTGCAGCGACGCCTTCCAGATGTTTTAAAAGTGATCCACCTCTTCTTGCCACATATGCTCCAGCTATCATAAATAATGTCAACTTTGTAATCCCATGATTAAAAAGATGAATAATTGAGGCGGTGAGCCCTTTTTCTGAAAGCAAAGTTAACCCCAATAATATATAACCTATTTGTGCTACACTTGAGTATGCCAAAAGGCTTTTTAGATCTTTTTGAAATATAGCTATAATTGATGTAATAATCATAGCCAGGATAGCTAACGGTAATAGAAAGAACTCTAGCACGTTCATTTCTGATAGAAAATTTGGCTTAAAGACAGTAAACATAAATCTAATTAGCATGTACACAGCCACCTTAGTGGCTGTTGCTGCTAGAAAAGCACTTACCGCTGAAGGCGCAAAAGTATAAGCCCTTGGAAGCCAAAGATGGATAGGATAAATCGCTAATTTTAAACCTATTCCAACGACAATAAAAGCGAATGCTGACTTGACAGTTCTTGAAGTCGATTGACTTTCTAAAATATTCGACATGTCAACTAAGTTTAACGTCCCAGTTTCCATATAAAGCAGCCCAATACCAATGACAAAGAAAGTTGCGCCAATCGTACCCATAATTAAGTATTCAAATGCAGCAGTGAGGGCACGCCTATCCCTATATGAGCCCAGTGAAACCAATACATATGAAGATAGGGACGATATTTCTAAAAAAACAAATACATTAAATGCGTCTCCAGTGGCAACGACGCCAAGCAAACCAGTAAGACATAGGAGGTACGCAGCATAGAATAGCGTGTGACTATCTTTTGGGATTTCATAAAGTATACTTGAACGTATATATGGTAGTACTAGCGTACTGACTAAAGTTATCAAGATTAAGACAAAAGTACTTAGATGATCGATACGATACTCTATTCCGACTGGGGGAGCCCATCCACCAATGTGATAAGAGACAATACCATCAGACTGTATTGTTATTAGAAGTGTACCAGCAATTATTAGTGATAGAATACTTGCTAAAAAAGTTAACCAAAAAGAAATATTTCTTTTTCCAATAAAAACTATAAGTGGTGCTGCTATAAAAGGAATAAGAACTTGCAATATTGGTAAATGTTTAATTAACCCAAAGTAATTATATTGGAGCAAATAAGAGATCATAGGGGTTTCCGAGGGCTGTTTTCTGTTTCTCTTAATACTAGTTTCGAGATCACCTCTCTATCCATAACAAGTATTTCATCTTCTTCGATGGTCCCGTAGGTTTCTCGTATACGAACAATTAGGGCGAGCGCTAAAGCAGTTGTTGAGATACCAACTACAATTGCTGTAAGAATTAAAACATGTGGAAGTGGATTCGAGTAAATGACTTCAGGGTCTATATTCATGTCCACAGGGAAAATAGGCGCAGTTCCTCCAGTGATTTTTCCAATTGATATGTAGAACATAAAAACGGATACCTGAAATATATTTAATCCCACAATTTTTTTTACTAAATTACCCTTTGCGATAATGATGTAGAGTCCTGTCATCATCAGTACGATAAATAACCAATAATTTAAGTGTCCTAAAATGAAACTCCAACTAAGCATTACCAATCCTCATCGCTAATTTCGGATGAGCGTGAACCAAAGGCGTAATAAACGGCTATCATTACGCCGGTCACAGTAATCCCCACCCCTAGTTCTACAGCAATAATACCATAATGTTGACCATGACTAGGGTAGTGCGAGTTTAAAGCATTATAGTCGAGGAAATTTAATCCTCTAAAGAAGCTGATTACTCCAGTAAAAGCATAAAGTAGAACACCAAAGGCTAACATTTTATGAATAAACCAAGGTGGTAGAACCTTTTTGGCATGATTTATATCGAAAACAATTCCATAAATTATAACCGCTGCCGCCATTATTATTCCTGCTTGGAAACCTCCCCCAGGAGAGTAATCACCATGAAACTGTACGTAAAACCCAAACAACATTATCAGACCAGCTAATAGTTTTGTGACTACACGAAGAATAAGATGGTGTTTCAAGATAACCCTCTATTTTTTTTTGTTTTCGTTTCTTTCCTTTTCCGACCAAGTCGACCAAGAATTAACAAAACACCTATACCAGCGGTAAAAATAACAGCAGTTTCTCCAAGCGTGTCGTATCCGCGATAACTTGCAAGAACAGCAGTTACAATATTTGGAATATGTATCTCATCTGGCGTTCGTTCAATATACTGTTTTGCAACGTGGGTTTGACTTGGGGAAAGGTTCGAGCCAAAATTAGGCATATCCAAAGTTCCATAGAATAAGACAGCCCCTGTAATTATAACAATAATTAGAGGAAGAATGTTAGAACGAGTAGGTTTCTTTTCCTGCCTTGATGTTAAAGTTAATGTTGAGAGCATTAAAACAGTTGAAATACCAGCACCAACAGCGGCCTCTGTGAAAGCGACATCTACCGCATCCATAATAATAAATAATAGAGCAGAGAGTAGACTAAAAACACCAGATAACATTACTGTAGAAAATAACCCATGAGTTTTAACAACTGCAAAAGCCGTTAAAACAAGTAAAACAAAGATTGCTATTGTAACAAAAAGTTCGATTTAATACCTCATTATATTGTCAATCAGATTCTAGTTTTTGCTCTGGTCGGACACCAGATGAGAATGCTGCATTTGCTAATGCGTGAGTAGAAGTCGGACCAGTAATAAATAAGAAGATACCAATTATTACTATTTTTATAGTTATGAATGTAAAACCACTTTGCAACCCTAATCCTATTAATACAAGAAATGCTCCTAACGACTCTATCAATGATACAGATTGTAATCTTGACCAAAATCCCGGAGCTTTATAAGCTCCATAAGCACCGGTAATTATAAAAATAGACCCCGATATTATGGCTACCCAACTCAAAATATTTATTAAAAGCTCTAAAGCTTGCATTAATCAGTTCCCTCATTAATATCCCTCGGGGGATCTCCAATAAGACGATATTTGAAGAATTTGAGGATAGCTATTGTTCCAATAAAATTTATTAGTGCATATAGTAAGCCGATATCTAAAAAATCTGGTCTTCCTGATAAGAAGCCCAGAACACAGATAAATAAAACTGTTAATGTTCCGAAGGAGTTAACGGCTAAAACTTTATCATAGATTGAAGGTCCAACAAAGAGTCTGATTATTACTAAAACCATACTAACAAAGAGAGATAGAGTAGCCACTATAAACATTATATTACCCTCTTTTCTTCAAGCTTAGCCACTTTTTCGTTCATAATTTTTAAGGATTCTAGCTGCTCTTTCGAATAATCCAGCGCATGAACTAATAAGTAATCTTTTTCAGTCTCGATTGTGATTGTACCGGGGGTTAAGGTTATAGAGTTTGCAAAAAGAACCTGTGCCACATCCGTGAATTGGGTACATTTAACTTTAAAAACTTTTTGATTATTAAATTCTTTATTAGTAATTATAATCTTTACAATTTGTAGGTTCGCTTTAATTATTTCTAATATCAACCAAAAGAAATATAAGATGATTTGCACAATATTAAATTTTACAATTAAAGGATAGTTATCGGTTTTATTCATCCGATGAGTAATTATAATCACTATAACAACCGATATGGATCCGAAAAAGAATAATAAGGGATCAAAGATTCCAGATAATAGTACCCAGAGAACAAATAACACAATAAATGTTCCAAGTTTTTTCAAGTTTTTCCTACCACGCTGTTTAAATTAAAGTTTAATCCAAAGATTTTAATTGTTCTAAAGCCTTAAATTCCATGTATTCTATTAATATTGTTTAACCCATAAATTAGCAAGTGCTTGGATCTTTTTTATATAGTGCTAATAGTGATCATG
>JBMYRX010000056.1:0-11630 GCA_049602715.1 Paracoccaceae bacterium | reverse complement strand
CGGACTTTGATAATCAGATCAAAGTTAAATATTTACGAACTGTTGAAAAAGCTATCAGTGGTGAACTTGATGATTGGGCAAATAGTCCATATTCGTGTTTGGCTTTAATAATATTATTGGACCAATTTCCCCGAAATTTATTTAGAAATGATAAACTGGCTTTCAAAAATGATCCAAAAGCATTAAAGTTCTGTAAACATGCAATCCAAAATTCTTTTATTGGTCAGCTGATAAATGAAGAACGGCTCTTTGCATTATTACCTTTAATACATAGTGAAAACATCGAAGACCATGAGATCGCTAATCTGGTTTTAGAAAAATATCTAATTAATTTAACAGGCTTTGAAAAAACAAAAAAAGCGTGGAATGATCATACGAGAGTAATTAAACGATTTGGTCACTATCCACACCGCAACGCGATATTAGGCCGAGAAAGCACAAAGGAAGAAATTTCCTTTTTAAAAGAGCCTAATTCATCATGGTAATCTATAAATTATTTTAGGACAGGAAAACTATATGAACAAAAGTAACTTGCCTGGTGAGTGGAAAGTATCAGACCTTAAAAAAAACAGACACTGGCTTTTTGAACTGGATGACAGCGACCAAAAAGAACTCATATCTGCTACAAATCTTGCTTTAAAATCAGGAAATAATTTGTTTGATATTAATGTCAATGATTTTCCACTAAATGGATTAATAAATAAAATCAAAACTGCTAAACAACAAGTAGAACAAGGTTTAGGGTTTGTATTATTTCGCAACTTACCTGTTAATCACTTTGATGATAATGGCGTTAAAATGATGTTTTGGGGAATCGGGCAATATTTAGGTTTTCCAGAACCACAAGATAAAGCTGGTGCTTTACTTCATATTGTTACTGATACTGGCGCCTCAGTCAAAGATTCAGATAATGTGAGAGGTTTTCAGACTAATCAAGAATTACAATTTCATACTGATGGGGGTGATGCTTTTGGGTTGTTATGTGTTCGACCTGCAGAAAAAGGTGGTCTATCAAAACTTGTTTCTTCCGTAGCTATTTTTAAAGAGATAGAACGTATACGTCCAGATTTAGCACTCGAGTTACAAGAAAAATTCTATTTTGATACACGCACCCAAAATCCAAATGAAAGTAAGTACCAGAGTGTACCTGTATTTATTAAGCATGATGGCTTTGTATCTGCTTTATACAAACGACAGTACATTGAGACTGCTCAACGTTTTTCAGAAGTTCCTAAACTAACAAAAAAACAAGTTGATGCACTTAATATGGTCGACAACCTTTGTAACAACGAAGAGTTTTGTTTCAGTATTCAATTAAAATCGGGAGATATGGAGGTTGCACATAATGCGACAACTTTTCATTCTCGTGAGAACTATCAGGATTATGATGATGTAAATAAAAGGCGTTGTATGTTTAGATTGTGGCTTTCACTAAAAGGTGAGCGCCCGCTTCCAGATGTTTATAAACATACCAGGGAATGGGGTCCAACATTCAGTCGTAGAAAAAGAATAGCGGGGTCAAGAAATAATGCTTGATCAGGAAGATATCGATAAGTTTCGTAATGTATTTGTTAGTCCTAGCCATCATATTATCGACGGTAACCAGTGCGGCTCTATTTCTGGAAAAACTAGTGATGTTTTATCCCCACTCAATGGAAAAGTTCTATGTTCCATCTCTTCCGGCGATGAAAAAGATGTACAACTTGCTGTACAAAATTCACGTAAGTCCTTCGCTGATCGTCGTTGGTCTGGACAAGCACCTAATATGCGAAAAAAGATTATGCATAAATGGGCCGATCTTATAGAAGCTGAAACTCTAGAGCTTTGCATTCTGGGAGTAAGAGATAACGGAACAAATATATCAATGGCTATAAAGGCAGAAGTCGGGTCTGCTATAGCTACTATCCGATATTATGCAGAAGCTATAGACAAAATTTATGGTCAAATTGCACCGAACGTAGAAGGCTCTCTAGGTTTGATACATAAAGAACCGGTAGGAGTTGTTGCTGTAATTGTTCCATGGAACTTTCCTCTAATGATTGGTGCGTGGAAATTAGGCCCGGCAATTGCGGCAGGAAACTCTGTGATCTTAAAGCCCGCAGAGAGTGCATCTCTTGCTTTATTGCGGATTTCAGAACTCGCACTTGAAGCAGGGTTACCTCCAGGAGTTTTAAATGTAGTAACCGGAAAAGGGTCAATTGTAGGAGAAGCTTTGGCCTTATCAAACGATATAGATGCGATCGTATTTACTGGCTCTGGATATGTAGGTCGTCAGTTATTGCAAAACTCTGCAAAATCAAATTTAAAAAGATGCTACCTTGAGCTCGGAGGAAAATCACCAAACATCATATTTAATGATGTAAAAGATATAGTAGAAGCTGCTAAGATCTCAGCAACAGGCATTTTTCGAAACTCTGGGCAAGTTTGTATAGCTGGATCACGTCTTTTGATCCAGAATGATATATATAAAGATTTTATGGTAGAGATGGCCAGGTTTTCAGCTAAAATATCACCAGGGGATCCACTAGATCTGAATTCTCCAACTGGGGCGATAAACAACTTAAACCAGCTAGAGCAGAACCTAAAGTTTGTTGATATAGCCCAAAAAGAAGGTGGCAATTTATATATGGGCGGACGTCGTGTAATGCAGGACACTGGAGGTTATTTTATGGAGCCAACAATTATCACGAACGTAAAGATATCTGATATTGTAGCGCAAAAGGAAGTGTTCGGTCCAGTACTAGCAGTTAGTACATTCGAAACCGAAGAGGAGGCGGTTAGTTTAGCAAATAGTACTGATTATGGACTAGCAGCAGGTGTGTGGACTTCTGATTTAAGCCGTGCTCATAGAATGGTAAGGACCATAAAGTCAGGACTTGTTCATGTGAATACATACGGGGGGTCTGACTTAACAGTACCATTGGGTGGGATGAAACAATCTGGGAATGGTTACGATAAATCACTACACGCATTTGATAAATATCTAAATCTAAAATCTGCTTGGATTCAGTTAGATTAGTTAATTAATTAAAAGCTAAAACTTTTTTGTTTGTATTGCTATTCAAAAAGTACGAGTTTCTATCTTTTTAGATATTGGCTTTCTTAACCAAAAAACGGAATCCGAACAGTGATAAAATCGCTAAAATAAGCATTAAAGATCCTAAATAAAATGCTATTCCTGGTACATTTGTTACTTCTAATAATGCTCCAGCCAGTACAGGGGCTAGGACAACGCCCACATAGAATAAGGTCAAGAACAGTCCAATACCTATACCTCGATTTTCAGGTGTAAGAACTTCTGAGGGTAGTCCCATTATTGGTCCCGCCGCTAGTCCCGCCAATAAACCAATCAAAATATAAATTAGAGAAGTATATTCTGTATGGGCTGATATAAAAAGCAAGATAGAAAAGCTGGTTAAGCTAAATATAATTATCAAATCCTTTTTTCCTGTTTTATCAGCATAATAACCCCCAAGCGGTATGGATATTGCAGCCAACCAAAGAACTAGGCTTGAGACTGAGCTTGCTGATAACATAGTCCAACCTTTCTCTATAAGAAAGATAGGTGAAAATCCAAAAATCATAGCTAATGCCGCATTGTAAAAGGACCAAATAACCCCCGCCAACAGGAGGGCGATAAGCGACGTCCCGTTTATCTTAAAGCTTTTATTATCTTTTATCTCTAAAGGCTCTACCCCGATAAAAAAATAATGAAATAATAAAAGTCCAAATAAGATTATAATTGTTACCGCGAGCATCGCCCACGTCAGACCTGCCACCTCTCCAATGAAAGGTAAAATCACCAAAGCAGAACCAATTCCAACAGGCCATGAGTTAGCAAAAATACCCATAGCAAGCGAAATTTCTTTCCCTGAAAAATAATCTGTAACCATTTTAGCCATTAGCACATTTAAAAGAACACCACCTGCTCCAGATATGAATCTACCTATCAACTGAAGGTGGTAATTCCAACCAAATGCCATAACAAGAGATCCAAAAACCATCAATGCCATACCAAGTGTAACAATCCGTTTGTCGCCAAAGATCTTAGCAATACCTGCACCGGGAATAGCTAAGATAATACCTGGAGACATATATAAGCCAATTAAGATCCCTAGATCTACCAACCCTATCCCATAACTATCAGCAAATAGTGGTGAAAGTGACGCAACAGCTTGAAATTGAAAGCCCATGGTGACGCGGGCAAAGAATAAAACAGCAAGCATAAGCCATCTATTACTTTCCTGAACCTGTGTACTCATAATATAATTCCTAAAACCACAGTCATTCCTTATATTATTCCAAGTTTTTCCCCGGTAGTCTGGAACGCCATAATAGCCGAGTCCAAATCTTTGGTTGAAAAGGCAGACGACATTTGTGTTCGGATTCTATCTGTTCCTCGTGGAACTACTGGAAAGCTAAATGGCGCTACATATACCCCTTTTTGCGAAAGAATCTCCGCCATGTTTTGGCAAAGACCTGGATCTCTAAGCATTATTGGTACTATTGGGTGCTTACCATCCAGTACTTCAAAACCTAAATTCTTAATTTTTTTTCTGAAATACAATGTATTCTCATGAACTTTACGACGGCTCTCTTGAGACTCTTCAAGCATAGCTAAAACTTTAATTGATGTTGCCGCGATTATAGGTGCCAAAGTGTTCGAAAAAAGATATGGGCGAGATCTCTGCCTAAGTAGTTCAATAACCTTTCGATTTGACGAGACATACCCACCTGACGCTCCTCCTAATGCTTTCCCTAATGTGCCTGTCATAATATCGACACGTCCCATAACATCACAATATTCATGCGTTCCACGCCCAGTATCACCTATAAAACCTACCGCATGACTATCATCCACCATTACCATTGCATTATATTTTTCTGCTAGATCACATATTCCTTTTAAATTTGCGATATATCCGTCCATAGAAAATACACCATCAGTTGCAATCAAACGAAATCTACAATTAACAGCTTTCTTAAGCTGAACCTCTAAATCATCCATATCTGAGTTTTTATATCTAAAACGCTGAGCCTTACTTAAACGAATTCCGTCAATTATAGAGGCATGGTTTAAGGAGTCAGAAATTATCCCGTCCTTTGACCCCAAAAGTGTTTCAAAAAGGCCAGCGTTTGCATCATAGCAACTGGAATATAAAATTGTATCTTCAAAACCAAGAAATTTAGAAAGACGGCTCTCTAGATTCTTATGTTGCTCTTGAGTGCCACAAATAAACCTTACAGATGACATGCCATATCCATACTTCTCCAAGGCACTTTTCCCTTCAGCTATTAGATCTGGATGGTTCGATAAACCAAGGTAATTATTTGCACAAAGGTTGATTACCTTTTGGCCATTATCGAGAGTAACAATATTAGACTGCGGTGTATTAATTACACGTTCTCTTTTAAAAAGTCCTTCAGAACGAATAATATCTAACTCTGAGCTAATATGAGAAATAAACTGGTTATTCATAGCCATTTCTATCCTTATTTAGAGGCATTTCTATTAATTAACCCCGCTGACAAAAAACCACCGTCTACTCCCAGAACCTGACCATTTATATAACGCGCTTGTTCACTCACTAAAAAAACAGCTGAAAAAGCTGTCTCTTCTGGGGTACCATACCTATCCATAGGAATTGCTGACCGATATGTCTTTCTTGTTTCTTTCGAGTGCATCTTAGCGACTAGTTCAGTTTCAATAGCTCCCGGAGCCAGGGCATTAACCGTTATGCCTAACTCTGCAAGTTCCACGGACATAACTTTTGTAAGAGCTATAACCCCCCCCTTTGCTGCTCCATAAGCTGACCTTCCAGTACCACCTCTTAAACCTGCGGTGGAAGAAATATTAACTATACGGCCATAACCTTTTTTTATCATCTCACGTGCTACAGCCTGACAACAATAAAATGTCCCAGACAAATCAACATCTAGCAGTCGCTTCCATTCTTCGGGCGTCGTTTCCAAAAAATTCCTTTCAAGTCCAATACCAGCGCTATGTACTAATATATCTATCCTTCCCCACTTTGCTACAATCTTTGAAACCATTTTGTTAACATCTTTGGGCTTTTGTACATCTACTTTTATTGCTAGAGAGTTGCTACTATCTAGATCTTTAACTGTGGCATTAGCCTTCTTGTAATCTATATCAGCAATAACAACTTTTGCTCCTAATTCGGAAAGCTGGGAAGCTACACATAAACCAATACCACTTGCTCCCCCAGTTATAAGTGCAACCCTATCGTGGAAATCTAAACTGGCAAAAGCTTTTTGATTAACTTTCGACAATGATACCTCCAGCCAGTATACGATCTGATATAATTATAAAAACCATCTTGCATCCCTTGAAAACTTTTTTGTAATGATGAACTAACCTTAACCGACGACTTTATATTTGAAAGTGATTCTTATAATATTTATAACTTTTTCATTAACTCGTTATATCTGGATAAACTAATATTAGATCCGCAGGCTATCACTCCAACAGATTTTCCACAAATCTCTTCCTTTAAGGGCCCAAGAATCGCCGCTAAAGAAGCCGCGCAAGCCGGCTCAGCAAGGATGTTCAAATATTCTCGGTAATACTGCATTGACGTCAGCAAGTCGTTATCAGAAACTAATACTACTTTATCAACAAATTTTTCAGCAATAGAAAAAGAATAGGGCAATGTGAGTGGCGACCCTAAACTATCGGCTATTGTGTTTACTTTGCCAAGCGAGACAGGCTTTCCAGCTTTAAAACTTTGGAAAAATCCAGCAGCACCAGAAGGCTCAACACCAATTATTTTAGATGTAGGGTTAGATTGTTTTATTGCCGAAGCCATGCCGCTAATTAAGCCACCACCACCAACAGGAATTACAAAAACATCAATTTCAGGTTTTTGTTCATAGTATTCCGCTCCACATGTAGAGGCACCTAAAACCATGTTTTGATCGTCAAAAGGATGCATCATCACTCTACCTTCTGCTTTACCTAATGAAGTCATGACCTGAAAGGCATCCGCTATATCTTCACACAAGATTACCTCTGCCCCCATTGATTTACAGCCATCTATCCTATATGGATCCGTCGCTTTTGGCATAGTAATCTTTGCATTTACACCAGCAGCAGCGGCTGCCCAAGATACGGCTAACGCATGATTTCCACCACTCGCCGCTATGACACCTCGGTTTTTCTGTTCAAACGACAAGCAGTCCATACCTAAGAACGCACCTCTCGCTTTAAATGATCCCGCTTGCTGGAAAAGCTCCAATTTTACATATACTTGCGTATCTATTGGCAGTAGCTCAGTCCAACGGTCAGACATTAGTGGCAGAACAGGGGTAACTAAGAGTTTATCTTTAATTTTAGATCGAGCGACATTGATGTCAGGAATTGAAAACCCTAATTTACTCTTCATCATATTAACTGACTTTCTAACAAATATTTATACACCCGTTAACCCTAATCTTTTACGTAAAAAAGATAACCCCAAAACGGTTAAGATAATTCTATACAAATGGTGCAAGGTTACAACTGCTGGATTAGCTGAGAGACTTAAAGCTATAAGAGACATTTCAGTAACACCGCCTGGAGCAAAACTTACTAACAAAACCTGAAAAGATAGCGTTGTGAAAGGAAAAACTAAAAGGCATAAAAGCAGCCCAATAATTAGCATAGTTATAACCGAAATAAAGCTCAAACCTGCTGCCCGATAAAGTATGGCTTTGGAAATACCAAAAAACTTTGACCCCAAACCTACACCAACAACAACTTGCGATATAATGATCATAAAACTTGGTAAATAAATGGGATCCGTATAAGCAAGGTTTACAGCTGCGGCAACTAATAATGGACCCATTAAGTGGGCTGCAGGCAATCTTAACTTTGGTCCAATATATAAACCCAGAATAGCAATAATAAGAACAATTAGATAGTTCTGCATCCACGTTAGATTAGAGTAGACTACAGGTAATTTTATTCCACTTGCGCTTCCAAGAGTTTCACCAACCCATATTGACATTAATATTGGAACTAGAATGATAACAAAGATAATCCTTAAAAATTGCTGTACTGTAAGAATCCGTATATCACAGCCTGCTTCTTCGCCCATTGAGATACTCTCCATTAAACCGCCGGGAGCACCACAAAAAAAAGCTGTTGATCTGTTATAACCACCAACCCTGTGAAAAATGAAAAAATTCGAGGTATGAGCCAATATAACAAAAAGTGAAATAATAGTTAGAGAGGGGACCATTTGTGGAGCTTGAGAGACTAAACTCCAGTTAACTTGAGTACCAATCATTATTCCTATAAAAGCAATAAAGAATTTTCGGAAATTAGGTGGGAACTCATATTTATCTGGCAGGACTCTTTTCTTCCAGCTTACAATTAAGGCGGTAATCAATAGGCTACCAAGCATCCATGGCATTGGAAGGCCCAATTTCTCAGCAATGAAACCACCTAGTGAACCAAGAATTAACAAAAAAGCTGTTGTGAAAATGACTTTGGTATCCACCAGGAACCTTTCTGAAAAGATTTAATAGCAAATTATGATTAAATTTAAGAGAAAAGAAACCCCGCATACCCATCTTTGGCTATTTTGTTACAAATATCTCTATACTTATTTAAGCCACCTGTATACGGCATAAAAACTCTCGGTTTGCCAGGAACATTGGCTCCCAAATACCAAGAGTGTTTTGCTTTTGGTAATAGTGTATTATTCGCTGTATCATTTACGTGATCTACCCAATTTTCTACTGCCTCCGGGGTGGCCTCAACACTATTCAAATTATTACTCTCCATATGTGATATGCAATCGGTAACCCAGTCCACATGCTGCTCGATCGCACGAGGCATATTTGTAAGAACTGATGGACTTCCTGGCCCAGTTAAAAAAAACATATTAGGAAATCCAGCCACCTGAAGTCCTAGATATGTTTTCGGTCCAGCACTCCAAATATTTTTAATGCTTGAATTATCACGCCCCCTAATATCTATTTTTAGAATAGAGCCAGTCATCGCATCAAAACCAGTTGCAAAAACTATAATATCTAGTTCAAATTCATCCGAAAATGTTCGAAGACCCTTGGTAAAAATTTCCTTGATAGGATCCTTTCTAATATCTACCAATAAAACATTTGGCTTATTAAAGGTTTCAAAATAATTCGTGTCTATCGGTGGTCGTTTAGTAGAGAACGGGTGGTCAATATCACTCAGAGCTTTAGCCCTCTCAGGATTCTTCACGATTGATCTTATTTTATCCTTTAAAAATTCTGACATTATCTTATTCGAAGTTGTATTCGTCAGAATATCGTCAAAACATTCTCTAAAACCCAGGCCACCATTTTGCCAAGCATCATTCATTATCTCTAAACGTTCCTGCTCTGGGGTATCAAATGCATGTTTCAAAGGTAAAGGCCATGCGTGACCACCACGGCTTAATAACATTTTTTCTAACCACTCCTGCGTTTTATTCTTAAAATCATTGATAAACTCCGTGGATAGTTTTTGATTCCTTGCTGGAACACTATAATTAGGAGTTCTTTGAAAGACGGTTAAAAATCTTGCTGTTTCCGATATTACTGGTATGGCTTGAATGCCCGATGAGCCTGTACCAATTACCCCAACCCTTTTATTACTAAAACTAATTTCCTCATGAGGCCATTCTCCTGTATGGTAGATTTTACCATTGAATTTTTTTATTCCATGAATATCTGGTTTATTTGCAGTGGATAAACATCCTACAGCGTTTATTACATATTTTGACCGATATTGTTTTCCACTATTATCAGTTACTAACCATATTTTTTCAGATTCTAAAAATTCACTTTTAGTAATTCGGCTATTAAACCTTATGTTATTTCTTAATCTGAGAGTATCCGTAACGAAGTTTAGGTATTCCAAAATCTCCGCTTGACCAGGGTATCGTTCACTCCATTCCCACTTTTTTAATAATTTTTCTGAAAAGTAATAGCAATAAGTATGGCTCTCAGAGTCACATCTAGCTCCAGGATACCTATTCCAGTACCAAGTGCCACCAACATTATCTGCGGCTTCAAAAATTTGTACAGATAGACCGATTTCGTCTCTCAACTTATAAAGTTGATAAAGCCCTGAAAAACCTGCGCCTATAATTATTGCATCAAAATCCAATCTTTCAGTCAACTAAATCAATCCCTTGGTTGAAACTATAAACGTAAGTTATAAATAATACTCTTAATCATCAATATCATTTTAACATTCTACAGCGAAACGTAAAAAAAACACAGCTAAAAGGTTTTTGTTTAAATTTATTGATGACGCCTATAAGATTAGCTCAACAATTTATACACTCGGAAAAAGTATGCAAAAAAAAATTGATACTCGTAACGCAATTGGTTTTATTGGCTTAGGCGCAATGGGGATTGGCGTAGTCAAAAACCTTCTAAATAATAATGTAGCTGTTTCAGTATTTGATATTAATCAAGAAAAAAAAACTGAACTCACTGCACTTGGAGCAAGTTTTGAAAAAGATCCTGCAACAGTAGCTTCTAAAGTAAAAAAGTTGTTTTTGTGCTTACCCTTCAGACCTGAAGTCGAGTCAGTCTTGTTCAATGATAAAGGTGTAATTGCCGGTAGCAAAAGCGGGCTTATGGTTTTAGATATGTCAACGCTTCTCTCGAAAGACTCTGTAGAATTTAGTCAGAGATTAAAAAAAGTTGGAATCTCCTACAACGACGCACCTATTTCCGGTCTACCTTACAGAGCACAAAATGGCTCATTAACCGTTCTCTTCGGTGGTTCAGAAAAGGAGTTTTCTTCATTCACCCCTTATTTAAATATAATCGGCAATTTTGTTCTTCATTGTGGTCCAGTAGGAAGTGGACAGATGATGAAAGCCTTTAACAACGTACTATACAATATAAATATTGCTGGTTTATCCGAAGTTTTCCCTTTGGCCTTAAAGGCAGGTTTAAAGCAAAGTGCCCTTGAAAAGCTATTTACTACTGGATCAAGTAAAAGTTTTGTGTCTGAGTATTTTGTTCCCAAAATGGTTAATAGAGTTTTTACGGGTGATTATCAGATGAACGCCGCAGTTAAGGATATAACAAATGTGAAAAGCATTACAAACGACTTTGAAGCTGAAACCCCCATGTTAGATGGAATGATAAAAATTTATATGGAGGCTATAGAATTAGGTTATGGTTCTGAGGCAAAAAGCGCAATGATAAAAGTATACGAAAAAAAGCTGCGTTTGCCTTCAAATAATAGCTGATTAAAGTCTAATAGTTAATAGTTTTTTAACTTCGTTTTCGTTTCTAGCTGAAGCCAAAACATAGCGATCTGGTCTGATTATTACAGCCTCCACTTCAAGTTCATTAAGGAATTCGTTTAGAATTGGTTCCTCTTGTGCATCAAGACATAAAAAAGGGAGATTATCGATTTTCCCAGAGCTACCCTTTATCTCCTCTCGAGAAATACACAGCGTATTATATCCGCAAAAATCATCTAAAAGATGAGAGTTAGATAAAACTGGTTGACCTGCAATAGTCCCACGATGCTTCTTTAAAGAATCCGAAAAGTTAGAACCAAGACCAAGACCTAAAACAGGGTAAAGAGACTTCATCTTAGCCTCTCTTCTGTTATTATCTGAGGAAACCTC
>JBMYRX010000055.1:0-11997 GCA_049602715.1 Paracoccaceae bacterium | reverse complement strand
TAAATAGCTTTTGAACAAATAGTAACGAAATCGTTACTTGAAAAAACACTGGATAAATCGACTGATATATTTTTCCCACAAAGGTATAGAAGTCTGGTTTTTATTTTAATTTTCAGCAATAATTTTATTAAGTCTACTGTATCTTTTTCAGTATGAGACACTTTTAGACCTATTTTCTCAGCCAGTTTTTCAGTCTGTCGCCCAACACAAAAGATCTGTTTGTCAGAACTAATATCTATCTTTTTAAAAACTTTAATAGCATTCTCGGAGGTAAAAATTATACCATCAAAAGTATCAAATTCGATATTTGGGTGGAGCGGTTTTATTTCTAGAATTGGAGAAATAGATATATCTAATTTATTATTAAACTCCTTGACTAAACGCTCGGAAAATCGCCTTGATTGCTCTGAAGATCGTGTGATGAGAATTTTCATTTTATATATGTAAAGATTGTATCAAACATACGTAGGTGTTAACTCCATTGGTAATTTTAAACAATAGTCTGAATTATATGTCTGGTATTATAACTGTTCTAGGAATCGAAAGCAGCTGTGACGATAGCGCGGCTGCCGTTGTACAAATTGATACAGACTCTCTACCGAAAATTTTATCATCAAAAGTATTTGGACAGCTTGAACTGCACAAAAACTTTGGAGGAGTAGTTCCTGAAATCGCTGCACGAGCTCATACAGAAAAATTAGATTATGTAATTGAATCGGCTCTTGAAGAGGCTAACGTTACTTTAGATTCTATTAGCGCGATTGCCGTGACAGCTGGTCCAGGTTTGATTGGGGGTGTAATGTCAGGGGTCATGTATGCTAAGGGGCTATCAATAGGATCAAATATACCCTTAATCGGCATTAATCACCTCGTGGGCCATACACTGACACCTCGGCTAACGAATGCCGTAGAATTCCCATACCTAATGCTTTTAATGTCTGGTGGTCATTGCCAATTTATAATCGCAAAAAGTTCAACAGACTTTCAACGTATAGGTGCTAGTATTGATGATGCCCCAGGAGAAGCTTTTGATAAAGTGGCTCGCTTAATTTCTTTATCTCAACCTGGAGGTCCTAATATTGAAAAGTCCGCGACGACGGGTAACAATAAACGCTTCAATTTTCCCCGACCACTCTTAGGAAAAGATGGATGTAATATGTCATTTTCTGGTTTAAAAACATCCGTTTTGCGGACGCGGGATACATTAATAAAAGATCAAGGTGGTTTATATCCAAAAGATCAGAATGATATAAGCGCTTCTTTTCAAGCTGCTATTAGTGATGTTTTATATGAGAAAACTAAGGCTGCTATAAAAGTTTATCTCGCTCAAAAGCCGTTGAATCCGTTACTCTCTATCTCAGGTGGTGTCGCTTCTAATCAATTAATAAGGACGCGACTTAGTGGCTTAGCTATAGAAATGGGTGTCCAATTTGTTGCTCCACCACTGGAGTTATGTACTGATAACGGTGCCATGATAGCTTGGGCTGGCATTGAATTATTTAGACTTGGAATAAGGGATGATCTATACTTAGGAGCCCGTCCAAGGTGGCCTTTAGATGAGAAAGCCCCAGCTTTGTTAAATTATGGGAGAAAGGGAAGAAAGGCATGACAAAAATCTTTATTAGTGGAGCTGGTGCGTTTGGTGTTGCCCTCGCACTTTCTTTAGAGAAAACCCAAAAAAATATAACACTAATTAGTCGAGATCCTACAACTCTGTCCAAAACCCGGAAAACAACAAAGCTCCCAGGAGTTATCATTCCAAAATCTATTAATATAATTGGAGACTCTTCTTCCATAACTCGAGATGATATCCTCCTTTTAGCAATTCCACTCCAAAAGCTGTCAAAATATTTACAGGCGTTTGAGGGAAATCCTGGGATAGCAGTTGCTTGCTGTAAAGGCATAGATTTGAACACAAACACAGGACCAACTGAAATAATAAAAACTACAATTGGATGCCCTTCAGCAATACTTACTGGGCCAAGTTTTGCATCTGATATTGCTAAGGGTTTGCCAACTGCTTTGACTATAGCCACGAAAGAAAGGTCAGTTGGTAAAAGATTACAAACAAATTTATCCACGGACACACTTCGACTTTATTTGTCAACAGATCCACACGGAGCGGAACTTGGTGGGGCTTTAAAAAATGTTATAGCTATAGCTTGCGGCTTGTGCATAGGAGCGGGTTATGGCGAGAGTGCAAGATCAGCTTTGTTAACACGGGGTTTCTCTGAAATCTTAAGGTTTGCCACTCAATTAGGAGCTGAGCAAAAAACACTCTACGGCCTATCCGGCCTCGGAGATTTAGTACTGACTTGTACTTCCCCACAATCTAGGAACTTTTCCTATGGGTTTTCTATCGGAGCAAGTAGAGATCCTAATATGGAAGATACTATAGAAGGTATTGGGACAGCCCAAGCCGTATTATCTCTTTCTGAGAAATATAATTTAGAAATACCTATAATCAGATCAGTAGTTGATATTATTGAAGGATCAAAATCAGTAGAAGAAGTCTTACAAACATTATTAAATCGCCCGTTAGGAGAGGAATAAGTGATTAAACTATTGAGAACCCAGAAATAATTTTAAAATGCCTGAGTGAAATTTAAAATCTCTACGTTAATTTTCTCAAAAGAGAGCTTACCTCAATACCTGTAATGGTCAGCCTTAAATGGGCCAGCTTGATTTACTCCTATATAATCAGCCTGATCTTTTTGAAGGTTTGTAAGCTTTACTCCAATGCGTCCTAAGTGCAAACGAGCGACTTTTTCATCTAATTGTTTAGGAAGGATATATACTTTATTTTTATAATTTCCTCCATTAGTCCACAGCTCAATTTGTGCTAGAACCTGGTTGGTAAAAGATGCCGACATAACAAATGAAGGGTGACCTGTCGCGTTACCTAGATTAAGCAACCGACCTTCAGAAAGAAGTATAATTCGGGACCCAGATGGCATCTCTATCATATCCACTTGGTCTTTAATATTTGTCCACTTATGATTTTTCAAAGCTGCAACCTGAATTTCGTTATCAAAATGACCGATATTACCAACGATGGCCATATCTTTCATGTCACGCAAATGCTCAATTCTTATGACGTCCTTATTGCCAGTAGTAGTGATAAAAATATCTGCTCGAGAAATTTCATCCTCGAGTAATACTACCTCGAAGCCATCCATTGCTGCTTGTAAAGCGCATATAGGGTCTACTTCAGTAACTTTTACTCGTGCACCTGCGCCTCGAAGAGAAGCGGCAGATCCCTTCCCTACATCACCGTATCCACAAACGATAGCAACTTTTCCTGCCATCATAGTATCAGTTGCTCGTCTAATGCCATCTACAAGACTTTCTTTACAACCGTACTTATTATCAAATTTTGATTTTGTTACAGAGTCGTTTACATTAATGGCTGGAAAAGGAAGTAACCCATCTCTAACAAGCTCATATAATCTTTGGACTCCTGTGGTTGTTTCCTCTGAAACTCCCTTTATTGCTTCTTTTTGTCTCGCAAACCATCCGGGCGTATTAGCCATCCTTAACCTGATTTGCGCAAATAATGCTTCTTCTTCCTCGGATTTAGGAACAGAAATTAACTCATCTTCTCCCGCCTCAACCCTTGCTCCAAGTAAAATATAAAGTGTGGCATCTCCACCGTCGTCCAAAATTAAGTTGCAGGTACCTTCTTCAAAATTAAATATTTTATCTGCGTAATCCCAATATTCTGGTAATGTTTCTCCCTTTACAGCAAAAACTGGAATTCCTTTCTGAGCAATTGCTGCAGCTGCATGATCTTGGGTAGAGAAAATATTACATGATGCCCATCTTACGTCAGCACCCAGTTCAACAAGAGTCTCTATCAAAACAGCTGTTTGAATTGTCATATGTAAAGAGCCTGCTATACGAGCCCCTTTCAGAGGTTTTTTACCCTCATATTCTTCTCTAAGAGCCATCAGACCAGGCATTTCAGTTTCAGCAATCGCCAACTCTTTCCTACCAAACTCCGCCAGGGAGATGTCTTTAACGATATAATCTTGGTCCATTAATTTATCCTCTTTGAGTTTGAAAAATCAGTTATCATTTGATAGATAAATCTGCAATGTTCTTTATTATTTTTGTACATTAATTATTATTGAGGAATTTATGAAAACACCTCGCGCCTGGCAAAGAATGCTTTCCGGTAGAAGACTAGACCTATTAGATCCAACACCGGTTGATATAGAGATAGAAGATATCGCCCATGGTTTATCTTTTGTGGCTCGTTGGAATGGTCAAACTAAAGGAAATTATGCCTATTCTGTGGCCGAACATTCATTGCTGGTAGAAAAAATCTTTACACACCTCAATCCCAACACCTCAAACCAGTGGAAGTTAGCTGCACTCCTTCACGACGCACCCGAATATGTAATTGGTGATATGATATCACCAGTAAAGACAGCGATTGGTCCATCATACTCAGAATTAGAGGTGAAACTTATTGAAGCAATTCATATTAGATTTGGGTTACCCGCATCAGTTCCCCTAAAAATTAAGTTACAAATTAAAAAAGCAGATAAAATTTCTGCTTGGATGGAGGCTACATTAATCGCTGGTTTTAAAATTAGTGAAGCAAACAAGTTTTTTACTTCACCACCGAAAGACTTTAATTTTTCTACTGAATTGAAATTGCGTCAACCCATTACCGTCAGAAATGACTTTATAAAAAGATTTTCATTCTTGTTGGACCAGTCGCATAACAGCTGAATAATTTTGATTTATCTTGGAGATCTCTTAGCGAGTATCCTTTGTAAAGTCCTTCTATGCATGTTTAAGCGACGAGCTGTTTCACTCACATTTCTATCACAAAGCTCATATACTCGTTGGATATGCTCCCAACGAACCCGATCAGCGGACATTGGGTTTTCGGGCGGTGGTGGCATCCCTTCAGAGACAGCCAAAAGTGCGTTCGTTACATCATTTGCATCAGCAGGCTTAGATAAATAATCCGTCGCTCCAATCTTCACCGCCGCTACAGCTGTAGCTATAGCTCCATAACCAGTCAAAATTACAATTTTACAGTCAGGTCGTTTAGATCTTAGAACCTCTACAACGTCCAAGCCGTTACCATCGGCAAGCCGTAAGTCAACAACAGCATAAGCTGGTGGTCTACCTGTCGCTATAGCTTTACCAGCAACAACACTATCAGCCGTTTCCGGAGAAAAGCCACGTTTTTCCATTGCTCTCGCTAAACGCCTTAAAAAGGGTTCATCATCGTCGACAATTAGTAAAGAATTGTCCTTACCTATTTCGTTCAATAATCTCTCAACCATGTAAAGTCTTCTTCCATATCTAACCCCCTGTTTCAAGGTAAATAAGTGCTAGTTAAGTTAGAAAAAATCTGTTGTGGCAATTAAGTTTTTTTTAGGTGACACTCTATAGTATCAGAAATTTTTTCAACCGTTTCGTCGCGCTTAAAAAAGTCTACGAAACCTATTTTCGGAATCAAAAAATAAGTGAATGTTGAATGATCAACCAAATAGTACTCATCCTCTGAAATTTGTTTTTTATAATAGGTTTTATAAGCTTGAGATGCAGCCTTCACTTGTTTTTTACTACCCGTTAAGCCCAACATATCCGGATGCATTACGTCTGTGAACTCCTTTAATACGTCAGGGGTATCTCTATCAGGATCTATTGTAATAAAAATAGGTTTAATTTTAATTCCTTTCTCGCCCAACAAGTACGTTACTTCAGCGTTCCTCATTACGTCAATTGGACAAATATCTGGACAGAATGTGTACCCAAAATATACTAATACTGGCATATTAATTACGTCCGTCTTAGATACCAAAGTCCCGTTTTCATCAATTAATTCAAAATCACCACCAATCGTCGAATTCCCAATTGTTTTTCCGGAAGAGCAGTTCGGCAAATTGTTATTATATTTAGTATAAAAAAATAATCCGTTTACTGCTAAAAGTAGCGTCAAAACTATGCCTATTGACATTATAAGATAGCTTTTTTTCATCATTTAGTTCCATTTTTTACAATCAGTTGATCGATCATCATTCTAATAGTATGACACTCTTATTATGATATTTAATAAAGTGCCAATAAAATGAGTATTTATGATGATGGTATTTATGCTCAATCAGCACGAAATGGACTCGTTCGTCTCCGTACGCTGATTATCCTTCGTTGGCTTGCTGTCTTAGGTCAAGCAATCACGATTCTAATCTCAAAATTTTTTATAGGACTACAAATAGAATTAAGTTTCTGTTTTTTAGCTATTTCTGCATCAGTTTTGATTAACCTAGTCGCTATATTTTTATTTCCAGCCAATCGCAGATTACCCGAACGTGACTTTTTAGCGATGCTATTGTTTGACTTAATTCAGCTCGCTGTTCTACTTTATTTGACGGGTGGGTTAAATAACCCTTTTTCTATTTTAATTTTAGCACCAGTGACTGTGTCAGCTATGACACTTCGTCCATTTTCAACTTTTTTCCTCAGTGGGTTAGCCATAATTCTTGTCAGCATATTAGCATTCGATCATCTACCCTTAATCACAGAGTCTGGTGAAATTATAAGCTTACCCATTCTCTTTGTTTTTGGTTTCTGGGTCGCATTAATGATTGGTATCGTATTTCTGGCTTTTTATGCAAGGAGAGTTGCGTCAGAAACACATTTAATGAGTCAGGCCCTTTTAGCCACTCAAATGGCTTTAAGCCGCGAACAAAAACTTACCGATTTAGGCGGCGTGGTCGCAGCAGCAGCCCACGAGCTCGGAACCCCTTTAGCAACAATAAATTTAGCAAGCTCCGAATTGATAGAAGAGTTGAAAAATAATTCAGAACTTATGGACGACGCAGTTCTTATTCGTGATCAAGTAGAAAGATGTAAAATAATCTTAGACTCCATGGGTCGAAATGGTAAAGACGATTTGCATGTAAAAAATGTTCCTATAATAAACTTAATAGAAGAGGCAGCAGAACCTCATTTAAATCGAAATAAAACAATTAACCTTTCTTCTACATCCGATAATAATGATAAAATTAATGTTCCCAGTATTAATCGGAAACCAGAAATAATTCATGGATTAAGAAATTTAATTCAAAATGCGGTCGATTTTTCGAATAGTGAAGTATGGGTCGAAACCATCTGGGATGAACACGAAATTAAGATACTAATTAGTGATGATGGTGATGGTTACCCAAGTGATATACTTAGTAGAATAGGGGATCCTTTTATAAGGAGACGGGACGCATTAGCATCCAGGCAAAAACGTCCTGAGTACGAGGGTATGGGTTTAGGGTTATTTATCGCGAAGACTCTATTGGAAAGGTCTGGAGCAAATATAGAGTTTTCAAATGGGTTTGATATGAAAACTATGTCTTCTCTTGACTTTCAATCAAGAGGCGCGATTGCTAAAGTGACTTGGGTTCGTCAAATCATTGAAGATAGGGAAAAAGATGCAAATATCGCATTAGGCGATAACCAACGCTTTGAGGTTTAAATAATTTTATGATTAGATATCTCCACTATCGGCTCGTATTATGAAGTGTTTTTATGGAATTTAAAAATACCGAAAATCAAATAAATCTTATTCTTTCCTCTGAAAGAGCTACCACTCTTTTAGCAGAAAATTTGGCTCGTTCCACAGAAGCAAATGTAACCATCCTCTTATATGGGCAAGTCGGAGCTGGAAAAACTTTTTTTGCTCGCAAATTTATTCAGAAAATTTTATTACATCATGGGCTTTATGAAGATGTTCCTTCACCAACATATACTCTAATCCAGACCTATGAAACGCCTAAGGTCGATATTTGGCATGCAGATCTATATCGGTTATCTTCATATGAAGATATCATAGAGCTTGGTCTGATCGATGCTTTTAATAGTAATACATGCTTAGTCGAGTGGCCTGAAAAATTAGATAAAAGCATCCCATTAAATGCTATTAAAATAGAACTATGTCATCATTCAGAGGGAAAACGAGAATGCACCTTAATATGCCAGGATGAAAAGGTTATGAATAAATTAAAGTTAATCGTAAAAAAGCTTCAAAATGAAATCTGATAGAAAGAAACTTATTGATACGTTTCTCGAAAAAACTTTTTGGAAAGATGCACAAAGAGTAAAATTTGCTAGCGATGCATCTAAACGAAATTATTACAGACTTCATTCCACAAAAGCCAGTGATAGAATTCTAATGGATGCCCCTCCTGAATTTGGAGAAAATGTCGCTAAATTTATAAAAGCAAATCAATTTTTAGAAAGAATTGGGTTAAGTGTTCCAAAAATATATAATAGAGATATAAGAAATGGTTTTTTAATATTAGAAGACTTTGGGGACAATGTATTTACAGACTTCTTATTAAAATCATCACAGAATGAAACCAGTTTTTATATAAGTGCTACTGATAACTTGATTACACTATATCATGCAGAGATAGATTGCGAAGCTGAGCACTACGACCACTGTGAAATGCTAAACACGTCACTTTTATCGATAGACTGGTACTTAAAATATGGATCAAATATACTTACTAGTGAATTACGTAATCAATTTAGAGTATTAATGGGAGAAGTTCTATCTAAAATAATGACTAGACCAATGATTATGGTTCATCGAGATTTTCACGCAGAAAATCTTATTTGGTTAAAAAACAGGGATGGGAAACAAAGAGTAGGTATTTTAGATTTTCAAGACATGATGCTTGGCCATCCGGCTTATGATTTAGCATCACTTTTAAATGATGTTAGGAGAGTAGTAAATGAGGATGTGCGGCAAAAGTGTTTTGATCATTACGTTAAGAATACTGGAGTAGATAAAGATGCGTTTTATTATGCGTTTTGTATTTGCAGCGCTCAACGAAACCTTCGGATTTTAGGTGTTTTTACTCGACTAGCTGTAAGAGATGCTAAAAAGCATTACCTAACCTTTCTTCCTCGAGTATGGAAAAACTTATTACAAGATCTAAGTCATCCAGATCTCATTGATTTAAGGTTATTCATACAAAATATATTTATCGCACCAAACAAAACTATACTCGCGAATATAAGAGATTCTAATGCAGACTAAATTAACCGACTTGATGATATTTGCAGCTGGTTTTGGTTCCAGAATGCAAAAATTAACGAAGTTTATACCAAAACCCTTGATTAAAGTTGGGGGCAAAGCTCTTATTGATCATACTTTATCACTTCAGCATAAGCCGAATATGAATGTCATAGTAAACGCTCATTTCAAACACTCAATGGTAGAAAATCATCTAAAAAATCGTTCTTGTATAAAAGTTATAGTAGAAAAACCACTAATATTCGAAACTGGCGGCGGCCTAAAGAACGCTATCCCCAGTATGAAAAATGATACGATATTTACTTTAAATTCGGATTCTTTATTTAGAGGATTAAACCCATTATTATTACTTGAACAATCTTGGCGCCCTGAATTTATGGAGGCCTTACTTCTTATAATTCCGCCATCAAGAGTTTTCCATCCTACAGGTAAAGGTGACTTTTCTATAAATAAAGTTGGAAAACTAAATCGAGATATATATGGTTCAATCTACACTGGAGCTCAAATAATAAAAATAGGTCGTTTTTCCGATATAAGTCAAAAACAATTCTCACTTAACTTAGTTTGGAACCAAATGCTCAATCAGGGTACTATTTACGGACTAGAATACCCAGGAAGTTGGGTCGATGTGGGAACGCCAAAAGGAAAGATACACGCCGAAAAATTTTTAAAAGGCAATTACTAGATGTTTGCAAAATGTCAGGGTCCTAGAATATTTGGTCTTCCCCCAGGGGTGAATTTCTCTAGAAGCTTTGTTGATGGGTTGAAATCTCGGTTGACAGATTATCCTCCTGAGAAGAACACTACCATAAAAATTTATGTTAACTCCAATCGAATGTTACAAAAGATCAAATCGGAGTTTACCAGTGTAGGAGCGTCTATCTTACCTAATTTGAGTACGCTTAATCATCTAATTGATGACTTCGAAGTAAGCTTATCAGATATAGTTGACCCACTTAGCTTACGACTAGAACTGGCCCAAATAATATCAAAATTTATTGAAATTGAGCCCAGTTTTGGATCTCAAAACTCTTGTTTTGACTTGGCAGACAGTTTAGCTAATTTAATCAAAGAAATACATGAGGAAGGCTTATCACTAGAGGTACTAACGAAGTTAAATTTAGATGATTACTCAGAGTATTGGCAGAGAAATAGAAAGTTTTTTATTCTAATTAAAGAATATTTGGATGACCGTAAAATAGTCAGCCTTGAACAAAATCAATGGCGCCTAATTGATGGATTAGAAAAAAAGTGGGTTGA
Organism: Paracoccaceae bacterium; assembly: GCA_049602715.1. Taxonomy (GTDB): domain Bacteria; phylum Pseudomonadota; class Alphaproteobacteria; order Rhodobacterales; family Rhodobacteraceae. The sequence continues at coordinate 1,679 of JBMYRX010000055.1, read as the reverse complement.
TAATCCTCCGACCCATCCAATCATGGTAGTTGGGTCTACTGGATCAAAAGGAATAACCCAAAAGTTAATTAAGTTAATATCCACCTTACCTCAAGGTGCCGTAGTTTTACCAGGAGTTGATTTTGAAACTCCTAAGTTTGTGTGGGATGCCTTAGGAAAGTACAAAAAAACTGAGATACCGTTGGAAGATCATCCACAATATAGACTAAAAGAACTTACATCAAAATTAAATATTAAGCTTTCTGAGATAGAACGATGGGTAGAAACAAAGCCAAGTATAGAAGCCAGAAACAAACTAGTTTCGTTAGCAATGCAACCGGCACCTATAACCGACACTTGGCTAGAAGAAGGCCCAAAACTAAAAAACATTAGGGAAGCAATTTCTGATGTTACGATACTAGAAGCCCCATCTGACAGGGTTGAAGCGTTAGCTATTTCAATGGGTATTAGAAAAGCACTGGAAGACAACAAGACTTGTCTCGTTATAACACCTAACAGAGTCCTAGCTAGAAAAATAGTAGCAGCACTGAAACAATGGGATCTAGACGCAGATGACGCAGCAGGAATACCTCTTTCAATTAGTGTAATTGGAAGACTTTTTCTAAAGATATCAAACTTGCAGGGAAACTTACTAAATTCACTAAATTTTATAGAACTTTTTAAACACCCCTTTGTTAGTCTACAAGAACGAGGGATACATCTTAAAAGTCTTCGCAAACTAGAGTTAGATCTTCTGCGTGGCAGTTCATACTTTCCAGATAACACCCAGATCTTAGAATGGTCCAACTCGTTTTCTGAAAAAAAAGAGCTAAGTAAATGGGCAATTTGGGTTTGTGAATGCTTGGACAAAATAAGAGTCTCTAAACTTCAAACAGTTCATGAGCACCTTAAGGTACATACTGAGACAATAGAACATTTAATTAGTGGGCCAAACAGTAAAGAAACCAAACAAGTTTGGTCGAAACCCGATGGAAGAGAATTAATTGTAGTAATAGATCAATTACAAAACTCTTCAAAAGTTTCTGGGCTAATCGATCAACCCCAATATTCAAATCTAATTTATTTTTTATTAAAAAAATCTATAGTGAGAGTTTCATACATTGGTCGCTCAGATATAATGATTTGGGGAACACAAGAAACACGTGTAAGCGATGCCGATATTGTTTTTTTAGCTGGCCTCAATGATGGTGTTTGGCCACCTTTACCAACACCAGATCCATGGGTAAATCGAGCAATGCGTATAAAAGCCAAACTTTTACTTCCAGAACATCTGATCGGTTTATCAGCGCATGATTTTCAACAAGCTATCGCTTCTAAAGAGGTTTGGTTGACCAGATCAAGTCGTGATTCCGAGACCGAAACTCTACCGTCTAGATGGCTCAACCGGTTATTTAACTTATTAGAAGGTTTATCAAAAGAACAACCATCTTTACTAACTTCCATGAGAGCTCGCGGTGATTTTTGGTTAGAACTCATTAAAAGTTTTGAAAAACCTCAAAATATGATGGAGCCAGCAAAAAGACCTTCCCCCACGCCTCCTGTTTCATGTAGACCAAAAACTTTGCCAGTAACTCAAATCGAAAATCTAATTAGGGATCCATATACCATTTATGCCAGATATATTTTAAATTTACGCCCAATTGAACCACTTTATCGAACTCCTGACTCAGCACTAAGAG
>JBMYRX010000054.1:0-12059 GCA_049602715.1 Paracoccaceae bacterium | reverse complement strand
CTTACTCGAATACTTTGTGAAGGGGGAGGAAAAGTCGCGGCCACTCTAATTAAACAAGACTTAATTGACCGAATAATTGGATTTACGGGAGGAAAAATTTTTGGTTCACTAGGTTTTCCAAGTATCGGTACTCTTGGTTTAAAAAAAATAAATGATATGCCCTGTTTGAAATGTATCAATGCCGAAAAACTAGGGAATGACGTATTACATACTTGGATTGTTGAAAGAGATAATAGTATACTGAAAGGGCTATAGGGGCCAAGGTTTCATTGGATTAAAGGAGAAAAATGTTTACTGGTATAATTAGTGATATTGGCACGATTCTAGAACTAGAACAAAGGGGTGATTTAAGGGTAAGAATCGGATGCTCTTATGATCTGGATAGCATTGATGTTGGCTGTTCTATATGCTGCAATGGAATATGTCTTACCGTAATAGAATGTGGAAATACTGAGACTACCTATTTCGATGTTGAAATATCTTCAGAAACTATATCTAAAACTAACACACAACATTGGATAATAGGCACTGAATTAAATCTAGAAAGAGCCCTGCGGCTGGGCGATGAGCTAGGTGGGCATATTGTTTCGGGACATGTTGACGGAGTTGTCAAGGTTTTGAAAATAGAAGATCAGGGAGATAGTACTAAAGTTGAATTTGAAATACCTGAACCTTTGGCAAAATTCTGTGCGTCGAAAGGATCTGTTAGCCTCAACGGGACCTCTCTTACTATCAATGAAGTCGATGAATCTTCATTTAGCGTGAACTTAATTTCTCATACCAAGCTACAGACCAACTGGAAATCAGTAAGGGTCAATGATGAGATTAATCTTGAAGTAGATACCCTTGCTCGTTATGTGTCCAGATTAAAAGAATATGACTAATTTGTTTAGTTTGGTACAATCCAAATTTTACTTATTAATGGAGTTTATATGTCAAATACTGATCCAAGATTGGTTATATCATCAATTGAAGAAATTATTGAAGATGCAAAGATGGGTAAAATGTTCGTTCTTGTCGATCATGAGGATAGAGAGAATGAAGGAGACTTAGTAATACCGGCTCAAATGGCAAATCCAGAGGCTATAAACTTTATGGCAAAGTATGGTAGAGGGTTAATTTGCTTAGCGCTTACTGGGGAACGAGTAGATCACCTCAAACTACCGTTGATGTCGTCATATAACTCTTCACGGCATGAAACAGCGTTTACTATCTCTATAGAAGCACGAGAAGGAGTCACGACTGGGATATCGGCTCATGACAGGGCGCATACAGTCGCGGTAGCGATTGGTCCTAACAGAGTGTCTTCGGATATTTCTACACCAGGCCATGTTTTTCCTCTCCGGGCGCGAGATGGTGGAGTATTAGTAAGGGCAGGCCACACAGAAGCGGCTGTAGATATTTCTAGATTAGCAGGGTTAAACCCATCTGGGGTTATTTGTGAGATAATGAACGATGATGGTACAATGTCTAGGTTACCGGATTTGATAGACTTTGCTAAGAATCATGAGCTTCGTATAGGTACTATAAGTGATCTAATCTCATACAGGAGACGACACGATAACTTAGTCACCGAGTTATCAAACAAGACTGTCTCCTCAATATATGGTGGAGATTGGAATATGCGAACTTTTAAAGATGAAACCTATGGAGAAACTCATGTAGTTTTAACCAAAGGCGTATTAGACAAAACAAGTAAAATATTGACTAGGATGCATGTGTTAAATCCTTTTGAAGACGCTCTTGGAATACTTGAGAACGGTATCCCAACATTATCGACGGCAATGAAGATCATTGCTGAGGAGGGTCGGGGAATTGTAGTACTTTTGAGAAATATGAGTACTACCGCTACAGCTGAACTTGAAAATTCCACGGTTACTCTAAAAGAATACGGATTAGGTGCACAAATTTTAGCTGAACTGGGTATTAGTGACATAGAGTTACTTACAAACTCACCCTCGCCAAAAGTGGTAGGCCTTGATGCCTATGGATTAAGAATTGTTGGAACGAGAACACTTAAATGAAAGAAATTCTATGATTAATTTTAATCAAAAACAGCAAAATCTAAAGTTCAATAGACCAGTAAATATTTTAATAGTAGTAGCACCTTACTATAACGAGATAAGTGATCAACTGATATTGGGAGCAGAGACCGAATGTAAAAAGTATGAGACTAGTATCGATTTTATTAATGTCCCTGGAGCTTTGGAAATACCACCAGCAATCCGGTTAGCTCATGAAAATCTAAATTATGATGGATTTATCGCTCTGGGTTGTATTATTCGGGGGGAGACAAGCCACTACGATACTGTGTGTTCTGATAGCTCGAATGGTTTGATGTTGTTAGGGCTCAGAGGAGCGAATATTGGTAACGGAATACTAACGGTTGAAAATGTAGATCAGGCGGAAAAAAGAGCCAACCCCAAACAAATGAATAAAGGTGGCGGCGCAGCCCATGCAGTGCTAAGCCTCATACATTATGAGCGCAATATAACGGAAAAGACCGAAAATTAGCTTTTTAATCAATTAGCAAAGCGGTGAAATTAATAATAAAGGTTATTTGTGAATTTAGTAATTAATAAAGTTAATAAAAAGTCAGCATCACGTTTTTATACAGTGCAGGCATTATTCCAAATGGAGCACTCCGGGCTTTCTGTGAAAGTTGTCGTACAAGAATTTATCAATTATAGAATAGGTGCGACTTACAACGCTGTTGAATTTGCTTCTTGTAATAAATTATTCTTTGAAAAAATATTGGAGGTAGCGGTTGATGAACAAAAGAAAATAGATCAAGCAACCGATAGAGCTTTAGTTTCACGATGGCCTATTGATAGGATAGATCCTATGCTAAGAGCTGTTTTTCGGGCTGCTGGAGCAGAGTTCATTTTAAAGATAACGCCTCCAAAAGTAGTTATTGTTGAATTTTTGGATGTAGCAAATGCATTTATAGGCGATATAAAAGGGTTAGAGTTAGTAAATGCTGTTTTAGATCAAATGTCTAAAGACCTGTAAAGAAAATTTTTTTAAACTTATTATAATTATGTTAATCACCAATATCGTACCGGAATGGACACCGCCTTTAATAAATTTAAGTAAAAACAGTTTTTGGAACGAATGAAAGTTATTTAAAACAGATAAAAAAACTGGTCTTACTGGTTAAGCCGATATACGCCTCCAAAAACATTTCTAAGGCAAAAATTTGATTTTAGTAACTAAAATAGAAATCTAGTAGTTTTATAACAAAATCTTAAGATTTAAGGGCTTTTCCGGTTTTTACCAAAAAGGAAATATGGTTGACGGTTACCACCACATGCCGTTGGAGTGATTTATTCCCGAGGACCTGTTTGTACAGGTGGGCACCAGATAATCGAACCAAGGTTCGAGCAGAGCCAGTTCCCTCGAAATTGCTTAAGGCCACTGGAATGTCTACTCCAATTACGAGAAAGGGCAGAGCCGTCAGCATTTGATTATAAGATTTGATACGAAGCTTCAAGTATCCGATCTAAATCTGATTTATTTTTTTGATTTTCTATCAATCTTTTTCGCTATTATTACAGCGTTTTTCAATTCTTCAGCTATTTCCACAGCTTCTTCAGGATCAAAATCAAGTGGTATACTTATATTGTTGCCTTCGATATAGATTCTGACCATACCAAGTGATGTTGGCCCAATTGAAAGATTAGCTTCTACATCGCTTTGGTCATTAATTGACATTTTTCATCCCATTTTAATAAAATAAAATATTATACTCAATCTATATACTAACCATTTTGTATAAACAAACATGAAAAATATGCTGAACTTTACCGTTGTGGCCCTTGCAATTACCACACCATATGGATTAATCAATGCCAAGTGCCGCCTTAGCTCAGCTGGTTAGAGCGCCTGATTGTGGATCAGGAGGTCCCCCGTTCGAACCGGGGAGGTGGTACCATCTCATGAGTACTATTCGATATGAAAATAAAATAGGTTCAGTTTTTCTGATCTACAGATATCGTGTGTCGAAGTTTTCCAGTTTGGCTGTCGAAAATTAGTATTTGGTTCTCTGAAGTTGTAACAGCGATCCAATCCGAACCTTGTGAGTAGGAAATTGCACTGCTATCTTCTGGTAGACTTATATTTTGTGGTATTTCAATTTTTGATGGTTGTAATTTTATTGCAAGAAGGGCAATGACGATTATTATGCCGGCAATCATTGTGATTGTTAAAGTAGTTACTAAAATGCGGAGAAACCTTATATTAGCAGGATCTAGTTCGGATGTTTTACTCATGAATCCAGACTCTCATTTGGTAGAAGTTAAAATAATAGACGGCAGTATTAAGCGTCTTGATAAAGCACTATCAGCATTTGCACCAGACTCTTTAAATTTGAGTAGATCTTATGCCACACGTTTAATAAGAAACGGAGCTGTGAGCTTAGACGGTGTCATCGTTCGAGAGGCTGATTACAAAGTTCTGCTCGGCCAAGTTTGGAATGTATTAATTTCGGAAGCAAGGGAATTAGATACATTACCCCAAAATATTCCTTTAGATATAATTTTTGAAGATAAATTTTTAATAGTTGTCAATAAACCGGCTGGTATGGTAGTTCACCCAGCGCCTGGTTCACGTGATAATACCTTAGTAAATGCGCTTTTATATCATTGTTCAGATAGTCTATCTGGAATTGGTGGTGAAAAGCGACCTGGAATTGTTCACCGTATTGATAAAGATACATCTGGATTACTTGTAATTGCAAAATCGGATGTAGCTCACCATGATCTAGCAAGGCAATTTGAAAAACATACGGTGAAGAGGAAATATTTAGCATTATGTTACGGAGTCCCAGATGCGTCAGACCCCAGATTGATTGGAATGACCGGTGTTAGTTTTGAAGCAGGAAATATTTTAAAGATAGTTGGTAATCTTGCCCGACATCGGTATGATCGCCAGAAACAGGCGGTTGTATCTTCGGGGGGGCGGCATGCTGTAACGCGAGTTAGGGTTCTACAAGAATTTGGTGTTCCAAAAGTTTTATCATTAGTTGAATGTTGGTTGGAAACTGGTCGCACCCATCAAATTCGGGTTCACTTATCGTACGTTGGAAACTCCCTAATAGGTGACCCAGTTTATGGGTCTAAACGAAAAGTAGCTCGTGCTTCGATTTCTGACAAAGCGCAAATTTCTATAAAAGCTTTTAATCGACAAGCACTACATGCGTCAGAATTGGGGTTTGTACATCCAATAACTAAAAAAATCATGCATTTTTCAATACCATTACCGATGGACTTGGTTGAATTAATTGACCATTTGGATGAATATTAGCTCATTTAAGTTTTCTTGTTAATTAATATAATTTGGTTTGTTGGTGGATATTGATGGTTTTTGTTTTTAACCCCTCTTGAAATTACATATTAGAATAAATATTTGATATTTATGAAATCATAGCTCAAAGTATAAGGACCACTTCGAAAATGTCTAATTATTCTAATCTCCCGGCCCCAAGTCCTGAACATGGGCTAAGTAGATATCTTCAGCAGATTAGAAAGTTTCCAATGCTTGAACCTGAAGAAGAGTTTATGCTTGCAAAAAGGTGGGTCGATTATGAAGATACTGATGCGGCTCATAAGTTGGTTACTTCCCATTTAAGGTTAGCAGCCAAAATAGCGATGGGGTATCGGGGTTATGGATTGCCGCAATCAGAAATAATTTCGGAAGCTAATGTAGGGTTGATGCAAGCAGTTAAGAAATTCGACCCTGATAAAGGCTTCAGGCTTGCGACCTATGCCATGTGGTGGATACGGGCATCAATTCAAGAGTATGTATTGAGGTCTTGGAGTTTGGTAAAAATAGGAACAACAAGTGCTCAAAAAAAGTTGTTTTTTAACCTACGTAAAGCAAAAAATAGAATAGGAGCTTTTGAAGAAGGCGATTTAAGGCCAGAAAATAAAAAGCAGATAGCTTCGGAACTCAATGTTGAGGAATCTGAAGTTGAATCAATGAACCGTCGGATGGCCGGAGCCGATGCATCTCTTAATGCAGTTATTTCTGTAGATGGAGAGAACTCTAGTCAGTGGCAAGATTGGTTGGAAGATGAAAATGCAGATCAAGCAGCAGATTACGCTGAAAAGGAGGAGTTTGATAGCAGGAAAGAGCTATTATTGGAGGCCTTGGGTATATTAAATGATCGTGAGAAAGATATTCTCTCGAGACGGCGTTTAAGTGAGAACGTATCAACTTTGGAAGAACTAAGCCTACAATATAATATCAGTCGAGAAAGAGTACGACAGTTAGAGGTCAGGGCTTTTGAAAAATTACAGATGAAAATGCGAAATCTAGCAGAAGATAGAGGAATGATATAGGAAAACCCTGAGATACGTAAAGCTGCTTCTATTGATTATTTAGTATCTCCAGTTCATCTATCAATTTGGAAATTAGGTCTAGCCCTAATTTCCAAAATTCGGGGTCAGAAGCATCGAGACCAAACGGTTTCAAAAGTTCTGAGTGATGTTTTGAACCTCCTGCTTTAAGCATATTTATATATTTCTCTTTGAAGTTTTTGTCTCCCTCCTCATATGTTGAGTACAATGCATTAACCAAACCATCTCCAAACGCATATGCATATACGTAGAAAGGAGAATGTACGAAGTGCGGTATGTAAGCCCAAAAAGTTTCATAGCCATCCATAAATTCGAATGCAGGCCCCAAGCTTGGCCCTTGGACTGACATCCATAATTTATTTATTTGATCTGAAGATAATTCACCGTTTGATCTAGCCTCATGCAACTTACATTCAAAGTCGTAAAAAGCTATTTGTCGAACAACTGTATTTATTTGATCCTCAATTTTTCCAGCGAGGAGTACTTGTCTTTGTTCCTTTGTCTTGGCACTCCTTAATATTTTCTTAAAGGTTAACATTTCACCAAAGACAGACGCCGTTTCAGCTAGAGTTAGTGGGGTAGAGGATAATAGTTCTCCCTGAGTGGCGGCTAGGACTTGGTGTATTCCATGTCCCAGTTCATGCGCTAGTGTCATTATATCACGAGGTTTCCCCAAGTAATTTAGCATTATATACGGATGAACATTTGTTACTGTTGGATGTGCGAAAGCTCCAGGAGCTTTTCCTTGCTTTACAGCTGCATCAATCCAACCCTTATCAAAAAAATCCTTTGCAATTCGAGACAGTTCTGGAGAAAATTCTGAGTATGCGTCAAGTACAGTATTCGTTGCGTCTTGCCAGCTTATTAATGTTGGATCGTTTTGAGGTATTGGGGCATTGCGATCCCAAATTTGCATTCTGTCCAATCCAAGCCACTTACGTTTTATTTCATAATATCTATGACTTATTTTGGGATATGCATTAACTACCGCATCTCTCAACGCAGTTACTACTTCGGGTTCGACATGATTTGAGAGGTGCCGACTGTGCTGAGGTGATGGCATTTTCCGCCATTTGTCATTAATAGATTTCTCTTTCGCGAGAGTATTATGAATACGTGAAAATATTTTTATATTTTTTTTAAAAACCTTGGCCAACTCCTTTGAGATGAGCTCCCTCTTTTTCCTGTTGGGGTCGGTTAACAGATTTAAGGCGGCTTCAAGTCCCATCACTTTATCTGATACTTTAAACTCTAAACTGGTTATAGTTTCATCAAAGAGCCTGTTCCAAGATGAAGACCCAACTGTAGATAAATCATGAATATATAGCTCTAGCTCTTTATTTAGCTGGTGAGATCTCATAGTTCTAAGCCGGTCGAATATTGGCTTGTATCGTCTAAGATTCGTATTACTCTTGAAAAGAGCGTTCAGCTTGCGTTCTGCTAGTTTGTTTATCTCTAGTGAGAAGAAAATTAAATTGCCAGTTATATTTGTGATTCTATCTTGGTTATCTGCTAGAAATTTTGTTCGCGATTCGTCAGTTGTTTTTTGGTAATAACGAAGGCCAGCGTAAGACATTATCCTACCAGAAACCATTTCTATTTTTTCGTATCTTCTTATACAATTTAGCATATTATTCGAGGACAGACTAGACAGCTTCCTCTCATAATCGAAGGAAAAAGATTTACATTCTAATTCTAACCATCTGATATCATCAGATATTTTTTTGCTGTCAGGGCTTGAATATAAGTCATTTAAGTCCCATTCTGGCAGCATACCGAGAAGATTACTTTTCTCGGCTTTATCCATAAGTATATTATTTTTAAGACATTTTAGGTGCATCAAAATCCAGCTTTCTCCATTAAGTTTTAATAATTTTATCACAGCGCATTTAAAATCAGTTTTGTTTAATTATTTATATTAATATTTTTGAGTTCTTCGATTCCTAATTGTGCCATATTTGCGTTTAGATCTTTCGTCAAAATATCTATCAAGTGGTCTGGCCCACGATGGCCTAGTGCACCCAGTGCATAATGCCAGGCCCCACCCAGCATTACAAAATTAGCTCCTAATGAAAAGGCCCTCAAAATATCTAGACCTCCCTCAATTCCACTGTCGAAAATAATTGGTAAATTAGTAGAATTTCTTATCTCTGCTAGCACCTCAATAGAGGCATAAGTTCCATCGAATTGACGTCCTGCATGGTTGGATACCCAAACAGCATCGATACCTTCAGCTTCTATAGTTTTTGCATCTTTACCCCGCATAATACCCTTTACAATCAGATTTCCTTTCCATTTCTTACGAAGACTACGTAAATAATTTATATCGGGTGAAGTTCTCAAAAGATATCCAATATGCTCTGTTGAAGATAATCTTCCTTTTACGCTTGAGTAGCTATGCATTAACTTCATTTTTGGAATCCCAGTTTTTAATATTCCCCCGAGCCATATAGGTCTTTTAAGGGCCTGGAAACCAAGTCGTCCCGTGAGCTTTGGAGGATGAGATAATCCTCCACGTATTTGTTTTTCTCGCCGAGAAGCTTCAGGTACATCAACAGTTAAAACTAGTGTGGAGAAGCCACTATTGTGGACACGTGATAATATATCATCTAGTATTTTCGAGTCATTTGGAGGGTAAAGCTGAAACCACGCATTTCCGTCGATATGTGGTGCGATATCTTCGGGAGTTTGCGTGGCAACAGTTGATAATGTGTAGGGTATATTCGACTTAGATGCTGCTTTAGCTAAAATTTTTTCTGCATTGGGCCAAATTAACCCCGACATTCCAACTGGAGCTATCCCAAAAGGTAACGAGAATTCTGTACCTAGGAACTCTATGTTTAATTTTGGCTGTATATCACCATGCAGCACGGAAGGATAAAACAGTATTTTCTTTAGTTCAACACTATTTCGAATCCTAGTTTCTTCATTACCTGTACCACTATCGAGATACTCCCAAACAAAATGCGGAATTCTTCTTTTTGCATGTTTTTTCAAATCTATTAACGCTGGAAATTTACTATGATAATTCATAACTTCTTTTTCCTTTTATTTTTTAAAAAGTCCAGAAAAATAATATCAACTAAATATGAACAGCCTTTAACTCTCAAATCAATGCAGATACTATATAATTATAAAAAAGAGAACCAACATGAATTATTCTAAAACCAAAGACTCAGCAGAGGTATCACTTCCCGTATATCTTAAAGAATTAAATTTGCCGCAACGAGAATCAGTCCAAAATCTTAAAGGACCAGTTCTGATGCTTGCTGGTGCTGGTACTGGCAAAACAAAAGCCTTAACAGCCAGGTTCGTGCATTTACTAAAAACTGGGAGTGCGCATCCCGACGAAATTTTCGCTGTAACATTTACCAACAAGGCGGCATTGGAGATGAAACACAGAGTTGGCTCTCTATTAAATCGTAATATAGAGGGTTTTAAGTGGTTGGGGACCTTCCATTCAGTATGCGCACGTTTGTTAAGAAAACACGCAGAACTAGTAGGTTTGGAAGCGAATTTTACAATTCTGGACGCTGATGATCAATTAAGGATATTAAAACAGTTAATTAAGTTAGAAAACATTGATGAGAAAAATTGGCCGCCGCGTCTTTTGGCTTCAATAATTGATAATTGGAAAAATAGAGCATTCACACCACAGAACTTACCGATAATAGAGCAGGATAAATACGATGGAAAGGGTTACTTATTATACTCTCAATATCAAGAACGTCTTACGCGTTTAAACGCATGCGATTTTGGAGATTTATTACTTAAAGTTGTTACTATGTTGCAGGAAAATAGTATGATCCTTCAAAAATATCAGAAAACTTTCAAGTATATATTAGTCGATGAATACCAAGATACAAATGTTGTTCAGTACTTACTTCTTAGACTTTTAGCTGCAGACCACCATAATATTTGTTGCGTTGGAGATGATGACCAGTCCATTTATGGTTGGCGTGGTGCAGAAGTAAAAAATATACTAAGATTTGAAAGTGATTTTAAGAATGCAAAAATTATTCGTTTAGAGCAAAACTATCGTTCTACTGAGTATATCCTAAAAGCGGCTAGTGGGATAATCAGCTCAAATAAAAATCGATTAGGAAAAACATTATGGACAGGTAAAAAGGGAGGTGAGTTGGTTCGTTTAATAGGAGCCTGGGACGGTGAAGCAGAGGCTACTTGGATCAGTGATGAGATTGAAGCAATGCAAGTAGGTACGCGAGGCCTTAGGAAGTATCGCCTCAACGAAATAGCGATTTTAGTTAGAGCATCCCATCAAATGAGAGCATTTGAGGATCGATTCTTAAAAATAGGATTGAATTATAGGGTTATAGGAGGACCCAGATTCTATGAAAGGTTGGAAATTCGAGATGCCATTTCTTATTTTAGACTTTTAATATCATCAAAGGATGATCTCGCTTTTGAACGAGTTATAAATACGCCAAAACGTGGATTAGGTGATAGCACGATACAAAAAATCCATTTGATTTCGCGGTCCATAGGCTTATCACTTTTTGATGGGGCTAAAGAACTTCTTAGGACAAATAAAATAAAAGGGAAGGGAGCTATACAACTAGGAAAATTTGTTAACATAATCGATTATTTGACCCAAATGTACAATAAGGGTGAGATGTCGCATATTGATATTTCTAGACAGATTTTAGAGGATTCAGGTTATACCGATATGTGGTCTAACCTGAAAGATAAGGTTCCAGATGCTGGAGGTAGATTAGAGAATTTAAAGGAGTTGATTAAAGCACTTGAAGACTTCGAAAATTTAGAAGGGTTTTTGGAACATGTTGCATTAGTAATGGAAAATAATAGCGGTAATGAGGTTGATAAAGTTAGCATAATGACCTTACATGCTTCAAAAGGTCTAGAATTTCCAGCTGTCTTTCTACCCGGGTGGGAGGATGGTTTATTCCCTTCACAACGTTCGATGGATGAAAGCGGTGAAAAAGGTTTGGAAGAGGAAAGGAGACTTGCTTATGTAGGTATTACACGAGCTGAGGAGATATGCACAATCTCTTTCGTGGGCAGTAGGCAAATTTATGGACAATGGCAGACATCAATCCCTTCAAGATTTGTTAACGATATTCCTTTGGACTGCATCGAGAACTTAACCCAGCCAGGTTTATATGGGTACCAACTAGATGGAGCCCTTTATCCAAACGCTCAGGGTATTGATGATATACAGGAACGTGCCTCAAACGCGGATATATATGCCTCTCCTGGCTGGAGGCGTTTACAAAATACAAAAAATAATCAGACGGCCCAAACCATAAACCATCAAACGCGTATAAAAGATTTGGATGTTAATTTTCATCTCGACGATAAAGTTTTTCACCAGAAATTTGGGTACGGTGTAATTTTGACATTGGATGGAGGTAATGCCGAGGTCTTTTTTGAAAAAGCTGGTGAAAAGAAGCTCAGGGGACCACTATCTAAATATTTAACTAATGATGGTTTTGAATTGTCTGAAATAAGACAGATTCTTGATAATGCATATAAGGATTATCCTACTACCAATACAAAATTACAAAATCAAAAGAGCTGCTGTAATGAAAAAAACTAGTATCTTGCTGACCTTTTTTCTTCTATTCTCATGTACAGATTCTAAATTAGTTAATAATAATTTCATATTAATTAACAAAGAAATAAAAAATAATTTTATTATAAAATCTTTTTTAGATAATC
>JBMYRX010000053.1:0-12265 GCA_049602715.1 Paracoccaceae bacterium | reverse complement strand
GTTTAATCTCATTTTTATTATAATCATTCCACAGGCATAGAAATATCGGAGAGCGCTTATGTACAATACACTAAAAATGCGACAAGGATTGGAAAAAGATTGCACGGAACTCGCATTGATCTTTGATATGGCCGGTAGAAGGTTGCCATCAGCTGTTTGGCTGGAGCAAACTTCGCAAGGGCAATCATCGTTTGAAGTAGGTCGCGAACAGATCCGCACTCGTTCTGATCGCCCATTTCATTACAAGAATTGGACTGTAGCTGAGTCAAAGAACAGACTTGTTGGTGCATTCTTTGGTTTTCTGCTAGAAGACCCCTACCCCGACATAGACTATTCTGAAATACCTGAATGCATCCATCCGTTAGTGGATCTGCAAAAATGTGCAAGTGGATCTTGGTTATTGCAAGCTATTTCAGTTTTACCAGAGGCACGAAATAAAGGGTTTTCTAAAAAACTACTAGAGGAAGCTGAAAATATCGTAAAAAAAATTGGCACTCCCCAAATAACCTTACAAGTACAAGAGGATAATAAGATTGCTGTTCATACCTATAAGGAAAGTGGTTACGTTGAGTTAGATCGCAAGCCGTTCGTAAGTTTCCTAGGTTCTGACGATAGCGGAGATTATTTACTTATGGGTAAAAATCTTTAGAGGTAATACCAATTCCAATGGTAAAAGAGCGAAATTATATGACTTCAAGTGAAAAACTTCCATTGACTAGCACACATTGGGGTACGTATCGAGCTCGTGTTTCTAATGGACGAGTTCAAGATTTACTACCATTCGAATGCGATGAAGATCCCTCAAAAATTGGAACCGGTATATTAGATGTCCAGGATGGGCCTACTCGTATAAATGCTCCTATGGTCCGTAAAAGTTGGTTGGAGAATGGGCCAGGAAATCATGGGCACCTTCGTGGCATTGATCCATTTATTGAAGTTTCCTGGGACAAAGCAGAAGATCTAGTTTCTAAAGAGTTAAATCGTGTTACCAAGGATTTTGGGAACAGTGCCATTTACGCAGGATCCTATGGTTGGGCAAGTGCTGGTAGGTTTCATCATGCGCAAAGCCAACTTCATAGATTTTTAAATTGCATCGGTGGTTACACGAGATCTAAATTTACATATAGCTTTGCCGCTGCGGAAGCTATAATTCCATATATATTAGGAAGTTATCGAGAATTCCTTGATGCCTCCACCAGTTGGGAATCGATAGCAGATAATACTGAGTTATTTATTTGTTTTGGAGGCATCCCCCTAAAAAACGGTCAAATTTGCCAGGGTGGAACTGGAAATCATTACCAACGAAAGGGGCTTATCAACGCTGCCACCTCAGGAATCTCGTTCGTTAATATTAGTCCAATAAAATCTGACCTATTAGAAGAGGTAGCAGGAACCTGGTTACCCACCCGCCCTAATACTGATGCAGCTCTACTATTAGGAATTGCCCACACCCTTCACTCAAAACAGTTAGTAGATATTAATTTCATCAAGAAATATACAGATGGTTATGAGAAATTTGTTCCCTATCTATTAGGCGAGTGTGATCATACTCCAAAGTCCGCCTCATGGGCGTCTAAAATATGTGAGATTGACGAAGAAGTCATAATATCACTTGCCAAAGAAATGGCAAAAAAACGTACAATGATTTCAGTGAGTTGGTCTTTGACGAGGCAAGATCACGGAGAACAAGCTTTTTGGGCTGCAATTACTGTTGCCTCTATGTTGGGACAAATTGGACTTCCTGGTGGAGGTTTTGGTTTTGGGTATAGTGCTACAAATTACATTGGCGGCAAATTTACTCCCCCACGAGCTGCGGCTTTACCACAGGGTAAAAATCCAGTTTCAAACTTTATACCAGTGGCACGCATAACGGATCTACTCTTAAAACCAAATACGTCTTTTTCTTTTAATGGTAAGAACTACACCTACCCCGAAACAAAAATTATGTATTGGGCAGGTGGAAACCCTTTTCATCATCATCAAGATTTAAATCGACTTATGCGTGGTTGGGAGAAACCCGACACAATCATAACTCATGAATGGTGTTGGAATGCGTTAGCAAAGCGATCCGATATAGTTTTACCCTGCACTACGCCACTCGAGCGGTACGATATAGCGCTTACCCCCAAAGATCCATATATAGTCTCCATGGAAAAGCTAATCGAACCGTTTGGAAAGAGTCGAAATGATTTTCAAATCTTCTCTGGGCTTGCATCAAAGATGGGAATTAAAGAAATTTTTACGGAAAATCGTACCGCTTCGGAATGGATAAGATGGATTTACGAAGAAACGCAACGTAATGCCAAAGAGGAAAATATAAAAATCCCAGAATATAATCAGCTCATAAAAGATGGTTGGTTTAGATTAGAAGATCCAGAAGAACCCAATATTATGTTACAAGGTTTTCGCGTAGATCCTATTAAAAATTCACTAAAAACAGAGAGTGGTAAAATAACAATTTTTTCTAACAGAATTGCTAGTTTTATGTATGAAGATTGTCCAGGCCACCCGGTTTGGCGGGAGCCCTATGAATGGCTTGGGAATATCAATAAAAAGTATCCATTACATCTAATTTCAAACCAACCTAAAAACAAATTACATTCACAACTTGATCACGGGAAATATAGCCGCTCACATAAAATTAACGGACGTGAACCAATTCATATTAATCCAAACGATGCAAGAATTCGAAATTTAAACAACAATGATATTGTAAAGGTGTTCAACGATAGAGGAGCTTGTTTTGCGGGTGTGGTGATTGATAGTAATTTACACAAAGGCGTAGTCCAAATCAGCACTGGTGCATGGTATGACCCCATCGATCCATCTCAAAAAGATAGTACGTGTAAAAACGGGAACCCTAACGTTCTAACAAGAGACATAGGCACATCTAAATTAGGACAAGGGCCAACCGCGCATTCCTGTCTTGTTGAGGTAAAATTAGAAAAAAATATGATTCCTGAAATAACTGCGTATGACCCTCCGAAAATAATAAAAGATAAGAAATGGTAAGCTAATCAAATTGATATTTCTTGAACCAATTTTAAACGATAACTTACTATTCGGACAGTTTCCACAATGAAACAAAATAGTTTCTTTGGTTTAGGTATAGCATTGCTCGGAGCGCTTATAATCAGCCCTGACACATTATTCATGCGTTGGGCAGAAATGACTGGTTTTCAGATGATGGCCTGGAGAGGCTTTCTGGCAAGCCTTGGGTTTTTCTTTATTTGGGTTTTAGCTAGTAGAGGTAATTCAAATGAGCTCTGGGAACCTCAGACGTTAATTGAAGACCTAAAAGGAATTACAAATAAGTGGGCGATTACAATAATATTTTGCCAATTTTGTAGTACTAGTCTTTTCAGCCTCGGAGTATCTGTAGGTCCAGTTTCTCTTGTTTTATTTGGAACTGCTACAATTCCTTTATTCTCTGCAGCCTTCGCAACTATATTATTAAGAGAAGTTATTCAAAAATCTACATTAATAACGATGATTACGGTTATGATTGGTATTTTAATTGCTATATTTGGAGCTAGTGAAAGTGGTGTTATTCTAAACTTTTGGTCTCTAATCGGTGCCCTATGCGGTTTGGGTGTAGCACTTACTATCGCTATAAATTTCACAATTATCCGACAAAGAACTGAATTACCATTCGTCTTAGCAATTGCCATTGGAACATTTTTTACTGGTTTATTAGGTTTTTTTTTAACAGGCTCTGAGAATATGAATAATGGTTATTTTGTTCCAATATTTATTACAGGCATTTTTATTATTCCGGTTTCTTACTATCTTTTATCTTTGGCGTCCCGATATACTCCCACAGTAAATGTAAGCTTAATACTTCTATTAGAGGTTATTTTAGGACCAATATGGGTTTGGATGGGTGTCGGAGAACAACCGACAGGTATTACGATCTTTGGTGGATTTATTGTTGTGTTAAGTTTGGCTATTTATCTTTCTTACCTCAAGGCTCAAAAAGATAGATAATTAACTTTTCCTCATCACAATTTCAAAGATAAAGAAATAAAGCACCTAGCAGAAATTTTTAAATTACAATATGGTTTGTTAAAGTTAATGAGGTTCTTTTGCTATGGAAACTGTTGTCAACATTTTTTACATATTCTTAGGTCTGTCTTGTTTCGCTTTATACCGTCACTTAAAAAGGAAATGGTATAAAAAAAATGAGGATGAATTTATCGAGAAATTAAATAAAAAAGAATCTCAGTAAAACTGTAATGGAGTATGATTATATTATAGTTGGAGCTGGTACTGCCGGGTGTGTTTTAGCTAACAGATTATCTGCGGATGGAAAAAATAAAGTACTTCTTTTGGAGGCAGGTAAGAAGGATAACTATCACTGGATACATATACCGGTTGGTTACCTATATTGTATTGGAAATCCCAGAACTGATTGGGGATATAAAACATCGCCTGAACCTGGTCTTAACGGAAGAAGCCTCCTATATCCACGAGGAAAAGTTTTAGGTGGCTGTAGTTCAATAAATGGGATGATTTATATACGGGGACAAGCAGCCGATTATGATTTGTGGCGTCAAAAAGGAAATACAGGTTGGAGCTGGGATGATATATTACCATACTTTCTAAAATCCGAAGACTATGTAGATGGAAATTCAGAGTTTCACTCAACTGGGGGTGAGTGGCGGGTAGACAATCAACGCTTGAATTGGGAAATTTTAGATAAATTTAAAGAAGCCTGTACTCAGGCTGGAATTCCAGAGACAGCAGACTTCAATACAGGAAATAACGAAGGGGTCGGGTATTTCAAAGTAAATCAAAAAAATGGTTTTAGATGGAATACCTCCAAAGCTTTTTTAAAACCTAAAAAGAAATTATCAAATTTAAAGATCGAAATAAATGCAAATGTTAAACGCATCTTGTTTGAAGGCACAAAAGCCATTGGTATTGAGTTCAACCAAAATGGAGTTGATAAAAAAATCTTTGCGAAAAGGGAGACAATACTCTCTGCTGGAGCAATTGGATCACCCATGATACTTCAGTACTCTGGCATAGGCCCAGCACAATTACTCAAAAAATATTCCATTAAAGTTATCCAAGATAACCCGCAAATCGGTGGAAACTTACAAGACCATTTGCAAATACGCTGTGCTTACAAAGTTAAGGGAGTTACAACACTAAATAGTCAATCAAATAGCATATGGGGTAAGTTGAAGATAGGATTAGAATATGCTTTAAAAAGATCTGGCCCTCTATCAATGTCGCCTAGTCAATTAGGGGCTTTTGTTAAATCAAGTGAAAACCTGGAGCTGCCAGACCTTCAATTCCACATACAACCATTAAGTTTAGATGCGTTTGGGAAACCTTTACACAAATTTGATGCTTTAACGGCGAGTATCTGCAACTTGAACCCTGAGAGCCGTGGAACAGTTGAGATTTGTTCGACTAATTATAAAGATGCACCAAAGATTACCGCAAATTATCTATCAACAGAAAAAGATCGGAGGATAGCTGCGCAATCAATTAGAATAACAAGAAATATAATGATGCAAAAAGCATTGAAGCAATATCAGCCAGAGGAGTTTTCTCCTGGATTAAGCAACCAAACAGACGAAGATCTTATAAAATCAGCAGGTGAAATCGGTAGTACGATATTCCATCCTGTTGGAACGGTTCAAATGGGACCAAATAACGAACCATTAGATTCCCGATTAAGAGTTAGAGGCATTCAAGGCTTGCGAGTAGTAGATGCTTCAATAATGCCTAATATAACAAGCGGAAATACTAATTCGCCAACTTTAATGATTGCCGAGAAAGCTGCCGATATGATAAAAGAGGATGCTAATTAACACCCTCTTAAAATTTAGGTCACATCCTTTTAGCCAACGCCTAAACTACCCAACAAGCTCCAGCCCAGAAAAGAAATAGCTAATTTCTACGGCAGCTGTGTCCTCACCATCAGAACCATGAACAGAGTTTTCACCAAGAGACAAAGCAAACTCTTTTCTAATTGTCCCTTCAGCGGCCTCTGATGGGTTTGTTGCCCCCATGATCTCTCTATTAAGATTAATAGCATTCTCTCCCTCAAGAACCTGAACAACTATCGACCCTGAGGACATAAACTCGCATAATTCATCATAGAAGGGCCGCTCTTTGTGAACTTCGTAAAATACGCCAGCTTGCTCTTTAGTTAAATGAATTTTCTTTTGCGCGATAATTCTTAACCCAGCCCCTTCTAATTTTGCTGCTATCGCCCCGGTTAAATTTCTTTTTGTAGCATCAGGTTTGATTATGCTAAACGTTCGTTGAATTGCCATTTTTATTACTCCATTTTTTATATCTCGCCGACTAACACGAGAATCTTGAAGTTAAAAGCTTAGAATTGACATCAACTGCTTGATAAGCCAAATGACAGCAATGATAAACTTAAGCGATTTAAGATATTCTATCGAAGGTAAGCTTCTATTTGACGGGGCGTCTGCGATTATTCCAACAGGTCATAAGGTGGGTTTCGTTGGAAGAAATGGCACTGGAAAGACAACTTTATTCAAATTAATTTTAGAAGAGATCAATTTAGATTCTGGAACAATTACAATCCCCAGAAATTCTCGGATAGGTGGTGTTTCTCAAGAGGTACCCTCTTCATCCCAATCCTTACTAGAAACAGTTCTTGAGGCTCATACAGAAAGAGCCGAACTCATAAAAGAAGCTGAAAATTGTCAAGAACCTGCACGCATTTCTGAGATTCAAAATAGATTAACCGACATCAATGCCTGGTCCGCTGAAGCGCGAGCATCATCGATCCTTGCCGGACTCGGCTTCACTACAGAAGAGCAACTTAGACCTTGCTCTGATTTTTCTGGTGGTTGGAGAATGAGAGTTGCTTTAGCCGGGATTTTATTTTCTGAGCCGGATATTTTACTTTTGGATGAGCCAACTAACTATCTCGATCTTGAAGGCTCTTTATGGTTGGAACAATACTTGTCTAGTTACCCTCATACAGTGATCATTATTAGTCACGATAGAGAACTTTTAAACAAATCGGTGAATTCTATTTTACATCTTACCAATAAAAATCTCAAACTTTATTCGGGTACTTATGATAGTTTTTCCAAACAAGTTCTATCTCAGCGCATGGTTTTGATTTCACAATCTAAAAAACAAGAAACTCGTAAGGCCCATCTTCAGAGTTTTGTTGATAGGTTTAGAGCTAAAGCTACTAAGGCGAAGCAAGCTCAATCAAGATTAAAAATGTTGGATAAAATGGAACCTATAACATTGCCTGATGAGGCAGCAAAAATCTCATTCAAATTTCCTGAGCCAGAAGAGCTTTCGCCACCAATCATTAGGGTTGAAGAAACTGCTGTTGGGTATGGCGGAAAGCCGGTTCTCAAAAATTTAGATCTTCGGATTGATCAAGACGACAGAATTGCTCTTTTAGGAAAAAATGGCGAAGGAAAATCTACATTAGCTAAATTACTATCTGGTCGATTGCTCAAGCAATCAGGGTCATTTGTAAAATCTAGTAAACTTCGCGTTGGTTTCTTTGCTCAGCACCAGGTGGATGAATTGAACTTGGAACAAACACCTCTCGAACACATCAAGCCACTAAGACAAAATTTCGAGCACTCTCGATTAAGAGCTCTACTGGCTGGTTTTGGGATAGGTCCAGAGCAAGCAGATACAAAAGTTGGTAAACTATCTGGAGGACAAAAAGCGAGACTTTCTATTATGCTTGCCACGATAGACGCGCCCCATCTCTTGATCTTGGATGAACCAACCAATCATTTAGATATAGAGAGTAGAGAGAGCTTAGTTGAGGCCTTAACGAGCTTCTCTGGCGCGATAATTTTAGTAAGCCATGATATGCATTTGCTATCGCTTGTAGCAGACAGGTTATGGTTAGTAAAAGATGGAAGAGTTAATATCTATAGGGGCGATCTCCAATCTTATAAGAATCTGTTATTAGAGACGCCCAAAAAAGAGCCAAAAAAAACAAAGAAAAGAAAAAAAAATAATACCGATTTATTGAATATAGAGATAAAAAAATGTGAAACTAGAATAGCAAAACTAACTGAGATGCAAAATACCCTCAGTTCAAGACTTGCTGACCCCAAAAATTACAAAGAAGAAATGACTGAACAAAGATTAGTGTGGCAACGTAAATATTCTGAAGTAATGGACGCCTTAGAAATTGCCGAAAAATTATGGATTAAAGCAAATGAGAAATTAGAACAGAGTTTCAAGTGAAATAAATTTAAAACCTAGCGTGCATCTGGCTATTATTCTAATTATTAATGTCAATCAGATATCCAAGGTATCCGCGCAATAATGTTACGTCCTGAACAAAAGATTAACTATGCTTTTACCTAAACCACTATCATAGAATTCTCGAATCAGTTATGTTAAATCATTATCTGAGGGGTTTAAGATTGAAACGTTTCGAGAGCTATATTCTTTATCGGCTTATAAGTCATTTTTGTTTTTTCTCTATAATATTAACTTTTATCTACTGGAGTAATAGATCTATAAGAATGCTTGACCTCTTACTTGGGGACGGCAAATCAATTGGATTATTTGCTAACCTAACCTTTTTATCCTTACCAAATATTATTTTAGCTATATTACCAGTATCAGGTTTGATTGCTACTATTTACTTTACAATTAAGCTTCAGGGGGATAGCGAATTAACTGCTTTAAAGTCTGCAGGAACAAGCGATTTTGAGCTTTCCAAACCATATTTGAAGATGGGTTTAATAGTCTCCTTATCGGTTGGATTATTATCACATCAAATCGTGCCATTAGTTAAAAGCTCTGCAAAAGGCGTTGAGAACTCAGTTTCAAATGAAATAAGTGCGATGATTTTAAAGAGCGGAGAGTTTTTCACTCCTACTAAAAATATAACAATGTATATAGGTAGGTTGTCAGCAAATAAAGAGATGAATAATTTCTTTCTAGAAGACAGTAGAGACCCTAATAAAATAAAAACCTTTACATCAGAGACTGCCTTTCTAGCCGGCACTAGGGATTCCCCCCAAATTGTACTAAAAAATGGTAGCGCTCAAACATATTTGACACAGAAAAAATCTCTCGACATACTATACTTCAAGGACTTTTTGTATGATTTCAAGCTACTGTATGAAAAGAAAGTCAGTCAGAGAAATGAAACTGTTCGGGAGATAACAACACCAAAACTTATTCAGCTCATGAATGAGGTAAATATTTCAGCAAATGAATATGAAGCTTACTCGTTCGAAATGCATAGTCGGATCTTACAAACTTTATTACCAGCAGTTATTATTATGCTAGGTTTTTCTTGTCTTATTAAAGTAAATTTTTCGAGACAAATGAGTTGGACGCCAACCATTACAACTATAATTTTTTTAATTTTACTAAAACTTTCCAGTGATTACTGTGAGGATCTAACTAGATCGGGATTTTTTGGAGTTTGGGGATTGTATTTAACACCTGTTATTGGTGGGTTAATAGCTTTAATAATACTGTTATATCCCAATGTAAGAGTCAGAGAGCGAATTAGCAAGTGAAACTAGATTTATATCTGATACGCCGTTTTCTATCATCTTTCCTCATTGTTTTAAGCATTATGGGTAGTATTTCAGTACTACTAGAAATGACAGAACTTGTAAGGAAACATGATATAAACCAAATAAAGTTAATTGAATTATTTAAAATTTCTCTATTGCATTTACCAGAAATGATGTATCGTATCCTTCCATTAATAATTCTCTTATCCACATTAGCGATGTATCTAAGCCTTTCCCGAACTTCTGAATTAGTTATAATTAGGGCATCTAGTCGCTCTGCTTTAAGATCTTTAGTCGGCCCAGTTATTACTACCTTCTCAATAGGGATTTTCTCGATTTTTTTTCTAAACCCGATAATAGCTACAACCTCTAAATATCATGAATCTATAATAAATAAAATTACGAATTCATCTAAAACAATTACTGCTGTTTTAAACGAGGGTCTGTGGATGAAGCAGGATACGATAAACGGGCAAATAATAATTCAAGCTCAAAAATCAGACCCAAAAGCAACTTTTTTTAATAATTTGTCAATTTATGGATTCGATAAACAAGATAGACCGATATATCATTTGAAAGCGGAAACGGCCTCTTTAGATCCCGGTGTATGGAATTTAAAGAAAGTGAAATACTGGAATTTTAAAGCATTATCAGACGCTGGAGTCGAAGGCATTAACTTTCCTGAATTTTCTATTTCAACTAATGTTACTCCCCGTCAGATCATAAAAGGGTTTTCGCCGCCAAATACAATAGTTATATGGGAATTACCACAGCTTATTACTCGTTTAGATCAAGCTGGTTTTCCTTCTATAAAACATAAAATCTGGTTTCAAATGGAATTAGCTAATCCATTATTTCTGGTTAGTATGGTACTAATAGCGTCAGCGTTTGTAACCCGTCATGCAAGAGTATCTAATCCGATTATTGCAATCATAATCACTTTAATCTTAGGTTTTAGTGTTTATTTCTTAAAAAACTTTTCGAATGTACTTGGTCAAAACTTGCAAATTCCGGTATATGTCGCGGCATGGGTACCCCCTCTAGCAGGTTTATTGTTATCTCTTGGGTATCTATTACATATTGAGGACGGGTAATTGAGAATTCTAATCTTTTTTTTAATCCTATTAATACCTCTATTTGCTAGAGCAGAAGCCCCAGCGAACCTATCCGCTGACAGTATATTATACAATGAAAAATCAGGGGATATAGAGGCGTCAGGTAACGTTGTCGTCGTAAAAGATCATTTGACTCTATATACAAATAAATTAATTTATGATGCCTCAACGGACTCTATAGTTGTACCCGAGAAATTACGACTATACGATAATATAAAAAAAGAGGAAACTCATGGTAGCTATGGTGAGCTATCTTCTGATCTTCGCAATGGAATACTCAAAAGTGCAAGAATTATTCAACAACAACAACTACAAATCACAGCCGGAAAGTTAGAGCAACAAGAAGGCCGCTATACGGTTTTAAATAAGGCTGTCACATCATACTGTAAAGTGTGCAAAGAAGATAGCACTCCTATATGGGAGATCAGATCGAGAAAAGTTGTAAAAGATAATGTTAAAGAGATTATAATTTTTGAAGATGCCATATTTAGGGTACTAGGTTTTCCTGTTTTTTACACACCTTATCTTCATATACCTCATAGCCAAATTAAAAGAGCCTCCGGTTTTCTTAAACCCTCGTACATCTACGACAATAAGAATGGTTTAAAGATTTTCACCCCTTACTTTATAACCTTGGGAGATCATGCTGATATTTTACTTACTCCTTGGATTAAGTCGGAGGGGGTAGATACCGTAGAAGTTCGTTTCCGGGAAAAACTTCATTTTGGTGATCTAAATATAACTCATTCAAGTACCATTGAGAAACAATCAAAATATCGTTGGTTTTTATTCATGAATGCTGACATACCAGAGCTACCATATGGTTTTAAAGGATCATTAAATCTAAAGAAAACATCTGATGCTACTTATAGATCAGAATATGGTTTTGGTTCTGAAGACAGGTTGAGAAATTCATTCTCTGCTAACAGGACCAATAAAAAACAGCATATTGAAACCAACTTTATTCATTATGAAACTTTAAGGACAACGGAAAGTAATTCAACTATGCCAAATACTATCGTTGATGCCGAGTACAACAAACGTTTTGCTCCAGAAACGTTAGGTGGTGTCTTAGATATAAAAATAGATACAAGGGGAAATTATAGAACTCAAAGTAATAAAAATGAAACTGATGGCTCATCTAGAGACGTAGTAAGACTATCAAGTATGGTAAACTGGCAAAAAGATTGGAATATTGGTAACGGTATTATTGCCGGAATTGGCTCTCAAATTAGATCAGATAGCTATAAAGTCTATCAAGACCCATCCGCAAATGACATCCATAGTTTTAACCCTTCAGGTTCAATAGGAATTAAATGGCCAATTATTTCAAAAAAGGAAAAGAATACCCATTTTATTGAGCCAAAAATACAATTTATTTCTTCAGATAATGGGAGAAATTTAATTCCTAATGAAGATAGTTTGTTACCCGAGTTTGACGAAACAAATCTATTTGAA
This sequence comes from Paracoccaceae bacterium, assembly GCA_049602715.1. Taxonomy (GTDB): domain Bacteria; phylum Pseudomonadota; class Alphaproteobacteria; order Rhodobacterales; family Rhodobacteraceae. The sequence goes on along the minus strand of JBMYRX010000053.1, from coordinate 171 downwards.
TTCAGTCGATTTCCAGGTGTAGATACTTACGAAAAAGGGCAGCGGGTCAATTTGGGAATAAACTATACCTTTGAAAGATTAAAAAGTTTTAAAACCATATTTAAAATTGGAAAGGTTTTAAGGAATAGAAATGAAAATTACCGGATATCGCACGCTTTCATGGATGTATCA
>JBMYRX010000052.1:0-12565 GCA_049602715.1 Paracoccaceae bacterium | reverse complement strand
CAACCTTGCTTCTTGGTCTTCAGGTTGATCTACCAACCTAATATTTAGACCACCTTCTGGCATATTTAATTTTGGTTCACTGAATGACATTCTATTTATATTACCGTCTATTACTGACGTGGCTTCAACAGTATCTTTCATAACTTTCAAGCCAACCCAAAGACCAGAGAATCTAGATAATGCCCACCCATAGAGACCATAATCGATAATTTCCTGCACTCCAGCAGGCGATAAAATCGGTATGCTTGCGTCAATCATTGCAAAATCAGATTGATGTAATACTGTGGAGCTTTCTCCGGTATGATCATCTCCCATGGCCATCACTACTCCACCCTTTCGTGAAGAACCTGCCATATTTGCATGTTTCATAACGTCGCCCGAACGATCTACTCCAGGACCCTTACCATACCAAAGACCAAAAACTCCGTCATATAAACCCTCCCCCCTTAATTCCGCTTGTTGTGTTCCCCAGAGAGCTGTAGCGGCTAGATCCTCGTTTAGACCAGGTTGAAAGGTGATATTATGCTGCTCGAGTTCCTTTGTGACTTTAGCCATCTGACTATCTACGGCACCTAGCGGTGAACCTCTATAACCAGTAACTAGACCAGCCGTATTAAAGCCTCTAATTTTATCTCGAGCATTTTGGGTAAGTAATAACCTCACCAAAGCCTGTGTACCATTGAGGAGTACAGTTGATTTCTTAAGGTTAAAACGATCGGTTAAAGAATTATCACTCATTAAAAATTAAATCCTGTTGTCTGGAGTTATATTTTTAGGTAAACCTACCTTACACATCAAGTAAATTCTGATAATCTAGTCTATGATAGCAATTCCAGGCTGTCAAAACCAACAAAAAGTTCTTTAAAGTTAAATTAAAAACGGAGTAACGATATGGATTGGGATAAACTTCGGGTTTTTCACGCAGTAGCTGATGCCGGAAGTTTAACTCATGGCGGGGACAATATTCACTTATCTCAATCAGCTGTTTCACGTCAAATTCGAGCTTTAGAAGAATCACTCAACACAATTTTATTTCACAGACATGCAAGAGGTTTGATTCTTACAGAACAAGGTGAACTTTTATTTGACGCAACTAGATCAATGTCAAAAAGGTTGGAAGCAGCTAGCGCTAGAATTCGAGATAGTGAAGATGAAGTATTTGGAGAATTACGTGTGACTACTACTACTGGCTTTGGGTCACTTTGGTTAGCTCCTAGATTATCGACGCTTTTTTCCGAATACCCTGAACTAAATATTGATCTGATGTTAGTTGAACGTGTTTTAGACTTACCAATGAGAGAAGCAGATGTAGCCATTAGAATGAAAGAACCAAGTCAAGCTGATCTAGTTAGAAAGCGACTCATGAGTGTTAAGATGTGTTTGTATGCAAGTAACTCATATATTAAAAACAATAACCCTCCTCATTCCCTTCAAGAGCTTAGAGGCCATAGGATTGTTTTTCAAAGTATTAGCTCAGAGCAGGTTGCAGCTGGTGAAACTCTGGTTAGAGAATTACTGAGTTACGACTTAAAAAAGATACTTACAGTTAATAATTATTTTGGTGTACTCCAGGCTGTTAGATTTGGGCTGGGTATTGGTGTTTTGCCAGATTATGTGGCAATAGATAATCCAGAATTAATAAGGGTACTGCCAGAGCTCTCTTCAAATGATGTGCCAGTTTTTCTAGCTTACCCAGAAGAGCTAAGACAGTCAAAAAGAATTGCTGCTTTTAGAGACTTTGTCGTAAAAGAGATTACGAAACAACGGCAGAAGGCTAAATCTCTGTATGATTAATTCTAAGTTGAAACGACTTCCGAGCTATGCGTTATGCGCATGCCAGTTATGACACAAAAAATAGAAATCACTATTGTTTGAAAGGAGTATTTATAATATGTTTTTCACTAATAATTATAGTTATCTCCTCCCTATAGTCTAATGGCTGAAATTACTTTCAGCCATTTTTTTTGTTTAAAATAAATTATAAATAATTTAATATGGGTATGTGTAATATAGGAAATTAAGTAATGGAAGAACCCCTTTTATCAGACGAATTAATATCCAACCATGGTATAAATCGCGAAGAATTTTCTAGAATACTAACAATTTTAAATCGTGAACCTACTTTTACCGAGCTAGGTATATTTTCTGCGATGTGGAATGAACACTGCTCCTATAAATCCTCAAAAAAATGGTTGAGAGAACTTCCTTCAACCGGCAAGCAAGTCGTATGTGGACCTGGTGAAAACGCAGGCATAGTTGATATTGGGGATGGTCAAGCAATTGCTTTTAAAATGGAAAGCCATAATCATCCATCCTACATTGAACCCTATCAAGGAGCAGCAACTGGAATTGGTGGAATACTTAGAGATGTCTTCACTATGGGAGCCCGACCAATTGCTACAATGAATTCACTTTCATTTGGTCACTATAGTCACGAAAAAACTAAGCAACTAGTCAATGGGGTTGTAGCCGGAATTGGAGGTTATGGAAACTGTTTCGGGGTCCCAAATATCGGTGGAGAAACGCGTTTTCATTCCTCCTATAACGGTAATTGTCTTGTTAACGCTTTTGCAGCAGGTCTAGTAGATATCGATAAAATTTTTTATTCAGCTGCCTCAGGTGTCGGTATGCCAGTTGTATATGTAGGAGCAAAAACCGGTAGAGATGGCGTTGGCGGTGCAACAATGGCCTCTGCTGAATTTGACGAATTCATTGAAGAGCGGCGACCTAACGTGCAAATTGGTGATCCTTTTACCGAAAAAAGGCTTATGGAGGCGTGTCAAGAACTAATGGCCACCGGCGCTATAATTTCCATACAGGATATGGGAGCAGCTGGTTTGACATGCTCAGCTGTAGAAATGGGCGACAAAGGTAATCTGGGCATTAAGTTAAATTTAAATAAAGTACCAATAAGAGAGACTGACATGACCGCCTATGAAATGATGCTAAGTGAGTCTCAAGAGCGCATGCTCATGGTCATAAAACCAGGGTCCGATACAGAAGCAAAAGAAATTTTCAAAAAATGGGACTTAGACTTTTCTATTATTGGTGAAACTATTGCTTCAGATAAATTTTTAATATTTTTTGATGGTGAACTTAAAGCTGATCTACCTTTAAAGGCACTCTCAGGAAACGCGCCAGAATATAACAGACCATGGACAGCAACACCAAAAAATATTACAAAAGCAAAGCTCCCCAATTTTAATCCAATTGAGGGATTAAAGGTATTAGTTTCATCTCTAAATTATTGCAATAAAAATTGGGTTTGGGAACAATATGACAGTGAAGTTATGGCCAACACCATTCTTTCCTCTGGATCATCCGCTGGAGTTATAAAAATTCCAGATTCTAAAAAAGCAGTTGCATTTACAAGCGATGTAACTCCACGTTACGTTAAGGCAAACCCAAGGGAAGGTGGGAAACAAGCTGTGGCAGAAGCCTTTAGAAATTTAACGTCAGTAGGCGCAATTCCTCTCGCCGTGACAGATAATCTAAATTTTGGAAATCCGGAAAAACCAGAAATTATGGGTCAGCTAGTTGGGTCAATAAAAGGAATATCCGAAGCAGTAAAAGAACTAGATATGCCAGTAGTTTCCGGTAATGTTTCACTATATAATGAAACTGACGGAAACGCGATATTACCAACTCCAACAATTGGAGCTATCGGTCTAATAAAAAATTTCAAAAATATTATTAATGGTACGGTTGAGGTTGGTTATAAAGCACTACTTGTTGGTGAAACTATAGGAGAGATAGGACAATCCGCTATACTAGTTGAAATGTTTAAAAAAGAGGAAGGAGATTGCCCCAAGGTAAATCTTGCACAAGAGAAAGAAACCGGTTTATTTATAAGGGAACATACTTCCCTTATAGAAGCATGCTCTGACTTGTCCGACGGCGGCCTAATCATGGCTATGTTTGAAATGGCTAATAAAGCTAAACTTGGGTTTAAAATGTCACAACAAAAAAATGAATTACTTTTTGGTGAAGATCAAGGAAGGTACTTAATCGGGGTACCCGAATTTAAAGGAAGGAAATTAATTAATTTAGCTAATAATCAATCTATACCCATAAAAGTTGTTGGGGAGTTTACTAATGAGATAGTACAAATCGGAGAGAATGTAACCTCGATAAAAGAATTAAATAGTCTATATAAAAATTCTTTTGAAGCCAATTTTAATTGATTATCCACTTGTAAGAGCTTTAAACAGTAACTACCTCTTAGGAGGAGAAATAGGAGTTTCGCTAAAATGGCTATGCAAGCTATAGAACTAGAAAATCTGCTAAAGGAGACATTTCCTGATGCGAAGATAATAATTACTGATCTAGCTGGAGACGGAAATCATTACGCCGCAGAAGTTACTGATGAAAGTTTCAAAGGTCAAAATAGAGTTCAACAGCAGCGAGCCGTATATGCAGCCTTAAAAGGTAAGATGGATGGTTCAAACGGAGTACTTCATGCGTTGGCTTTAACTACAAAAGTACCAACTTAGGTGAAATATTTATAAAAAGGAAAAGTTTATGTCAGATGTGAATGAAATCATTAAAGAAACTGTTCAAAACAACGAGGTCGTACTGTTTATGAAAGGTACAAAAAGTATGCCGCAATGTGGCTTTTCAAATAAAGTTTCGGGTATACTAAATTATATGAATGTTGAATATAAGGACATAAATGTACTAGCTGATGAAACAGTAAGAGCGGGCATCAAGACTTATTCTGATTGGCCAACTATTCCACAGCTTTATGTAAATGGAGAGTTCATTGGAGGTTGTGATATTATTACTGAAATGACACTATCGGGAGAATTAGAAACATTATTAGAGGAACAGAAAATCGTTTATGATAAGGACGCAGCAAAGAAGATTCGTGAAGCCAACTCTTAATAGTATAGACACAAGTACAAAAAGTTTTAAGATATTAACTGTAAAACTTTTTTAGCGACAGTGTCTGGTGTAATACCAAAGTGCTTGTATAAAGCTTCCGCCGGCGCAGAAGCGCCAAACCCGTCCATACCAATGAATGCGGAACGACCTGCCTTACCCTTTTCTCCCAAGAGCCATTTATCCCAACCAAACTTAACTCCAGCTTCTATGGCTACTCTTACAGGCCCTGAGGGTAAAACTTTCCGGCGGTAAGACTGATCTTGCGACTCAAATAATTCCCAACAAGGCATGGAGACCACTCGAACACCGACTCCTTGGTCTTCTAATAGTTCTTTCGCTGAGAGCGCAATTCCAACTTCCGATCCTGTTGCTATTAATATAGCCTTTCTCTTATTAACAGCCTCCGAAAGAATGTAAGCTCCAAAAGAAACTTGGTTCTTACGAGTATGTTTTTTCCGCACGGTTTCTAATTTTTGTCGAGATAACGCCAAAATACTTGGAGTTCCTGAGCCATTTACAGCCAACTCCCAGGCCTCTGCCGTTTCTATAGCGTCGGCGGGCCTAAATACATTAATATTCGGTGTAGCTCGTAACATTGATAAGTGTTCAACCGGCTGATGAGTCGGTCCGTCCTCTCCTAAACCAATTGAATCATGCGTCATTACATAGGTTACTGACTGATGCATTAGCGCCGAAAGTCGAAGGGCCGCCCTAGCGTAATCAGTGAAACACATAAAAGTTCCTCCGTATGGCTTTATTCCTCCATGAAGTGCCATACCGTTCATTGCAGCTGCCATTCCATGTTCTCTTATTCCATAGTAAATATATCTGCCAGTCCGGTTTTCGGGTGAAAATATAGTCAAACCTTTCGTTAATGTATTATTTGAACCAGTTAAATCAGCTGACCCGCCAAATGATTCAGGTACCAAATAATTAATAGTTTCTAAAACCAACTGTGATGCTTCTCTTGTAGCTATTTTAGGTAACTCTGTAAAAAATTGTTTTTTTAAAGATCCAATCTTATTTGATAAATTTAATGGTACTTGACCTGATATTGAACGCTGAAACTCTTTGCGTTTTCGACTAGATGTTTGTTCCAATCGTTTGTCCCACGCAAGTCTATCGCGAACTCCTCTTCGGCCGATATTTACCCAATTTTCTAAAATTTCTTTTGGAATTTCAAAAGCTGGATAAGGCCAACCATAAGCTTGACGCGTTTCATTTATTAAATCCACGTCAGTTAAAGCACCATGCCCCTTAGCAGTATCCTGAGCGGCAGATCCTAATGCTATATGAGTTTTGCAAGCTATCATAGAGGGTTTAGCGGAATTTTTCGCAATTCTTATAGCTCTATCAATAGCATTCGGGTCATGTCCATCTACTTCTTGGACATGCCAACCGGATGCTTCAAATCTTAATTTTTGATTTGTACGATCGGTAATACCAACCTCACCATCAATTGTGATGTTATTATTATCCCAAAAGACAATCATCTTACTTAACTGTTGGCGACCTGCAAGACTAATAGCCTCCTGACTTATACCTTCCATCAAGCACCCGTCTCCAGCGATAACATAAGTAAAATGACTAACTAGGTTTTTTCCAAAACGCGCCCTTAGGTGTTCCTCAGCCACAGCAAAGCCAACAGCGTTTGCCAATCCCTGACCGAGTGGTCCAGTAGTTGTTTCTATCCCATCAGCAAAACCAAACTCTGGGTGACCTGCTGTTTTTGCTCCAAGTTGGCGAAAATTCTTTAAATCCGTAAGCGTCATATCGGGGTAACCAGTAAGATATAAAAGGGCGTAGAGAAGCATTGATCCGTGCCCAGCAGACAAAATAAATCTATCCCTATCACTCCAATTGGGAACGGTTGGGTCAAACCGCATATGGTTTTTAAAAAGCACTGTCGCTACATCTGCCATACCCATTGGCATCCCTGAATGCCCTGATTTTGCCTTAGCAACGGCATCCAGTGTAAGTACCCTAATGGCAGTGGCAAGCGTCCAATGATCAGGGTAATTTTTGCGAAGTAACGAGATATCCACTTTTTTTCCTTTTTAAAAATACATTAGCATAATTTGTAAAACTATCTAATGATTTAAGTAACATTCAGTTAGGAAAACTACCATCAAAAAGGTATATATTTTTAAATTTCTTTATTTATATTTTTTACTATAGATTTTATTTATATTCTTTTATAGTCATTGAAGTGCTACCCATGTTTCTGGAGGAGTTATGCAAGACCTGGAAGAACTAGAAATAAAGTTGGCTAGAGCATTAGACCGTATAGCTTCTATTACTAATAAATTGCCAAAATCGAACATCCCTACAGATATAGCTAGGTCTAATCGGCTAGAACAGCATATACTAATGCTTACAGATCAACTCGAGGCTCAGGAAACGGAAAATACCCGTCTCCTAAAGGTTATAACCGAGCTCCAAAAATTTAAAACAAATGTTGGCTCTACGGAGAATTCGCAAACTGATTTATCTGATCAAATAAATACCTCGCTTCGAGCTGAGATTACCAATTTAAATGCTCTAAGAGCTAGGGATTTAGCTGAAATAGATGAGATCTTAAAAGCAATCGACCCAATACTCCTACAAGGAGACACCTAATGCCCGATTTAAATATTATGATAGGCGGTCATGAGTTTCAGATGGCTTGTTCTCCTGGAGAAGAGGCTGCCCTGGAAGCTGCAGCAAACTTGTTAGATCAAGAAGCAAAAGATTTGAATTCAAATAATCAAAAATTACCAGAATCAAAAATGCTTTTGATGATTAGCTTGATAATGGCTGATAAACTCCTAAGCCAAGATAAAAGCCCAGCAAATGTAGGAAATTCGATGTCAGATCATAACAATACAGAACATTCAACAAACTCTGTTAGAAGTCCCGTTTTATCGAAACAGTCATTTAATAGATTGTCCGAACTAGTAACCCAAGCTGAAGCCATAGCAAATTATATTGAAGAGAAAACTTAATGAACACCAGATACAGTAAAAATGTATTTTACCCTTATTCGTCAACTAAGCATTTAACGTCCAATAAAATTATGTAATATTATTTCAAACCTTCACATTCATTTTAGGTTTTGTGGTCTAGAAATGTTTTTTAAATTAATAATAAATGGAAATAAAAAGGAAAAAGTTTATGGCTATTAATATTGGCATAAATGGGTTTGGTCGAATAGGGCGCTGTATCTTATCCAGTATAATAGAAAGTGGTAGGGAAGACGTAAAAGTTAAAGCAATCAATGCTACTGGACCACTAGAAACAATTATACATATGTTAAAATACGACTCTATCCACGGAAAATTTTCTAAAGATATAAACTTTGGAGAAGATTATATTGACTGCGGAAACGGTCCAATAAAAATTTTTTCGACTTACAACCCTAATGAACTAAATTGGACTGGTATTGATGTTGTTTTAGAATGTACTGGAAAATTTAATTCAAAAAAAGATACCCTAGTGCACCTTAAACAGGGCGCAAAAAAGGTCTTGATTTCTGCACCTGCAAAAAATGCCGACAAAACCGTAGTTTTTGGCGTAAATGAAAATTCACTTACTGTTAAAGATACAATTATTTCAAACGGATCCTGCACTACTAATTGTTTAGCACCTATAGCAAAGATTTTAAATGATACCATTGGGATTGATCATGGCATTATGACTACAGTTCATAGCTACACAGCTGATCAATCAATACTGGATAAACGGCATAAAGATTTATATCGATCTAGAGCGGCAGCACTTTCAATGATACCAACCTCCACTGGCGCTGCAAAAGCCATAGGTTTGGTAATACCTGACCTGGAAGGAAAGCTCGATGGATCAGCTATTCGTGTGCCGACGCCAAATGTTTCGGCTGTAGATTTGACTTTTGTAGCAAAAAAAATAACCTCAGTTGAGGAAGTTAACTCAGTAGTCAAAAACTCATCACTAACTTCATTGGGTAACGTTGTTTCCTATGATTCAGAACCCAAAGTATCCATAGATTTTAATCACTCACCGTTCTCATCAATATTTGCACCGGATCAAACTAAGGTAGTTGGAGACAAGCTTGTACGAATATTAGCGTGGTACGATAACGAGTGGGGATTTTCCTGTCGCATGGTTGATGTTGCAAAGATCATGGGTACTATATAGGGATTTTTTTAAGTTATTGATATAATAATAATTTTATATGACATTTAACTAGTAGTGAAATGGACAGAAGTGTTGGAGACTGATTATTGTACTATAAAGTTTTAAGAGATCTTAACATTTATAATAAAAATATTCTTGTCCGAGTCGATTTCAATTTACCAACTATCAATGGAAAAGTCGCTGACGTTACACGGGTTAAAGCAGTTATTCCAACGATTGATTATATAATTTCTAATTCTGGAAAACCAATTCTTATGTCTCACTATGGTCGTCCAAAGGGAAAACATGTCGAAAGCTTATCACTGAAACACATGATACCAACCTTAGAAAAAGTTTTAAACAAGAGTATTATTTTTTTTAATGAACCAAAAAAGGAAGACTTTAACAATATAAAACATAACGAAATAGTACTTTTAGAAAACCTACGCTTCAACCGCGGAGAAGAACTTAACGATATTAAATTTGCACAAAAGCTTGCTAATTTAGGCGATTTATACGTGAATGATGCTTTTTCAGCTAGTCACAGATCCCATAGTTCAACTGACGCCATAACAAAGTTCTTACCGAGGTGTATTGGCTTTTCTATGGAAACCGAACTAGAGGCCTTAGGAGCGCTATTTCAGAAACCTAGTTTACCTTTAACAGCAATAATTGGTGGGTCTAAAATATCATCTAAGTTAGATCTCATAAATAACCTCATTAAAAAAGTTGATCACCTAATAATTGGTGGGGGAATGGCTAATACTTTTTTGGAATCTCAAAATATTGAAATTGGTAAGTCTATTAGTGAAACAAATATGAGTCATACTGCTAAAATAATATTGGAAAATGCGAAATTGATTGGTTGTAAAATCCATCTCCCGCATGACTTAGTCGTTGCAAGCGACCCTCACGACAAAATGAGCAATACTTTTAACGTAAATCAATGTCCAAAAAATAAAATGATACTAGATGCTGGGCCAGCAACAATAAAAAATATAGAATCTGTGATTGCGAGCTCCAAAACAATCGTGTGGAACGGTCCATTAGGAGCATTTGAATTTAAACCATATGACCATGCAACTAATAAAATTGCCAGTTTTGTAGCCAAATTGACTACGCAAGAGAGAATAATTTCGGTTGCAGGTGGAGGAGATACAATCGCTGCATTAAACCAAACACGGTCTGCAAAAAAATTTACTTATGTTTCAACTGCTGGCGGTGCTTTTTTGGAGTGGCTGGAAGGAAAATCCCTACCAGGTCTTGAGGCTCTATCAGTTTAAAGATCAGACAACACAAATAATACTTTTACTTGGTTTTTAAAATCAGAGAATATTCTCAATAATTTACGAGAACGGGTTAACTAATAGGCTTCAAACTGGGAAATAATCAAAAGGTTATAGCAGTTAGTCAATTCAGCAAGTCTTTAACAATAAATAACTCTATTTAACTTTAGGGATTCACAAAACGAATCAGTTGTGTCATGATTCGTTTTAAAGATTTTATGGTTCTTAGGAGTAAAAAGTTTATGTTAGTCACTAAAAAATCATTTGGACTCCTTCCAATTATGTTTTTTTTGTTATGTTTACTTTTAAATTTGTATTTTACACTTGCTTTGGTACAAGGCGATTTCGGTATATTGAAAAGAATACAAGTTCAAAAACAAATTTATTTGTTAAAAATAGAACATAAAGAATTATCATCGCAAGTTTCAAAGTTAAAAAATAAAACTCGTCGGCTCTCTGATAATTTTTTAGACTTTGATCTTCTTGATACACAAGCCAGAGTAATCCTAGGTTTCATAAGACCAAATGAAATAATCATAAATTAGTGGAATTCTTTTCATAGGCTTTATGTAAGAAAAATTTAACACTACCTGTTTACATGTATACGAAAAATTATGTATATTATATATAGTTTAATATTAAACTATATATAATAAGGTAGAGAATGGCTAAAAATAAAAAAATTTCCAAGACTCAAATGTTAAAATATTATCAGGACATGCTTCTAATCCGGAGATTTGAAGAAAAGGCGGGTCAGCTCTATGGAATGGGGTTAATAGGTGGATTCTGCCATTTATATATCGGCCAAGAAGCGGTTGTTGTTGGGATTGAGGCATCTACAGTTGATGGAGACAAACATATTACTTCTTATAGAGATCACGGCCATATGTTGGCATGTGGAATGGATCCAAAGGGTGTAATGGCAGAGTTAACTGGTCGAAGTGGTGGATATTCTAAAGGTAAAGGAGGATCTATGCATATGTTTTCACGAGAAAAGAATTTTTTTGGTGGTCATGGCATAGTTGGAGCGCAAGTTCCTATAGGCGCAGGTTTAGCATTCGCTGATAAATATTTGCAAAAAAAAGCAGTAACATTTACTTATTTTGGAGATGGTGCTGCAAATCAAGGCCAGGTTTATGAAACTTATAATATGGCGATGCTTTGGAGTTTACCAGTTATATTTGTTATAGAGAATAACCAATATGCTATGGGCACAAGTGTACTTAGATCAACAAAATCACCCTCATTATGGGAAAGAGGTGCAGCCTATGGAATAGCTGGGGAAGCCGTTGACGGCATGGATGTGTTAGCAGTTAAAGCCTCGGCTGATAGAGCCGCAGCTCATTGCAGAGATGGTCATGGACCTTACATTCTTGAGATTGTTACGTATAGGTATAGAGGGCATTCAATGTCTGATCCTGCAAGATATAGGTCGCGAGAAGAAGTTCAGAAAGTTAGAAGCGAACGTGATCCAATTGATAATATAAAAGAATTAATTCTAAAAGATAAACACTGCACTGAAGAAGATCTAAAAAAGATAGATAAAAAGATTAAAAATGTCGTAAATGAAGCTGCTGAATTTAGTAAAACTAGCCCAGAACCAAGTCCAGATGAACTATTCACTGATATATATTCAAGCAACAGGATAGAATTTAATGCCAATTGATATTTTAATGCCAGCACTTTCTCCAACTATGGAAGAAGGTACTATTTCGAAATGGTTTGTAAAAGAAGGGGATCAAGTTAAATCTGGTGATATTTTAGCAGAGATAGAAACGGACAAGGCAATAATGGAATTTGAAACAGTTGACGATGGTACTATTGATCAAATAATTAAACCAGAAGGACTTGAACCAATAAAAGTCAATGAAAAGATAGCAAGCTTAATAACGGCTGATGAGAGCCCCAAACAAGAAAACCTCGAGAAAAAACCTCTAACAATTTCAAAAGAAGAAATTAATTCTTCGCAAACTAATATTCAGGGTGAATCCGCTACCACACAAAATAAACTAAATTTAAAAGAAAAAGAAAAAGAAAAAGAAACTATCACCGTTCGTGAAGCTCTACGCGACGCTATGGCAGAAGAAATGCGTACTAACTCTAATGTGTTTTTAATGGGAGAAGAAGTCGCCGAGTATGAAGGGGCTTATAAGATTTCACAAGGATTACTAGAAGAGTTCTCAGCAAAAAGAGTAATCGATACCCCGATTACTGAGCATGGCTTTGCGGGCATTGGTATCGGTGCCGCGTTTGGTGGTTTGGTC
>JBMYRX010000051.1:0-13223 GCA_049602715.1 Paracoccaceae bacterium | reverse complement strand
GTAATTGGCGGTATTTATATTGGGCTATTTTCAGCAACTGAAGCGGCCGGAATGGGTGCGGCTGGGGCACTTTTAATAACATTATTTAAAGGAGTGCTTACCAGAAGTATATTAATTAGTGTTGGGCGAGAAGCTTCTCTATTGACAGCAAAGCTCTTTGCCTTGCTCTTTGGAGCCTCGATGTTTTCAAATTTCTTAAACAGGGCAGGACTACCAGATGCGTTAATGGGTGTAATAAACTCTTTTGAACTATCAGGAATAGCTGTCATTTTTATTATCTTAATAATTTATGTTCTTTTAGGGTGCGTTTTTGAGTCCATGTCCATGATACTATTGACCGTTCCTATTTTTGCTCCTCTTGTTCAGCAACTTGGATTTGACCTAATCTGGTTTGGTATTTTAGTCGTAGTTGTAACAGAAATTAGCTTAATTACTCCACCAATTGGTCTGAATGTCTTTGTTCTTAAGGGAGTTGTTAAAGATGTTTCAGTAAGTACCATATTTAAAGGGGTAACACCTTTTTGGGTTGCGGATATAATTAGACTAATAATTATAACACTAATTCCAGGCATAGCCTTATTTTTGCCTTCTGCAATGTTCTAAGAGTTATTTGCTAATATTAAATTCATGGTAATCCTTGAAAAAAATAGCGAGGATCGAACAAGCTAGTTTAAAATTATAGTTTGTTTTTTCGCAGGCGTTCTTCTAGTTTCTCATACTGGAAAGATTCCAGGCGTTATCCCACTTATTCAAGGTGAATTTAATTTATCATTAACCAAAGTTGGATTTCTTGTTTCGGGTTTTTCTCTTATAGGGTTATTATTTGGTTTATAGTTTGGGTATTTTTTTCAAAGATATCCTCTCTGGTGTGTGGCTGCGAGTAGTCTCCTAATAAGCGGTATTTCATCTGCTTTAGTAACTCTAACCAATGACTTTACGGTTTTAATGTTGAGTAGACTGGTGGAAGGCGCCGGATTTATGCTGGGAATAGTAAGTTTACCAATGTTAATAGCAACTAATTCAAATGCCAGGGATCGACCACTAGCATTGGCAATTTGGTCTTGTTTTGTACCTATTGGTATTGGCCTAACCTTGGCATTCTCAGCCCCGAGTTTAACTTTAGCCGGGTAGCGAGGAGTTTGGTTAATTATTAGTGGCCTCAGTATCTTTGGTTCTATCATAATAACTGTTGTCTTCAGTAAGAGTCTGAAGGAATTACTTATCACCATTAAGAAACAACCAAAAAGATTTGAACCGATACTAACTGTCTTTAAAACAAGAGAGATAATTCTTTTTGGAGCCCTTTTCTTATTATTTTCGATACAATTCCAACCAACAGTTGCTTACCTACCAAGTTAATTATTAGGAAATGGCGATTTAAATTTAGAAACTTCTACTTATATAACCGCTTTTGGAGTAACCTTGAATGTTACAGGAAATCTGTTTTCCGTTTGGGTTCTGAGAAATAGCCGTTTGAATATTTTTAAACTCTTAACAATATCTGTTTGCATCAATTTAGTCTTTTGTTCTGCAATCTTTCTTACAAGCCTTCCCCTGCAAATAAGGTTAGCTTCGAGCTTCATTTTCCTTGGGAGCTCTGGGCTTCTTCCAGGATTAATCTGGATACATTTAAATGAAATTTCAACAAACCTAAATATTTCTCAGATTTTCTCAGCATTCGTTATTCAATGCTCGTTTATTGGACAATTTATTGACCCAATTTTTATAGGTTTTATCGTAGATTTAACAGGCCAATGGTCAAGCTCTATATATGCCACAATTCTTGCTGGTAGCATTAGCTTTGGTGCGTGAACTTACTATTTGATTACCTCGAAGAATATGTGACAATTAATTCTTCCAGCTAGGGTCTAAATTATCTATCAGCCTAATTAAAGCTGGCCACTCCGGATGCCTGACCAAAGCATTTGCACTTGCACTTCCACCCTCAAACTGATGTCTTGTTTTCTCCATAACTGCTGGCTGGATTGGATTCAAACAGCCTGTAGCCATTGCGGCTAGTTGAACTTCCGTATTTCTGATGAAAGCTAAATGTCGAACAAACGCCCAGGCGCAATTTGGTCCAGCTGTTATCATTCCATGGTTTCGCATTACTAAAGTATGGTTCTTTTCTCCCAGGGCTTTAACTATTAGAGGGCCTTCAGTCCCATCTAAAACTATGCCTTCAAAGTCATGATATCCAACTCTTTCGTAAAATTGGCATCCTTCTTGAGTAACAGGAATTGCCGGACTCGTGGTGGCACATAAGCTTTGGGAGATTGGTTCATGGGTATGTATAATACAATGCAAGTCAGATCGAGCTTGATGCACTGTTGAATGGATTACATAACCAGCCTTATTTACAGGCCACGGGCTATCAGAAAGCTTATTCCCCTCGACGTCAATCTTTACCAAGTTACTCGCAGTAATTTCATCATACCTTAAACCAAAAGGATTAATCAAAAATGTATCGGTTTCAGGAATGCGAAGCGTAATATGATTATATACAACACTAGTCCACCCATAATGTGCCACCATACGATAGCATGCTGCTAAATCTAACCGAGCCGCCCATTCGTTATCGTCTATATTTTTTGGAGCCTTTGGTAAATTTAAGCCCATTTTTTTACTGTAGCTTAACATTCCAATAACGTCGTCCATAAATAAACCTCCAGATAAAATTTATTACTTTTACATATTATATAACAGAGCTACATTAATATGCATAGGGTCTAAAATTACTACTGTTACACAAAACATTTAAGGCAACCATCAGGAAATTAAACTAAAATATACTTAAGTTACAAATATTTATGAGGGAATAAATTGAACAGTTTTGATCTAGATTATCTAATTTTAGGTGGTGGTGCTGTTGGCTGTATTTTCGGTGGATTACTTAAAAATCAGGGGTCCAAAGTACAGATAGTTAATAGATCTGAAGAGAGCATATCACAGATCAATAAAAATGGTGTCGAGTTGGAATTAAATGATGATCTTATAAAGTCTTTTCCCAAAGCTTGTAGGCCCAGTGATGCTCCCACCGCTAGAGTGATAATGGTATTCACTAAAACATATCAGACTAGCGATGCTATACTCGGAATTCTTCCCAAAATGAATCCTGAAAGTACTTATGTCAGTCTTCAAAATGGTCTTGGAAACGGTAAATTATTGGCAGAAATAACACAGTGCAATTCTATCTTCCATGGGGTAACGCTGCTTCCGGCTACCTTGATAGAGCCTGGAAAAGTGAAATCTCAAGGAGTGAATACAACTTGGCTGGGTCCTTATAAAACTAATAACCCAAATATAGGTAAATTAATTGTAAATGACCTCCTAAAATGCCAATTTGATATTAAATTAGTCAGTGATCCAGAAATACACATATGGCAAAAAGCTTGTTTTAATGTTGCTTTAAACGCGATAACGGCGCTTATAAATGGATCACCGGGACTTATTGGTGAGGCTAAAAACCTAAAAACTATAACATATGATCTAGCCGAGGAGGCAATAAACGTAGCTAAGAAAGATGGTGTGAAAGTTGTTTCAAAACAAATTTACGATATGATCGACTTCGTTTGTAATAACCACAAATATCACAAACCTTCGATGCTTCAAGATATCCAAATGAACAGAAGAACTGAAATTGACTCACTAAATGGCTATATTGTAGCGAGAGCAAAAAATCTAAATATACCAGTACCCTCTAACTATCTAATTACCGAGCTCATAAAAGCTCGTGAAAATTCAACCTATTTTTGGAAAAACGCTCCGTAATGACATGAAAGCCATTTTTAACGAGGTAACGAAGTGTCCCCCATCAGTGCTTTATCCACTGAATGCGCACACTGACGACCTTCTCTTATAGCCCAAACCACCAAAGATTGACCGCGCCTCATATCTCCAGCAACCCAAACTTTATTGTGACTGGTCTTGTAGGTATAATCATCAGCCAAAACATTATTGCGATCATCAAGGTCAACATTTAGATCTTTTAACATACCTGAACATACGGGTGATACAAATCCCATAGCCAATAAAACTAAATCACATTTTAAAATAAATTCTGTACCTGTTATAGGGTTAAAATCTTTATCAACCTTAACACAATGTAAGTTTTTCAGTTTTCCGTCGATGCCCTCAAAACGGGTTGTCATAACAGCAAATTCTCTATCCGCTCCTTCTTCTTGACTTGAAGAGGTTCGCATTATTAATGGCCAATTAGGCCACGTTAAAAGCTTCTCTTCTTTTTGTGGGGGTTCTGGCATTATTTCCAATTGAGTAACAGAAAGTGCACCTTGCCGAATTGAAGTACCAATACAATCGGAACCCGTATCTCCGCCGCCAATAACGACAACGTGCTTTTCTGCTGCTTGAATTTCTTTAGTCTCCTTTACACTTTCGAGGCTAACCCTCCTATTTTGTTGAGGTAAAAAGTCCATTGCAAAATGTACTCCATCCAGCTGTCTTCCTTCGATAGGCAAGTCTCTTGGTTTCTCCGCTCCCCCAGACAAAATAACAGCATCAAAGTCCTTTAATATATTAGAGATTGGTAGATCTGATCCAACATTGGCATTTGTATAAAAACTTACACCCTCAGATTCCATCTGACTTACCCTTCGATCAATATGCTGTTTGTCCATTTTAAAATCAGGGATACCGTATCTAAGTAAGCCTCCAATTTTACTATTTTTTTCGAAAACGTTTACCTCATGCCCAACTCGCGCCAATTGTTGAGCTGCGGCCATCCCCGCGGGACCTGAACCGATAACTGCAACTTTCTTACCGGTCTTAACCTCTGGAACTTGTGGCATAATCCAATTTTCTTTCCATGCTTTGTCGACAATAGCACATTCAATGGATTTAATCGTAACCGGGCTATCTATAATATTTAAAGTACAAGAGGCCTCGCAAGGTGCGGGACAAATACGCCCTGTAAATTCAGGAAAGTTATTTGTTGAGTGTAAATCTCTGCTGGCTTGCTGCCATTCTCCTCGATATACTAAATCATTCCAATCTGGGATCTGATTATTTATAGGACAACCTTTTAGATCTTTGGAGTCGTGGCAAAAAGGAACCCCGCATTCCATACACCTACTCGCCTGATCTCGTAATAATTCCTCGGACAAAGGTATTACAAATTCTTTAAAATTTCGAATTCTATCCGATGCTGGAGCATACTTACGATCCTGACGATCTACTTCTAAAAAACCTGTTACTTTTCCCATTCTATTACAACCTCACTCTGCAGCAACAATCGAAGCATTTTGAGCAGCTTCTATTTCTTCCAAAGCTTTTCTGTACTCAGTTGGCATAACTTTAACAAATTTAGGTCTAAAATAATCCCAGTTATTCATAATTTCGGATGCTTTTTTTGAACTGGTATACCGCAAATGACCCTTAATAAGTTTTAGTAATCGTTCCTCATCATTTCTAGTCATATCTTTCGACACATCGACTCTTCCGTGGTGCTCTAAATCACCCCCATGATGGTGTTCTGACTCCATTAAATCATCTTCTTTTGGTATAGGCTCTAATTCTACCATTGCAAGATTACAGCGATTTATAAAACTTCCATCTTCATCAAGAACATAGGCGATTCCACCTGACATCCCTGCTGCAAAGTTACGTCCAGTATAACCAAGAACCGCTACAACCCCACCGGTCATATACTCACATCCATGGTCTCCAACACCTTCTACAACAGCTGTAGCTCCCGAGTTTCTAACGGCGAAGCGCTCTCCAGCAGCTCCTTTAAAGTAGCATTCACCACTTATCGCCCCATATAGGACAGTATTACCAACAATTATTGAATCGGTTGCATTAATTTTTACCGCCTCCGCCGGAGGATAAATTATTATCTTTCCACCAGACAAACCTTTACCAACATAATCGTTAGCTTCCCCCTCTACTTCTAAAGTAATTCCTTTACTCAACCAAGCACCAAAAGATTGTCCGGTTGTCCCACTAAATTTCACATTGATTGTATCCTCAGGCAATCCTTCATAACCATACCTCGAAGATACCTCTCCTGACAACATTGCCCCTGTTGATCTATTTATATTACTAATTTTCATATCTAATCTTACCGGTTTTTTGGAAATAATGGCAGCCTCAGTCAAACCAATAAGTTCTCTATCAAGAACTTTATCAATATGATGATCCTGTGTTTTACTCTGGAAAAGTGTATCACCAAGCTTCACCGGAGGATCGAAGAAAAGACGCGAGAAATCGAGACCACGCGCTTTCCAGTGGTCTATAGCGTTATCTCGATCTAGGGATTTTATTTGTCCTATCATTTCATCAAAAGTGGCATAACCCAAATTTGCCATGAGTTCTCTAACCTCCTCAGCAACAAAAAAGAAATAATTAATTACATGCTCAGGCTGGCCCGTGAACCGTTTCCTTAATACTGGGTCTTGTGTCGCCACACCGACAGGGCAGGTGTTAAGGTGACATTTTCTCATCATAATACAACCAGATGCAACCAAAGGGGCAGTCGCAAAACCAAATTCATCTGCGCCAAGTAATGCTCCTACTACGACATCCCTACCAGTCCTTAAACCACCATCAACTTGAACAGAAATCCGCGATCTTAAGTTATTTTTTACTAAAGTTTGATGAGTCTCAGACAGTCCAATTTCCCAGGGTGACCCAGCATGCTTAATTGATGTTAAAGGGCTAGCCCCTGTTCCACCTTCCATACCAGAAATAGTTACGTGATCTGCTCTGGCTTTTGCAACTCCTGCCGCCACAGTCCCCACGCCAACTTCTGAAACAAGTTTGACTGATATATCAGCTTTAGAATTTACATTTTTCAAATCATAAATAAGCTGAGCTAAGTCCTCAATAGAATATATATCGTGATGCGGTGGTGGTGAAATTAAACCCACTCCTTTAGTTGAATGCCTTACTTTAGCAATGACAGCATCAACTTTATGACCTGGAAGCTGACCGCCTTCTCCAGGCTTGGCTCCTTGAGCCATCTTTATTTGAATCATATCTGCATTTACAAGGTACTCAGTAGTTACACCAAAACGACCGGAGGCTACTTGTTTTATAGCTGACCTTTTACTATCGCCATTTGGCATAGCTTGGAATCGTTCAGCCTCTTCACCACCTTCACCAGTATTAGATTTACCCCCAATTCTGTTCATTGCAATAGCTAGGTTCTCATGAGCTTCTGCTGAAATGGAACCATAGGACATAGCTCCAGTAGAAAAACGCCTTACAATGCTTTTCACCGACTCTACTTCATTTATATCTATCGATTTGCGTCCTATTTCAATTGCATCACGCAATCGAAATAGACCTCTTATTGTTAATAGTTTTTCCTGGTTTTTATTAATAGATTCTGCAAAGTTTCTATAATTATCTCTACTGTTTCCTCTGACAGCATGTTGAAGGTTACTTATTTCATCTGAGGTCCAAGCATGTTGTTCACCTCTTTGCCGTAAAGCATAGTCCCCACCAACATCTAAGGCATGCCTCAAAATAGGTATGTTGCTGTAAGCTTCCCGATGCCGGTTTACAGTTTCCTGTGATATCTCTCGCAAACCAACACCCTCTATTTGGGTAGATGTCCCAGTAAAATAGCGCGATATGAAATCACTTGAAAGACCAACTGCATCAAATATCTGAGCACCACAGTATGACTGGTAGGTAGAAATACCCATTTTAGACATAACTTTGAGTAAGCCTTTATTTATTGCCTTTATATAACGCTGAACAATCTCACTCTCGTCAACTTCCGATGCAAACAGACCTTTTGAGTACATTTCTGCAATTGTTTCAAATGCTAAGTATGGATTTATTGCCTCAGCGCCGTAGCCTGCCAAAGCAGAAAAATGGTGGACCTCTCTAGGTTCTGCAGATTCTACCACCAAACCAACTGACGTTCTTAAACCTTTTCTAATCAAATGATGGTGAACTGCAGCCACGGAAAGCAGCGCAGGTACTGCAACCCTCTCTCTTCCAAAATGACGATCTGATAGAATAACGATGTTATTTCCCTTTAGAACTGAACTTTCTGCTTCTTCACAAAAACTACGAATTCTATGCTCCATTCCTTCAAAACCTAAATCGGCCGAATAGGTAGTGTCTAAAACCTTTGAAACGAACTGACTATCACCAATATCACTTATATCTCTTATCTTTTGAAGTTCTGAATTTCTTAAAATGGGCTGCCTAACCTCCAATCTTTTTTGTGCAGATTGGTGTTCCCTATCGAATAAGTTTTCTCTCGGACCGATAAATGACACCAAACTCATAACAGACTCTTCTCTTATGGGATCAATCGGGGGATTGGTAACCTGAGCAAAGTTTTGTTTAAAATATGTATACAAAAGTTTCGCTTTATTAGAAATTGCAGAAATTGGTGTATCAGTTCCCATTGAACCTATTGCCTCTTGACCAGTGGTTGCCATCGGTAGCATAAGAAGCCGAATATCCTCTTGGGTATAACCAAAAGCCTTTTGAGCATCCAATAGTTCCTGACCTGTGAATCTCCGGGGAGACGATTTATTTCCTCTTAAATCCTCCAAAATAATTTGCGTATCATCCAACCATTTCTGGTACGGTCGAGAATTGCTAAGTTCAGCCTTAATCTCTGAGTCTGATATTATTTTTCCTTTCTCCATATCTATAAGCAACATTTTTCCTGGTTGAAGGCGCCATTTTTTTATGACTCGGCTTTCATCAATAGCTAATGTTCCAGCCTCAGAAGCCAAAACAACTGTATTATCGTCAAGTACAAAGTATCTTGCGGGCCTCAAACCGTTTCGATCAAGTGTGGCCCCTACTTTTCTACCGTCACTAAATGCTATAGCTGCAGGGCCGTCCCAGGGCTCCATAAGTGCCGCATGATATTCGTAGAAAGCTTTAAGTTCGCTGTCCATTAACGTGTTTCCAGCCCAAGCCTCTGGAATTAACATTATCATAGCATGTGCTAAGGAGTAACCACCTTGAAACAAAAGCTCCAATGCATTGTCAAAACATGCCGTATCTGATTGTCCTTCATAAGATATTGGCCAAATTTTCTTAATGTCTTCACCGAAAAGAGGTGAGGCGAGGCTAGCTTGCCGTGCTGCCATCCAGTTAACATTACCTCGCAGAGTATTTATCTCTCCGTTATGCGCAACCATTCTATAAGGGTGAGCTAATTTCCATGATGGAAATGTGTTGGTTGAGAAACGCTGATGTACTAAAGCTATCGCTGAAGTAAATCTTTCATCAGTTAAGTCTGTATAATACGGGCCTAGTTGGTCTGCTAAAAACATCCCCTTGTAAACTATCGTACGCGCTGACATTGATACTGGGTAAAAATCCTCAATTGAACCAATCTCTTGAATAACTTCGTTTGAGATTACGCGCCGAAGTATATATATTTTTCTTTCATATTCATCGTCAGTAATACCTTTAGGCCGATCAAAAAATCCCTGTAAATGGGCAGGCTCTCTAGAACTAATTTCTGGGTCTTTAGATAAAGAACTATTATTAGTAGGGACGTCTCTCCAGCCTAGTATTGAACATCCTGAAGTTGTAGCAACATTCTCTATTAAAGACTTTATGCGGCTTTGCAAATTTTTATCTTGGGGCATAAAAAAGAACCCAACAGCATACTTATCTTTTTTTGGAATAGTAAAACCTAATTTATTACACTCTTCAAAAAAGAATTCATGTGGTATTTGAACTAGCATACCAGCACCGTCTCCCATTAGTGGATCCGCACCAGTAGCTCCTCTGTGCTCAAGGTTCTCTAAAATTCTTATACCATCTCGAATTATTTTATGAGACTTAATACCATCAATATTCGCTATAAAACCTAACCCACAAGAATCATGCTCATATCGTGGTTCATAAAGTCCACCAGATACATCACGCTTCATGAAATCTTGTTCTATATGGAGAGCATCTAGGCCTTGGTTTTTTTTGTTTTTAGTCATCTTTTTCCCTGAAAGAATACTGTCAATAAATCTTTTTTATACAAGACTGAGTACCAAATAAACGAATGCAATTCGAGTTAATCACCTTTCCTCAATAATAGAGTACAACACCTGTATTTAATCAACTAATTTAAAAATATGTTAAGCGTTTTATATTTTTAATAAGCAGAAAACCTGTCATATCCGAATAAACTGAAAATTGCAATATTTAGGTAAGCATTTCTTACCTGACATAATATATTATTCTAAATGCTATATTTTTGAGACATCAATTTCAGCTGAAGGGAGTTCCCAGTGTTCTAGCTCCGCTTGAAAAATCCATTCAGCTAGTGGTTTAAAAGACCGCATGGCAGTACAATATTCATGAATATCTTCAGGAATTTTAATATCATAGGTTATGAACCGATTAACCAAGTGGGCAGACATAGCATCTGCAATAGTAAAATGGCCAAATAAAAATGGTCCTGACTCTCCAAATTTTTTTCGCAAATCTCGCCAATGTCCTATTAGGTAATCAATACTTTCTTGAACAGCCTCATTTGGAAATACTCGATCGGTTCGCCTCCTCACATTCGTATCAAGTGAATAAATTATATGTCTTGGAGCTCCAGGGTATGCTCCTCCGGTTCCATGCATCTCACATGAAAATGCTCTAGCAACTGCCCTTGCTTTTCTGTCAGAAGGCCAGAGCTTAGTCCCTGGGGAAAGCTCCGCCACATATTCACAAATAGCTAATGAATCCCATATTTTTATATCATTATGGTGGAGTGAAGGCACTCGTCCTGTTGGTGAGTACTCTAACATACTTTTTCTAGTATTTGGTTGCCCAAAGCGAATTAATTTTTCTCTAAAGCTAATTTTAGCAGCCTTCAAACATAACCAAGGGGCTAAAGGCCAAAGACTGTAGTTCTTGTCCGCTATAACTAAAATTGGATCAGACATCTCTATATTTCCTACTATGGTTTCATAACTCTCTTAGGGATTCAAACAGCCCCTTAAGGTCGATACTGATGTAAACATCGGTGAATGACTAAAAGATGACTCTATTATTTTGAAATTTGGAAAATTTGAAACCATAAAAGATATAACTTCTTCAATTTCAATAGTGACTGCAAATCGTCCAATGCAGGAAAAAATACCACCTCCAAAGTTAAGATGGGTTGGTTTATCAGGCCTGTTAATATCAAATTTCTCTGGAGCTGGAAAATAGCTAGGGTTCCAGTGCGCTGCGCCAATATTGGGAAATACAGCCTCACCCTTCGGTATTAAATAGCCATCCAGATTAACATTTTCTAATGTTTCACGTGAGGTAGACAATGATCTCGGATGATACCGCATTACTTCACGTAATGCTTGAGGAACAAGGGTATTATCTCTACCTAGCATCTTCCAAATTTCTGGCCTAGATGACAATTCAATTATAGCAATCGCTATCTGATGCGAAGAATTATCTGTGTTGGCTTCTGCCAATTTTACAACCCAATTACGTAGCTCGTCATTTGTAAGATAACCATCGTCAGTCGCTCTAATTAAGTCAGATATGAGGTTATCTCCCAGATTTCGCCTCGAGTATTCAATCCTTTCATCAACGTAAGTTAATAATGCCTCAAAGCCCGCTGATACTCCTCGTGCTGTTGCGGGGTCTCGAGTATGCACTTGTTGTACTATATGAGATGTTCGAGAAACAAATTCTGCATCCTTCTGGGGGGCATCCAACCAATAGCAGTAAACTTTTGATGGGATTTGGTCACATAAGACTTCAATTAAATCAACATTCATATTTTCTGAAATATCGTTAAATGTACTTTCGACTACTTTCTTAATATCTACCCTAAATCTCTCAGACCCACTGGGGCCCATCAATTGGGTCAAAGGAATTCTCAATTTTCTCCTTGTCTCCCCTCTATCATGAAAAGAAATAGAATTTTTTTTATAATTTAAAGCTGGGCCATCAGACATTCCCAAAACCTTCATTAATTTCGGATGACCCGTTCCAAACCTTCTATCTAAAATAGTATCCCGACAAAGGCTGTAATCCAGTATCTCAACGCCCCGCTCACTTTTCCCTACTTTGAATAATTTTGCATACTCGGCTAATGTCTGTAACGGGCTGGATAGATATTCCTTAGACTTAAAGTCAATTTCTGGTAACTCAGCCATAGTTTTCATAATACTATCTTCCTAGCTATCAACCGCCAACATAAGGTGATCCTAATTTATCAAAATATCTGACCAATAGCTAGCATAATTGTTGAATTTACCAACGTTTACATAGGTGAATTGTTCAAAAAATCCACTTTAATCACTTGCGAAAAAGACTATGATTAAGGCAGCGAACGAAAAATTAATTGATACATTTTCAGGGGACGTAACAGTAAGTGAAAAGACAAATAAAATTAGTATTGGTGCCTGGTTTTTCATACTTATCTTTAGGTGCAATTTTAGAACCTTTAAAAACTTTAAAAGAATTAGCATCAGAGGTTAAATTGAATATCGATATAGTTAGTCTGTCGGAGCACGCGGTTGAAGCCACTTCGGGGTTATCTGTCAACTGCTCCATCCTTTTAGAAGAATGTTTACAATCAATAAACAAAAACTCTCAGGAAACCGTGGTTTTTATTTGTTGTGGGTTAAAGATGCCTCATAAACTCCAGACAGATCTTAAAAAACTATTAAGAGTTTGCAACAGAAATAAAGTGCCAATCTACGGGGTGGGTTGTGCAGGTTGGAAAATGGCTGATGCGGGAATTATAGCAAATGGATGCGCAACAGTTCACTGGTCTACTCTTGCGGCCTTTTCAGAACGAAACCAAAATATAAATGCAATTGATGCATTATTTATAAACAGCAATGGCGTAACAAGTAGTCCTGGGGAGGCCGCTGCTCTAGATATGGTTATAGAGTTCATAAAAACTGAGTTTTCTTCTCAGTATGCAGATTTAGTATGCGACCACCTGATGATCACCTTTACAAGGAGAGGCGACTTGGAACAACCAAAAGGAACCGCACAAAGATTACGAGATGTCCCCAAAAGTCTGAGAGAAGCCGTTTTTGAAATGTCTAAAAACCTAGAAAACCCATTGACTATTAATAAAATATCAAGGGTCGTAAATTTATCTTTAAGACAAACCGAACGCCTTTTTTCAAAACATTTGAGAATGACACCAAAAAAATATTACTTAAAATTACGGCTTTTACATGGCCGACAACTAATAGAACAAACATCAATGTCTATCTTAGAAATTTCTATCGCGAGCGGTTTCTCAAGTCGTAGAGTCTTTTCCA
>JBMYRX010000050.1:0-13576 GCA_049602715.1 Paracoccaceae bacterium | reverse complement strand
ATTCCCACTCAATTGTTCCCGGAGGTTTAGAGGTTATATCATACGTAACCCTATTTATTCCTTCGACTTCGTTTATAATTCTTGTGGAGGTCTCCCCAAGAAAATTATGATCAAATGGATAATAATCCGCTGTCATTCCATCCACTGAGGTCACTGCCCTCAAGGTACACGCATAATCATAAGTTCGCGCGTCACCCATAACTCCGACTGTTCGAACTGGTAATATGGCTACAAAGGCTTGCCATATCTTATCATATAACCCGTGTTTACGTATTTGATCTATGTAAATTGCATCAGCTCTTCTCAGTATTTCTAACTTATCTAATGTTATTTCTCCTGGACACCTAATTGCCAAGCCGGGCCCTGGGAATGGATGGCGATTAATAAAATCAACTGGTAAACCCAGTTCTTTTCCTAGTTCACGCACTTCATCCTTAAATAGCTCTCTAAGAGGTTCAATAAGTTTTAAACCCATTTTTTCGGGTAACCCTCCGACATTATGATGAGATTTAATAGTGACTGAAGGCCCTCCCGAAAAGCTGACGGACTCAATTACATCAGGGTATAAAGTGCCTTGCGCTAGAAATTCAGCACCTTCAATCTGATTTGCATACTTTTGGAAAACATCAATGAACAGACTGCCGATTATTTTACGTTTTTTTTCTGGGTCTGAAATACCAACTAATTGCTCTAGGAACAGCTCTGACTCCTCGGCATGAATTAAAGGAATATTATAGTTACTTTTAAACATTGAAATAACTTCGTCAGCTTCTTCCTGACGTAAAAGCCCGTGGTCGACAAAGACACAGGTAAGTTGATCGCCAATTGCTTCATGAATTAAAATGGCTGCAACTGAACTGTCGACACCCCCAGATAAACCGCAAATCACCTTTTTCTGACCAACTTGATTCCGTATTTTCTCAATGGCAATCGCTTTATAAGAATCCATGGTCCAATCACCCGAAAATCCAGCTAATTTAACAAAATTCTTAAATAAGAGCTTTCCGTTGGGTGTATGATGTACTTCTGGATGGAACTGGACTGCATAAAAGTGTCGATTGGTATCTGCGACAACAGCGAATGGTGCATTTGGAGAACTCCCAAATATAGAGAATCCTGGTGCAATTTTACTTACATGGTCTCCGTGACTCATCCAGACTTGTTCGGAGCCATTCTTGAACCAACCGCTTAAAATATCTAATTCTCCGTTTTTACTTAGAAAAGCTCTCCCAAACTCTGCGGTATCGTTGCCACTCTCAACCGCTCCCCCTAACTGTTGCATCATAAGCTGCTGACCATAGCAAATACCCAAAATTGGAATACCCAACGAAAATATTTCTTGATCAACTCTTGGGCTCTCTTTTCGAATTACGCTATCAGGACCACCGGATAATATTATTGCTTTAGGAGAGAATTTCCTTAAAAATGAGTATGTAGCGTTTTGATAGGGATGAATTTCACAATAAACGTTTAATTCCCTTAAACGTCGAGCTATTAACTGAGTCACTTGGCTCCCAAAATCGATAATTAGTAAGCGCTCTTTTTTATTTATTCCCATATGAAGTATCTAGATCTAGCGTTTCAGTTAAGCAAGTTAGTATTTTTTATTTTTAATATATCACGACATAAACTTATCTTATTTTGTCGCTATTACACCTAAGGTGGCGAATTCTGTTCGTTTTGAATTAATTAATTAAGTTAACCTGTGATATATATTTTTAAGGGTTTTAAATGACAGAGATAGACCAAAAACGAAAAAGATCAAGAAGTGGTGGGGGAAGTGCGCGGCGTGCTGAAAGAACAGCTGTTAAAATTGAGAGTGCAAGGTTTATTACAAGAAACATACCGAATTTTGAGGTACTAACGACAGAAGCAATCGAAATTATAGAGTATAATGCTGAGACGGTCCTTGAAGAAGTGGGTGTTGCTTTTACTGATAACTCACCTGCACTTAAAATTTGGAAAGATGCTGGTGCAGAGATTGAAGGGGAAAGAGTAAGGATTCCTAGAGGTTTAGCGCGCAAATTATGTGAAACCGCGCCAAACAAAATTGTACAACATGCCCGTAATCCTGAACGAAATGTTGAAATAGGTGGAAATACTTTAGTTACAGCGCCTGTATATGGGCCTCCATTTGTCCGCGATGCTACAGGCGGTAGGCGATATGCGACAATAGACGATTTTCAGAAATTCGTAAAATTAACGTATATGTCAAAATGGCTTCATCACTCAGGTGGAACGGTATGTGAGCCTACTGATATACCCGTAAACAAACGTCATTTGGATATGCTTTACGCTCATATGAATTTGTCTGATAAGCCATTCATGGGTTCAGTCACTGAACCATCAAGGGCAGAAGATTCGGTCGCAATGAGTAATATTCTTTTTAATGGTTTGAATGATAGAACGGTTATGACTTCATTAATAAACATCAATTCTCCTTTGACATTTGACGCTACAATGATGGGTGCACTTGAAGTATATGCTAAAGCTAATCAAGCGTGTATTATTTCACCATTTATAGTTGGGGGAGCAATGGCGCCCGTATCAGTTGCTGGTACTCTAACACAAGTTTTGGCAGAAGTTTTAGCGGGAGTTGCATATAGTCAATTAATTCGAGCGGGTTCTCCAGTAATTTTTGGAGCTTTTGTGACATCAATTGATATGAATTCTGGTGCGCCGACTTTTGGGACTCCAGAGGCATCTCAAATTACCTATGGTGCGGGACAATTAGCTCGGCGTTTAGGTTTGCCTTACCGGTCTGCTGGCGGTTTTTGTGGTTCAAAATTACCAGACGCTCAAGCTGGATATGAAAGTGCTAATTCGTTGAATATGGGTTTACTTTCTGGTGTAAACTTTATGTTACATTCATGTGGTTGGCTAGAAGGGGGTCTAGTGTCTTCATTCGAGAAATTTGTAATGGATGCAGATCAATTAGGAGTATTGCACGGGATGGCAAAAGGTATTGAGTTTGATGAAAATGCTCAGGCTATGGATGCTATAAGAGAAGTTGGTCCGGGTGGTCATTATTTAGGTTGTGAGCATACCCAAAATAATTTTAAAGATGCGTTTTGGCGATCTGATATTCTTGATTATAAACCATATGAAACTTGGTCAGATGAGGGCTCAAGAGACACCCAAGCTTTGGCTTCTATTAGGGTTGAGAAACTACTCAAGGATTATCAGAAACCTTATCTAGACCCCGCAATAGACGAAGAGTTAAAAGCTTTTATCTCGAAGAAAAAAGGTTCTATGAAGGACTCATTTACTTAATATTTTTGTTTAATTAAATTATTTTCTGTTTTTAGTCTGTTTTTATAATATTTTCTGTTATACTGAACGCATCATGGGTGGCTTTTTTTATGCAAAGTAAAACAAGAGATATTAAAATTCCGGAGCAAAGGCATCCAGAAAAAGTAAATAGGCCTATTAGTTCTCCACAAAAAAAACCTAAGTGGATACGAGTTAAGGCCCCCGTTGGAACAGGTTATATAGAAACTCGTAAAATAATGCGCGAACACAATTTAGTTACTGTGTGCGAAGAGGCTGGTTGTCCTAATGTTGGAGAGTGTTGGAATCAGGGCCATGCCACTATGATGATTATGGGCGATATTTGTACTCGCGCTTGCACGTTTTGTAACATTGCTACTGGAAAACCAGTCAAAGAGTTGGACCCGTTCGAACCTGCCCGAGTAGCGGACGCAGTCAAAAAACTAGGTCTTAAACATGTTGTAATAACTTCTGTAGACAGAGACGACATTCAGGATGGTGGTGCGAGCCATTTTGCCAAAACAATAAAGCTGGTGCGAAGAAAATGTAATGGTACATCGATAGAAATTTTAACCCCTGACTTTTTAAAGTGTGATAAATCTGTACTTAATCAAGTGGTAGAGGCAAAACCAGATGTTTTTAACCACAATCTGGAAACTGTTCCCGCGCTTTACCCCGAGGTTAGGCCTGGAGCTCGCTATTTTCACTCATTGCGGCTGCTGCAAAGGGTTAAAGAATTAGATCCCTCAATATTTACTAAATCAGGGATCATGGTGGGGCTTGGAGAAGATAAACAATCAGTACTTCAAGTTATGGATGATATGAGAGCTGCAGATGTTGATTTTTTAACAATTGGCCAGTACTTGCAACCCACTTTAAAACATCATGTATTAGATAGGTTTGTTACACCTGAAGAGTTTGAGTCCTATGAGAAAGCTGCATTGGGTAAGGGGTTTCTTATGGTTTCAGCATCCCCATTAACCCGATCAAGTTATCATGCTGGTGATGATTTTAAACGACTTCAAAATGCTCGTCAAATCAAGTTAGGTATAAATTCTAATCTTTAAATTTAACACAACCAATGTAGGGTAGATTACGATTCCTTTGAGCAAAATCAATTCCGTAGCCAACTACAAACTCGTCAGGTATTTCAAATCCAGTCCATGTAGCTTTTATATCCACTTCTCGCCGTGTCGGTTTGTCCAATAAAGCAATGGTTTTAATTGTTTTTGGATTTCTACTAGATAATAAATTCACAACGTGTGTTAGTGTAAAGCCAGTATCAACAATATCTTCTACTACTAAAACATCTCGCCCAGAAATTTCACCGCGGAGATCTTTCAAGATTCTAACTTCTCGAGAGCTTTCTGTCTCATCACCATAGCTCGATGCCTCTAAGAAATCTACTTCGACTGGTAAGTCTAATTCTCTGACTAAATCTGCTATAAAAACAAAAGACCCCCTTAGAAGTCCAACAACAATCAATTTTTCTGTATTTGCAAATTGTTTTTGAATTTCGAGGGCTAATTCTTCAATTCGTGCTGCTATCGATTTTGCAGAAATAAGTTGTTCGATATCATATTCTGATTGAGACATCATTTCCTCTTGTGTTGAACTCATTAATCCTAGAAATACTAACAATAAACTACAGAGATACAAATGCCAACACATTCAGAAGATCGACATTTACCATATACGGCAAGCCAAATGTATGATTTGGTTGCTGATATAGAAAGATACCCAGAATTTCTTCCTTGGTGCTCTGCCGCGAGGGTGATATCTCGTGAAAATCGAGAAAAAGAAGAAGTTATTTTAGCAGACTTAGTAATAAAGTTTAAGGCATTCAGTGAGAGGTTCGGAAGTAAAGTAACTCTTTGCGAAAACTCCAAGGAAATCAAAACAGAGTATTTAGATGGACCATTCAAGTTTTTAAAGTCGAGTTGGCAGTTCATTGACGAAGATAATCTTGGTTGTCAGATTAAATTTTTTGTTAGTTTTGAATTTAAATCTCGAGTATTGCAGAAGGTTATTGGTATTTTTTTTGATGAAGCCATGCAGCGAATAGTACGGGCATTTGAAAAACGTGCAAATGATTTGTATGGTTAACTATAAAATTTGAATTGATAGTTTTAGCTATAAGTTATTTTAGATTTAGAATAAGCTTTACATATAATATATAACCTTAAAAGGAGAATAGTAATGAGCATCAGACGACTTCATACAAATGATAGAATGAGTCAAATCGTAATAGCTGGAGACACAGTATATCTAGCTGGCCAAGTAGCATCTAAAGCACCGGGCGAAAGTGTCGCAAATCAAACAAAATCAATACTAGATCAAATTGATGCTTTGCTTGCTGAGGCTGGAACAGACAAGTCTAAAGTTCTATCAGCTACAATATGGTTGTGCAGTATGGATGACTTTGCCGAGATGAACGAAGTTTGGGATCAATGGTCAAAAGGTGGTAATGCACCTGCACGGGCATGCGTGGAGTCACCTCGTTTAGCCAGTCCAAGTTTTACTGTTGAAATAGGAATAATAGCTGCCAAGTGATAACTTTATAAAGGATTTTTTTTGAATAGAAATATTGGGTCTCATAATAGTCTTCTAAACGCATTAAATAATGTTGAGGAAAGATTTGTTAAGAAAAATGCTTTGAGCCAAAAGCGTTGGCAGGGAGCAAAAAAATCTATGCCTGGCGGCAATACTCGAACTGTTCTGCACTATGATCCATTTCCTATAACCATAAAAAAAGGTGAAGGAACTTTATTACAAAGTTTAGATAATGATTATTATTTAGATTTCCTGGGTGAGTATTCTGCGGGTCTTTATGGTCATTCTGATCCGTATATAGCGAAAGCCTTAATAGAAGCAGTTGAATCGGGCTTGAGCTTTGGTGCTCCGAATGAGTGGGAAGCTCTTTTGGCTGAAGAAATTTGTTCTAGGGTTAAATCTATAGATAAAGTTAGATTTACTAATTCTGGGACAGAAGCGAATTTAATGGCGATTGGAGCCGCTAGAGCATTCACCGACCGAAAAAAAATTATGGTTTTTGAAGGTAGTTATCATGGAGGAGTTTTATATTTTAAAGGTAACACTTCTCCGGTTAATGTTCCTTATGAGATTATTAAAGCTCCATTCAACAATATTGATGAAACAATCAAACTTATTAGAACTAATGCGGATGATTTAGCAGCAGTTTTAATTGAGCCAATGCTTGGTAGTGGAGGATGTATTCCCGCACGTAAAGAATTTCTGCAAGCAATACGTAATGAAACAAATACTAATGGTATATGTTTAATTTTTGATGAGGTAATGACTTCTCGGTCATCTATTGGGGGACTGCAAGAGAAATTAGATATTTATCCGGATATAACTACTCTTGGAAAATACCTAGGTGGCGGGGCTAGTTTTGGAGCCTTTGGTGGGTCCAATGAGATAATGGATCTGTGGGATCCAACTCATCCAGATGGTCTGGCTCATGCTGGGACTTTCAATAATAATACTATGTCAATGGCTGCTGGTTACACCGGTCTGACCAAGGTATTTACCCGTGAAGCTGCAGATCAGTTATTTGATTCCGGTGAAGCTTTCAAATTATCGATAAATAAGATGTGTGAAACACATAATGTCTCACTCCAAATGACAGGTGTAGGGTCTATTCTTGGTTTACATGTTGAAAAGGGTTTTATTTCTAAACCTCCGATATATAGTGATTTCCAATTAAATAAACTGAAACTAATTCATTTGGAGATGGCGGTAAGGGGGTTCTTATTTGCTCAACGAGGGTATCTAACTCTCAATATTGCAATGAACCAAGATGATCTAAAAAAGTTTTTAGTGGCATTTGAAAATGTATTGAAGGAACATAAAGATATTTTAGGGTAGTTGTTTAGGTATTATTGACTAAATATGAATTTGAAAGAAGCTTTCTGAAAAAATAATAGGATTATTGAACTATGAAATCTAATGAGTTTTGTCCAATCTGCAGGAGTACTAAAGGATCTGTTTTTGTACATGGCCATTATCAGTGTCTAGATTGCAAACAAAATATCTATCCATGTTGTTCGGGTGAGAGCTGTGAACAGGAGCTATCTGGATATAATTATGAAAATAGTTGAACGACAACTTACTAAAATCTTGTAGAGTTTTTATGGGCAACTTATTTATGCATAGTCTTTGATCGCCAGAGATTTAGCAAAATTTCATAAGTGATCGAAGCTGCAAGAAACGCTGTCATTCCATTTAGGTCATGTGGAGGACTAACTGTATTGATATCGGCACCAACTATATTTAACCCAGTTAGATCACGAATTATATTTATTCCCTCCCTTGCTGAAAAACCTCCCCATTCTGGAGTGCAGACCCCGGGAGCGCATGAAGGATCGAACACATCCATATCCCAAGATAGATATATTGGCCTGCCTTTGAGCTTAGCATGCAGTTCTGACATAATATTGTCGTGACCTCGATTGAGAAAATCATTCATTGTAATAAGATTGTAACCTTGGTTTTTGCCGTGCTGATATACATTCTGAGAAGAGGTCGAGCCCCTGAGTCCAATATGGTAAGAACTGCTTACGCTAATTCTTTGTTCGAGAGCTACGTGGGAAAATTGTGTGGCAGCATCATACTTATGTACTGGGTCAACTTCATAAGCATCAGTGTGGCTATCAAAATGTAATACAGCTAAACCATTATGAATTCTTGATGCAGCACGAATTAAGGGCAAAGATACGCTGCCATCTCCGCCAAAACCAATTGGAATTGCTCCTGTAACCGATAATTGATAGGCAGCCTCTTCTATTATGTCAAAAGATTCATCTGTTCTTGAAGAAACGACATTCACATCCCCAGCATCGACAACACTAAGTTTTTCCAGAATATTTTCATCTGCTAGTTCGGACTGAAATGGACGAATTAAGTAAGATTGATCTCTGATCGCTTGTGGACCTTGCCTCGATCCAACTCTGAATGGGTGGGTTCCACAGTCAAAGGGACATCCTAAAATTGCAGCAGTAGCGTTAGTTGTATCTCTACTCGAGGGTGTGCCCATGAAGGTTTTTATCTTTTGATAGAGTTTATTTTGTATTTCATTCATAGCTATAACTCCCTCAACTCGGCGATGACCATCAAAAGAAGTATAATCCTTGCAACTTATTATACCTGTTATGTGTTCAAAGTAACTTTAGCTAACTTGATAAGTATGATTGAAAATGTAAAGTTGTTTCGAACTAGAGAAATAATATTTTAAATTAGCTAGGAATAAAGTTGTTACAATCTATAATCATAAAAATTTCTGATGTTTACATACCTGCTGATCGAAAAAAAGAATTAGATCCTGTAAAGGTTGAGAATTTTGCTGAGAATTTATTAAATGAAGGTGAGTTGAAGCCAATTAGAGTTAGGAAGGGAAAAGGTCGATACGTTCTGGTTGGTGGTGTCAATCGTCTGTCTGCTCATGAAGCAGTCGGTGAAGATACGATCGAAGCTTATGTAGTAAGTGCAAGACAGTTTTAATCAATAACGATAAAAACAATGGCCAATGGTTTATCAGATCTTATAGATTTTTAAAATTTTTTTTACAGATTGCTTATTTAAGGCCCTTTAACCGTGTCTAAAGGGCCTTAATAATTATTATTTTACCCGGCTTTAGTCCAAGGGCCGAAGTCCTTACCCGCTTCTACAAATTCGTACATAACACATTCTTCGTCGCCAATTACCCATCCATCGTGTCCTGGGGCAAAGTAATAAGCGTCACCCGGGCCGACTTCAATTTTTGATCCATCATCATGTGAACACCCTAATCGGCCAGAGATTACTACCCCGATATGGCCTGCTTGACAGCTGTGACCACCAACTATTGGTTTTATACACTCAGACCAAACCCAACCAGGTTGCACAACCAATTTTGTCGCATTAACATTTCCTAATTTAACCACTTGTACTTTCGCCTTAGGCGGTTCTTTTATTTCATCAGGATCTTCAAAGTTCTTAGAGTATAGATTTGACATTAGCATTCTCCCTTAAATCAAGTTCTGTGGAAACACTATAACATCAATTGAAAATTAAGTAAGTCTAATCAACAATCATCTGATGGATGATTATTTTTACCATCGATTACCGGAATATCTCCATAGCTTGATAAATCAAATCCGTCTATACAGCCCATATTAATACCAAATTCTTTTGGATCGGAGCGCCTCTGATGATGAGTATATATACCACATTGAGAACAGAAGTAATGTTTTGCCGTTTTAGTGTTAAATTGATATTTAGATAATAGCTTTTGACCTTTAACTACCGTTAAGTTTTTTTTTAGTACTGAGCTCACTACAGCACCCTTTCGGCTACATATACTGCAATTGCATCGACGTATTTTCTCGAAACCATTTGGCAAGTACAAGTCCAACTGGACTTCACCACAATGACAATTAAGCGTTATTTTTTTCTTCATTTTTCCCCTTTTGATTAACACAAAGGTAACCGAATAACGTTCGGAATGCTATCGCTTAGGCGAAACTTTGAAAATTTTTATTGTAGTTGTTTTGAATTATTGCGTTGGACATTCTCAATACATTTAAGTAGTAACGCTTAGCTTTTACTTATCGGCTTTGAAATATAAAGTTCAAGATTAACGACGGTTTCATCAATTGAGGTTTGCCATGCCCGTAAATGACAATTTTCCACAACTACCGAAAATTCCAATTATCTCGGGGGTTCATGTTTCAGGGGTCATTGCCGATCTAAAGGATAATGGTAAACATGACCTTTTCATCGCGAAATTGACACCTGGTTCCACTATAGCAGGGACCCTGACTAGTTCACGTTGTCCCGGGATGCCGGTGGAGTGGACTAAACGTCAATTGCCGGGAGGAAAAGTTCGGGCAATCGTTGCGAGTTCGGGAAACTCCAATGTCTTTACGGGTAACCAAGGAAGAGAATTAGTGCAGAAAACTGCGTCCGTTGCTGCCAAGTTGATTGGTTGCGATACATCTGAAGTCTTTCTTGCCTCAACTGGCATAATTGGAGAAAAGAAAGAGGTAAACTTTGTTGCTGACAAAGTACCGCTTGGCATACAGGCTTTGAGTGAGACTGGTTGGCATAACGCAGCCCGAAGCATTATGACGACAGATCGTTTTCCAAAAGCGGTAGTTCGTCAGGTAAAGATTGGTAATACTGATATCACGCTAGCTGGAATTGCAAAAGGTTCAACGATGATCGCTCCTAATATGGGGACAATGCTGTCATTTATTTTTACAGATGCAAAGATACCCCCCCAAATATTACAAAACTGTTTAAAATACGCGGTGGACCGTTCGTTTAATTGTATTTCTGTAGATGGTGATACCTCGACAAGTGATACCGTCTTACTCTCTGCGACTGGACAGGCGAAAGGCCAACTAAAAATCCAGAGTGCAAATGACCGTGTATTAAAGGAATTTCGTGTGGCTCTTAATGAGATGACAACCGAACTAGCTCTGATGATCGTGCGAGATGGTGCGGCAACAGGAAATTTACTAACCTGCGACGTTGTCGGCGCAGTTTCTCAGCGCGCGGCTAGAAATATTGGACGCTCCATTGTTAATTCTATATTAGTCCGGAAGGGTATATTTGGGGTTGAACCGCGTGTAGGTCGCATAGTAATGGCGGTTGGAAAGGCTGGAGAGAGAGCAGAGCGAGACCTACTTAGTATTTCTATTGGTAAGGTTTTAGTAGCAAAAGCTGGAGAAACACTTGCTAACTTTGACGAAGGCGAAGTGATCTCTCACCTTAAGTCTAATCAAGTGCATTTTACTATTGATATTGGACTTGGACGTGGCAAGGCTAGGGTCTGGTCTGCCTTGTAAAGTTTTGTTTAAAGCTACAATACTTTAATTTCCCTTACAAAAGCCCTTTAAGGGGCCAAGCACGAGGACTCCTTGTGTGGTGATTGAAAGCGAAGTACGGCCGTTATTTGGATTGAAGATGTACGTTAATATCCCAGAATCACTACTAGTTATACTATCAACAATTGCTTCATAACTCCATTTCCATCGGCTTCCATTATTGCTAAATTTTGTGGAAGTAATTCCTTCGAGTGGTGTTTTGGTAATAAAGGTCATTACTCCACTATTTTGAGAAAGCGTATGGCTTTGTAAAGTTGGAGCATATTCATCTAAATTTACCAATTCTATGGTTCCAGCTGTTTTTCTTAATTCGCAATTTAATGTCACCGCTTGAGATATGTTCCCGGAAAACCAAAAAAAACTTGTGAATAATAATGTTAGTGAAAATATCTTCATTTTAACCATATTGATTTAGTAATATTATCGTTTTTTTAGGTACAGGATTCTGTTGCGAGGCTCCTGCAGGCCCCCCCTATAACTGCAAGGTCATAGGACTTAAGTTTTCGGTTTTCCGAACTGCTTACGCAGCTAGGGCTACCGGAGCTCTGTTGTCATTTGCAACTAGCTTAAATTGAACCGATAACGGTGGTATCTCACCGAGATAAAGCTAACCCCTTTAGACGTTCGTCGATCCTATTTCGACCCCATAATCGTCAAATGAACGATATTTGGTGGAGTCGCCGGGTACCGCCCCCGGGTCCGATCCGCTTATTGCGAGCGCGTTTATATCCATAGTCAATAAAGACAATAGATAGTATAGCTGAAAAAGCTGACTTTAAAAGCAATAAGTCACCATGGAAGAATATATATAAATAAAAACTTGAGATGAATGAATTTTATTTATCTTTTAAATAGTTTTTGACCAAGTGTTTGAGTATATCGCTCAAGTGTTTCTAGGGTATTAATTGCCATCTGTCCGTCTTTTGCAATAATTGCTTCTAAAATTTCTTGATGGAACAAGATTATTTTTTCTCGAGACCGTTCTGAAAATGTTATCATATTCATTAATGGTTGCATGGCTTCGATTGCCCCAGCAAGCTGATAACTTAAAACTGGATTTTTAGCGCAATCAACTAAAACCCGATGAAACCGAATATCAGACGCACAAAAATCTTCGTCGCTCAAGTTTTTCTCTGTTTGAGTAGATATTTCTCCATTTAATAATGCTATATCTTCATTTGTTCGACGATGTGCAGCAAAGTATGTGCATGCTCTTTCAAGACTAAAGCGAGCCTCACAAGCTATTTCGAAACTAACATCATTCATGGATAACAATAGAGTAGAAGTGGTTATTTGGTAATCGTACGCCTCCTCAAAACTGAGTTGCTTTACAAAAGCTCCGCCTGAGGCTCCGCGTTGAGTTCTTATCAAGTTTTGTGCTGCTAGTCTTTTGAGAGCTTCCCTGACGGTTGATCTGCTTACTTTAAATTGTTCTGCGAGTTCGGTTTCAGAAGGCAATCTAGATCCAATGTTTAATTCATTGTTCTTAATGGATGCCCTAATTTCTTCGGCAATTTCGGTAGAAAGATCAGGAATATTTATATTTTGCGATTTCATTTGTCAGACATTTAAAAACATGGCATCAGGATTGCGCTTGAGATTCTTTTATGGAGTTAAAAATGCAAGATGGCAATAAATCTTTTATCCGTTCAATCTTATGGTTGAGCTTTTTCATTACAATACTAATTTCCTGGGTTTACGTATTCCAAATGTCCTCATCTATGAAATTAGATTGGTTTGGCAATATGAAGATGGGATCTATGACTGATGGCAGCATGAAAATGGAATTTATGGTAACTCTTAAAATGTTATTTCCTATGTGGTCAATAATGATGATCGCCATGATGTTACCTGCTATGGTGCCAACCCTTCGTACTTATCAAGATTTAATAAAAAGTGCTGAGGGTTCGTGGTTAGGATGGAGTGGGGTTCTTTTAGGCTATATAGTCGTATGGATTGGGTTTTCACTGATTATTTCTCAACTGCAGGTCTCTCTTACCAGTGTTGAATTTTTAAATAGTTCAGGGGTAATACAATCAGATTGGGCTATTTCATTAGCACTTATTGCTGTAGGAGTGTTTCAATTTACTGCTTTAAAAGATTTTTGCCACGAAGTTTGTCATTCTCCTTTTGGATATTTCATGAGTAAATGGCGATCGGGTCTCTTCGGTGGATTTAGGATGGGTCTT
Source organism: Paracoccaceae bacterium (assembly GCA_049602715.1). Lineage (GTDB taxonomy): Bacteria > Pseudomonadota > Alphaproteobacteria > Rhodobacterales > Rhodobacteraceae. The sequence continues at coordinate 228 of JBMYRX010000050.1, read as the reverse complement.
GGTTTAGGAACTTTTTGCGTTGGTTGCTGCTGGGGCTTTATGCTTCTAGCCTTTGTTATGGGCTATATGAACTTTATTTGGATGGGGTTGATTACCTTAATTGTTGTTCTAGAAAAGCTTCCACAAATAGGTATTATAATAAAAAAACCTTTGGGTGGTATTCTTATCCTGTTAGGAATATGCTCTGCTGTAATAAATTTAATTTAGACTGGATAAGATGATGAATAA